>JBBAPL010000045.1:0-27316 GCA_040400895.1 Aquabacterium sp.
GGAATGGATGCCAGCTTGGACTGATTGGGGCTCGTTGCGGTCGTTTTGTTCTGCGCGATCGCGCCGGGCCGGGCCGGGAGAGCCTGCTTTGCTCCATGTCCCCCGTCCTACACGCCGCAAGCGGCGAATAGGACTCCTCCTTCACTTCCGCAAAGCAGGCCCTCCCGGCCCGGCGCTCAGCCACCACTGCGACCGTCGCCGCGCGCGGAGACGGCGGCTGGACGAGGACGGCGGGTGACTGGCTGACGTAAGTAAAGGAGGAGCCGGCGCAGCCGGCGGGGGACATGGAGTCAGCCAGTCACCCGCTGGCCTCGGCCTCGCGCCAATCAAGGCATGTCCGCAAAGAGCCCCAACCAGCCATCAGGCAAAGTCGTACGGCCCGCCCTTCTTCAGTGCCCTCTTGTAAGCCGGGCGCGCATGGATGCGCTGGATGTAGCCGAGCATCTTGGGATGGGATGCATCGAGCCCGGCGCGCTGCTTGGCCGCTTCCAGCGGAAAGCTCATCATGATGTCGGCACCGGTCAGTTCCTCGCCGGCCAGCCAGGTGCTCTTGCCCAGTTCGGACTCGATGAAGTCGAACTGCCGCTTCAGGTTGGGCCACACCATCACGTCCATCACCTTCTGGCTGATGGCCTTGGCGATCGGCTTGACGAAGAACGGCATCGGGGCTTTCTGCACCTCGTCGAAAACCAGCTTGAACAGCAGCGGCGGCATGGCCGAGCCCTCGGCGAAGTGCAGCCAGTAACGGTGGCGCAGAAACTCGGGCGTGCCCGCGGCCGGGCGCATGCGGCCCTGGGCGTGGGTGTCGAGGATGTACTCGACGATGGCGCCGGTTTCTGCCACGGTGGTGGTGCCGTCCACGATCACCGGGCTCTTGCCCAGCGGGTGCACCGCCAGCAATTCCTTTGGCGCCAGCATGGTCTTGGCATCGCGCTGGTGATGCCGGATCTCGTAGGGCACGCCCAGCTCTTCCAGCAGCCAGAGCACACGCTGCGAGCGTGAATTGTTCAGGTGGTGCACGACCAGCATGGACGCTTCCTTCAGGGGTTGGGGATGAGGGACGCCGGGCCATTGGCGGCCTGCCAGGACAGCAGGCCACGCGCGGCTGCCATGCCGCTGGCGAAGCAGGCACTGAGCAGGTAGCCGCCGGTGGGTGCCTCCCAGTCGACCATCTCGCCGGCGACGAAGACGCCGGGCAGCGCGCGCAGCATGCCATGGCCGTCCAACGCGTCGAAACACACCCCGCCGGCAGTGCTGATGGCCTCATCGATGGGCCGGGGTGCCACCACGGTGATGGGCCAGGCCTTCAGCCGCTTTGCCAGATCCTGCGGCGCCGTGGCCACCAGCGCGGTCAATTGGTCGGCGCTGAACTGCTCGCGCAGCAGCGCCGCCTTCACGCCGTCCAGCCCGGCATGCTCCTTCAGGTGGTTGGGAAGGCTGCGCGCGCCGCGGCCCTTGGCCAGTGCGGTGGCCAGCTGGCCCACGCTGCGGCCGGGCAGCAGGTCGAGCTGCAGCGTGGCCCGCCCATGGCGGGCGATGGCCTCGCGCAAGCGGGCCGACGCGGCATAGACCAGGCTGCCTTCGATGCCGGTGGCAGTGATGACGAATTCTCCGGGCCGGTCGAAGGCGGGGCCCTGGTCATCGTCGAAGTGCAGGCGCACCGACTTCATCGGTGCACCGGCAAAGCGCTGGGCGAAGTAGGCGCTCCAGCCGACATCGAAGCCGCAGTTGGCCGGCTGCAGCGGCGCCACGGCCACGCCACGCGCAGCCAGGTGGGGCAGCCAGGCGCCGTCGCTGCCCAGGCGGGACCAGCTGGCGCCGCCCAGGGCCAGCACGACGGCATCGGCCTGCTGCTGCCGGGGGCCGACCGGGGTGTCGAAGCGCAGCACGGTGGCTGCATCGCCCGGCTGCCAACCCAACCAGCGGTGGCGCATGTGCAGGCGCAGGCCCGCCGCGCGCAACCGGTGCAGCCAGGCGCGCAGCAGCGGCGCGGCCTTCATCTCGGCCGGGAACACCCGGCCAGAGCTGCCAACGAAGGTGGACACGCCCAGGTCGGCCGCCCAGTCACGCAAGGCCTGCGGCGGCAGCGCGGCCAGCCAGGGCGCCACCGCGTCAGCGCGCCCGGCATAGCGGGCGTTGAATGCGTCCAGCGGCTCGCTGTGGGTGAGATTGAGCCCCCCCTTGCCAGCCAGCAGGAACTTGCGCCCCACCGACGGCATGGCGTCGTACAGGTCGACCTGGGCGCCGGCCTGCAGCAGCGCCTCGGCCGCCATCAGGCCGGCCGGCCCGCCGCCGACGACGGCCACCTGGCACCGGGCGCCGGGCGGCGCCATGGAGCTGGCGCGATGGGAACTGCGGGACTCGGGTGTCATGGCACAGAGTCTAGGGGCGGCGCGTCCGCGGCGCGATGTCGCACGGACGCCATGCAACCCGCGCATACTCCAATCGACATGCTGTCCGCTCGTCTGCACCCGGCCCGTACCCCGTTCAGCCAGGCCCTGCTCTGCCTGCTGCTGGTGGGTGTGCTGCTGCATGGCCAGGCGCAAGTCCTGCGGCACCTGCTCGGCGCTGCCCATTGGCACGTGCCCCTGCACGCGCAGGTCGATCCGGTGGCCGGCCAGCCGCATGGCCCTGCTTCGGCCCAAGGGTTGGCTGCGCTGCGCATGCTTCGGCAGCACGGGCTGGCGCGCAGCGCGCTGCCGGGCGGCGATGTCGCGCACGGCCACCACCACGACGGCAGCGCCCGCCACCACCATGGGCCGGGCGACGCCACCATGGTGGCACTCGAGCCGCTGCACGACCGTGACGCAGGCCCGTCCGATGGCGCGTCGGGCAGCCTGCTGCAGCCGCTGGGTCTGGCGGCTGGCCCCGCCTGGCGGCTGCCACAGGCGGTGGCGGCACGCTGGCCAGCCGCCGTGGTCCCAGGTTGGCGCGACGCCCATCTGCGCCTGCCTGAGCGTCCACCGCGCGCCTGAGCCAGCCCGGCCACGCGCTGTCGGCCGCCGGGCCTGCCCACGCCACACCCCCAACCACACGGGCCGCTGCCTTGCGCCGCGCCCTGCCCATCTTCGGCTGCCAGCGCATGGCCATGCACCAGCGGCACCGCAGCTCCCACAGGATCACCTCCATGTCCAGATTCGCCCCCCTCAGCCCCCCGACCCCACCGCACCGGTGGCCGGCACCCCCGATGCGCCCCCGTGCCACCGCCCTGCTGGCGTCCTGCCTGCTGGCGCCCAGCCTGTCGGCGCTGGCCCAGGCCACCGAAGCCGCCAACCAGGTGCAGATCACCGGCCGCCACTACGACAACGCGGTGGGCAGCAGCGACGCCGCTTCGCAGGGCGTGATCCGCGCCGAGCTGCTGAAGACCCGGCCCGCCCTGCGCCCCGGCGAGGTGCTGGAATTCGTGCCCGGCATCATCGTCACCCAGCACTCGGGCGACGGCAAGGCCAACCAGTACTTCCTGCGCGGCTTCAACCTCGACCATGGCACCGACTTCGCCACCAGCGTCAACGGCCTGCCGGTCAACATGCCCAGCCACGGCCACGGCCAGGGCTACAGCGACCTGAACTTCCTGCTGCCCGAACTGGTGGACCGCATCGCCTACCGCAAGGGCCCGTACTTCGCACAGAACGGCGATTTCTCCTCCGCCGGCTCGGCCGACATCGTCTACCGCACCCGGCTGGACGCGCCCTTCGGTGGCGTCACGCTGGGCCAGGGCGGCTTCCGGCGCGGCGTGGCCGGTGGCTCGACCACCCTGGGCAGCGGCCTGACACTGCTGGGCGCGGTGGAACTGCAGCGCAACGACGGTCCCTGGAGAGTGCCCGAAGGCCTGCACAAGACCAATGCCGTGCTGACCTTGAGCGGCGGCACCACGGCCGAGGGCTGGCATGCCAGCCTGATGCATTACCAGGCCAAGTGGACCTCGACCGACCAGGTGCCGCAGCGGCTGATCGACGCCGGCACCCACCAGGGCCAGGCCTTCGACCGCTTCGACTCACTGGACCCCACCGCCGGCGGCGACACCCGGCGCACCAGCCTGTCGGCACAGTGGCAGCGCCAGGGCGCGGCCGGCACCAGCAAGCTGTCGGCCTACCTGATCGACTACCGGCTGGACCTGTTTTCCAATTTCACCTATGCGCTGGAGCGGCCGGCCACCGGCGATCAGTTCGCCCAGCACGACGACCGCCGGGTGATGGGCCTGGCCGCCAGCCAGACCATCGACCACAGCCTGGGCGGGCTGAACGCCCGCAGCGAACTGGGCCTGCAGTTGCGCCACGACCGGGTGCGCCTGGGCCTGTTCGACACCCAGGCCCGCCAGGTGAGCGGCATCACCCGCCAGGACAAGGTGCAGGAGTCGCTGCTGGGCGTCTACGGCCAGACGGCGGTGGAACTGACGCCGTGGCTGCGCGGCGTCGTCGGCCTGCGTGCCGACCAGGTGCGCTTCCAGGTCGACGCGCTGACACTGCCAGCCAACGGAGGGCGCAGCAGCGACAGCCAGCTGTCGCCCAAGCTGTCGCTGATCGCCGGGCCCTGGGCCAAGACCGAGTTCTTCGTCAATGCCGGCCGCGGCATGCACAGCAACGACGCCCGCGGCACCACCGCCCGCATCGACCCCAAGACCGGCGCCCCGGTCGACCGGGTGCCCGGGCTGGTGGCCTCACGCGGGTTCGAGCTGGGCCTGCGCAGTGAATGGCTGCCGGGGCTGACCACCTCGCTGGCGCTGTGGACGCTGGATTTCGACAGCGAGTTGCTCTATGTGGGCGATGCCGGCGCCACCGAGGCCAGCCGGCCCAGCAAGCGGCGCGGCGTGGAATGGAACAACCGCTGGGCGCCACTGCCCTGGCTGCTGGTGGACGCCGACCTGGCCTGGACCCATGGCCGCTTCAGCAACGCCGACCCGGCGGGCAGCCGCATCCCCAACAGCGTCGACAAGGTGGCGTCGATCGCCTTCACCGCGCGCGACCTGGGCCCCTGGTCGGCCAGCCTGCAGTGGCGCTACCTGGGCAGCGGACCACTGATCGAGGACAACAGCGTGCGCGCCAACAGCGCGCTGACCGCCAACCTGCGCATCAGCCACCAGTTCAACCCGCGCACCAGCCTGACGCTGGACGTGTTCAACCTGCTCGACCGCCGGGTCAACGACATCGAATACTTCTACGACAGCCGGTTGCCAGGCGAGCCGGGCGGCGTGGCGGTGGCCGACAAGCATGTGCACCCGGCCGAGCCGCGCACGCTGCGGCTGACGCTGACGCACAGCTTCTGACCGTCGGCGGGCGTCAGGGCAAGACGCCCGGCAGTTGCTGCAGCGCCTGACCTGCCTCTGGCCGGGCGGGCTGCAGCCGCGCCAGGTCGGCCAGCAGCGCCCGCGCAGCGGCGGGGTCGGTGCGCGCCAGCGCACTGGCCATGCCCAGCAGCGGGTCGTAGGCGGGGCGGAAGTCAGGGCTGGTGCGCAGCACCGCCAGCAGCGGCGCCTGCACCTGGGCCAGCATCTGGCGCACGTCGGCCACCGGGCGCACCGCCTGGCCGGCGGTGATGAAGGCGTCACGCGCCACCCAGTAGGCCGCCAGGCGGGCGTTCCAGCCCGGCTCGGGCTCCAGCGCCACCAGGGCAGGCGGCTGCAATGCCTGGGGCGCCTGCGCCAGCACCTGCAGCAGGGCCAGCAGGCGCTGGCGCGGGCTGGAGTCAGGCGCGTAGGTGATGCGCGGCGCCAGGTAGGCCACCACTGGGTGGTCGTCGGTGTTGACCGGGGCAGCGCCGGCAAAGCGCGCCAGCGCCTGCGGGCCGGCGACGAAGCTGCCCAGCAAGGCCAGGTCGCTGTCGATGCCGAAGGCCGCTGGCGGGCGCGGCAGCGCCGCCGTGGCCAGGCGCTGGCGCAGCGCGGCCACATCGAACGGCTGCTGGTCGGCGCGGGCCACCAATCCCAGCACCGGTGTGTCCAGGCTGTTGGTGGCCAGCATCGCCCAGCCCCCGGGGTGCACGGCGTTGAAGGCGCGCACGATGCTGCGCAGCGTGTCGAGGTCCATCTGGTGCAACGGCAGCCACTGGCAGAACACCCCGCCCGGCGCCAGCCGCGCGGCCACGGCGCGGAAGTGCTCCACGGTGTAGAGCGCGCCCGACCCGCTGCGTGCGGGATGGAAGTTGTCGGCCACCACCAGGTCGTAGGCCGGGCCGTCGGCGCGCACATACCGCCGCGCATCGGCGTTGACCAGGCGCAGGCGCGGGTTGGGCTGCCCGCCATGGAACACCTGGGTGAAGTGCGCTGACGCGGCGATCACCTCGGGCAGCAGTTCCACCGCATCCACCTGCAATTGCGGGTCTTCGGCGGCCGACGACGCAGTGATGCCAGTACCCAGGCCCAGGAACAGCGCACGCCGCGGCGCCGGGTGCAGCAGCAGCGGCAGCAACGCCTGGCGGGCGTCAGCCAGCAGGCTGTGGCTGCTGCCCTCCTGCTGGCGGTTGTCGATGCGCAGGCGTGACACGCCTTCGGCGTCTTCCACCACGCTGACGGCTGCCTGCGGACCTTCCTGGTAGCTGACGATGCGCCCGCCGTCGGGCAGGTCGATGAAGCGCAGTGGTGGCGCCCACACGGCCGTGGCCACCGCCGCCAGCGCCACCGCTGCGGAGGGCAGGCCCGGCCCACGCCGCCACGGGGCCAGCGCCAGGTAGCCCGCCACCAGCACCAGCAGCGCGGCCTTGGCGCCGACGGCCGGCAACAGCAGCACGCCCACCAGCAGCGGTGCCAGCGCCGCCCCCAGTGTGTTGACGCCCAGGCAGCGGCCCATGCCGACGCCGGACTCGCGGGCCTGGGTGCAGAGCTGGCTGAACACCGCACCCATGCAGGCCGCCGGCAGGCCGAAGGCCAGCAGCGCCAGCATGGCCTCGGCAGCCAGCGCCGCGCCCATCGACGGTCCCAGCGCCTGCAGCAATGCCGCCTTGGCCGCCTCGGCCTGCCAGAGCGCCGCACCGCCGAGCAGGCAGGCGGCGGCCAGGGCCTGCAGCAGGCGCGCCCGGCGGGTGTCGTCACCGGGCCGTCCGGCGGCCCAGCGCTGCCAGCCGGCGGCACCCAGCGCCGTGCCCACCAGGTACACCGCCAGCAGCAACGCAAAGGTGTAGACCGTGTTCTCGGCCACCTGGCTGAGCACCCGCACCGCCAGCAGCTCATAGCCGATACCCAGCAGGCCTGTCATGGCCAGCGGCAACCACCAGCGCCGGGGGGCCCCGGCACTGGACAGCGGCGGCGGGGGCTCCAGAGGCGCACGCCAGGCCAGCGCCGCCACGGCACAGGCCAGGTTCAGCGCCACGCACACCGCCGCGGTGCGGGCCAGGCCGAAGGCCGGCACCAGCCAGAAGGCGCTGGCCAGCACCCCCAGCACGGCCCCGGCGGTGTTGCCGGCATACAGCCAGCCGATGGCCGCTGCCGGCCGCTGCGGACTGGCGACCAGGCGCTGCATGGCTGGCAGCGTGGCGCCCATGGCCGCCGTGGCCGGCAGCAGCAGGATGAAGGTGCCCAACAGGGCCACCAGCCAGTGCCAGGCGGCGGCGGGCTGCGCGCCCACGGTCTGCATCAGCAAGCGGCTGGCAGGGCCCATCAACCCGATCAGCGCGGCAGCCCACAGCGCGATGGCCAATTCGCAGCCGGCATACCAGCGCGCCGGGTGCGGGCTGCGGTCGATGCGCGGGCCGAGTGCCAGCGCACCCAGCGCCACGCCACCGAAGAAGCCGCCCACCACCGCCAGCACGGCCACGCCGTCGTGGCCCAGCCACTGCGATGCCTGCTGCGTCCAGACGATCTGGTAGCCCAGGCCGGCAAAGCCCGACGCCAGCATCACCGCCATGGCCAGGGCGGGCATGCCGGCGCGGCGGCCCGCCCGGTCCGCCACCAGTCCAGCGCCCTGATCAGCCACCGAAAGTGACGCGGTAGCCCCAGGAGTCCAGCTGCGTGGGGATGGCGTTGAACGACAGGGTGATGCGCCGCGCGCCCTGGTTAGGCGGCACCGCGTGCATCAGGTAGCTGGGGAACAGCACCATGTCACCGGGCGACGGCGCCGGGCTGACCCACTTGTCGGCGTTGTACGGCCCCTGCGTGGTGCCGGCGTGGTCGTTGCGGAAGCTGAAGTCATGCCCGCCGGGCGACTTCATGAACACTGTCTGCGAGCCGGGGTGGGTGGGTGTGAGGTAGACCACGCCGGAGATGAAGCTGTTGGCATGGTTGTGCATGGCCTGGCGCCCGCCGGTGTCGAGCACATTGACCCACATTTCCTTGATCGACCAGCCCAGCGCCTCGCCGAACAGCAGCGCGCCAAACGTCACCAGCCGCGGCGTGATCAGCCCGGCGGCGAGCCCGAACAGCGGGCTCTCGCCCGGGCTGAGCAGTGCAGTGTGCGACAGGCTCTGCGACGAGGTGTTGCCATGCACCGCCTGCGCGGTGAAGTGGGCCACCAGACCGTCGACCAGGGCCTTGTCCAAAGCCCCATGCACCCGGGTGAAGGGCGTGGGGAACAGACCAAAAGTTTCTTCCATGGGATTCGTTGCAGACCGGCAGGGTGATCAGCCGTGGCGGCGGCGCCAGGCCAGGCACGCCAGGCCCTGCGACATCAGCAGCACGGTGGTGGGCTCGGGCGCGGCAGTGATGCCGATGATGTTGAAAGCTGCCGCGCCAGCGGCGTTGCCGACGGTGAACGAGCAGGCGGCGCCGCCCTTGAGACGATCGACGGCGGACACCACGCTGGTGGTCGTCTCTAAACCGACCAAAACCACGGTGTTGGCCTGAGCGAGAGCAGCGGCGAACAGGCCTGCGGTGAGGGTGGCGGTGAGCTTCACAGGGGGATATCCGACAGGGAAACGGACCGTCAGGGCGGGCAGTCATCGGCCGGCCAGAAAGCTACTAGACCGTGTAGTCTAGGTCGGACGAGCGACAAGCAAGTGACAACCGGGCACCTGCGCACCCCACCAGCAACAAATGAGCAAGCAGAGAAATTTTGACTAACTATGCTCGCTAATCGGACTTTACTTGCTTTCACAGCATTGACATTTTCAGTGCTGACACTCGTGCTGCTTGAGATTGATCAAGTTGGGCCGTTCACATCGTCGACCCGAATTGCCACACAGCGGCCCAAGGAGAGTCGGGTTATGGACCAGAACATCGGCCGGCGCAGGATGTTGCGCAGCGGTTCCGCCTTGGCCGGCGCCTTGTTGCTGCCGGCCGCGCAGGCCTGCGAAGTGCAGACCGAATTTCTGCGCATCCGGCACCCATGGACCCGCGCAACCGCACCGAACGCCGAGTTCGGCGTGCTGTGCATGCGCATCGACGAGGTGACCGCAGACGACATGTTGATCGGGGTGGAAACGCCCGTCGCCGGCGGCGCGCTGCTGGCGGGAGCGCCGGCAGGCCGACCACTGGCCCTGGCCATTCCGGCCGGCAGCCAGATCGAGATGCATGAACTGGGCATCCATCTGCAACTGGCGCCCTTGCGCCTGACCCTGGAGGCCGGCCGCAGCTACCCACTGCAGCTGACCTTTGCCCGCAGCGGCCTGGTGCGCGCCACGCTGTCCGTGGACTTCGAGCGCTTCGCCTGACCCCGGGCCAGCGTTCCTTCAGACACTTTCCCCTACCGCCCCAAAAGGAGCACTCGCATGAACTTCAAGCACCGTAAGACCCCGATGGCAGTGGCAGCTGCCAGCGCCATCGGCGCCATCGCCCTGCTGGCAGCTGCCCAGCCGGCCCTGGCGGCCGGCAAGACCGCTGGCAAATATGTCGCCGGCGACTTCCACAACCACTCCACCTGCTCGGACGGCTCGATCTCGATGCAGAAGCTGGTGAAGAAGTCCACCGACAAGCAGGACACCCCCTGGGGCCTGGACTGGTTCGTGCAAGCCGGCCACGGCGGCAGCGGCAACCGCAACTGCACCCTGGCCGAAGACGACAGCCTGGCCACGCCGGCTTACCCGCTGGTCTACAAAGACGGCGTGCTGCAAGGTCCCACCACCACCTGGCAATCCACCAACCCGGCGGTCAGCCCCAAGGGTGCGGTCAGCGGTACCTCGCCCAGCCAGAGCATGTGGCGCTGGCAACAACTGCAGGAAATCCAGTACCCGGTGCTGGAGTACCTGGCTGCCGTCAAGGACAAGCCGATGTTCCTGGGCCTGGAATCAGTGGTGGCCGGGCATGAGCACAGCTCGATGGCGGTGATCACCGGCCAGATGCCGCTGTCGCTGGACACCAAGGTGCTGCCCACCACCGCCGGCTACACCGCCAACGGCAACGCCGACGCGCTGGCAAAGTGGACCTATTGCTTTGACCGCGGGGTGTCCGACACCAGCCGCGGCAACACCACCACCACCAGCGGCATCGGCAACAACTGGGACTGTTCTGTCACCGGCAGCCTGAACAGTGCCGACGCCAGCTGGAGCGCCGCTGCCCAGAAGCTGATCCCCGCCAGTGGCACAGGTAACGGCGACCGCGGCCACCTGAAGACAGTGGAGGCCGTGAAGTGGATGAAGGAAAACCATCCCACCGGCAGCTATTACGTCCCCGCCCACCTGGAGCGCGCCGGCCCGTTCAACCCGAACGGCAACAACGGCTACAACATTGAGCACCTGCGCAACTTCAACAATGCCGCCCCCATGGTGGCCTTCGGCATGGAATCCCAGCCGGGCCACGGCGCGTCATCGGACCGCGGTGAATACCTGCCCCGCCGCCAGACCATCAACGGCGTGCTGACCGACACCGTCGGCGGCACCACCTACGGCGGCACCGGCGTGTATGGCGCGCAGATCGGCGGCGTGTGGGATGCGCTGCTGGGCGAAGGCCGCAACTTCTGGTTCTTTGCCAGCTCCGACTGGCACAACCGCGGCAGCTTCGGCCCCGATGACCGCCGCTCGACCCAGGACTTCTTCCCCGGTGAGTACCAGCGCAACTACACCCTGGTGCGCAACGGCACCGACAAGGCGCGGCCGCAGACCATCGTCGATGGTCTGCGCACCGGCAACAGCTTCGCGACCGGCGGTCAGTTGATCGACCGCCTGGCGTTTGTGGCCTGCGCCTCCTACCCCGACGGACGCTTCCGCAGCAATGGTGGCGCGGAAAACCTGGCGCTGGCGGCGGCCCGCAACAACACCGACGTCGACGCAGCCGACTGCGCCAACATGGGCGAGAAGCTCAAGGTGTTGCCGGGTGCCGAGATCGTGGTGGCCGTGGTGGTGCGTGATCCGCAGGGAACCAACTATTCGCCGTACACCTTCCCCAACCCGTCGCTGCGCCAGATCGGCATCAACCAGCCGATGAATGAGCCGAAACTGGACCACGTCGACCTGATCGGCGGCAAGGTCAAGGGTTACAGGCAGCCTGGCTCGGCCGACTACGCGGGCCAGTGGCCGGCCAATGCGGCCTGGCTGGACTCAAACCCGTCCTCGCCGAATTTCGGCAAGACCGCTGGACTGGGTGCGGTGCCGGCAGCGGCGAAGAACAACACCGCTGCGGTGATCAAGACCTTCAGCGCAGCCGACAAGGGTTGGCGCAACACGTCCGACAGTTTCCGTGTGATGAGCTACCGCATCCCGGCGGTGCAGGCGTCGCAGTATGTGCGGCTGCGCGGCAGCAACCTGCCGGCTGCCGTGCCTTACGAGACCGACGCCAATGGCAACCCGCGTGCCGACATCTACACCAACTCCGGCAACGGCACCACCGACCTGGCCAATCTGCGCATCCCCTGCGTGTCGACCAAGGGCAGCACCCAGTTCGACAAGTGCCCGGACCACCTGCCGGTGGTCAACGGCCAGAAGATGGTGGCCTATGACGTGGCGGCCTGGGCCGACCTGTGGTTCTACAGCAACCCGATCTTCATTGAAGTGAAGCTTTCGACCAAGGTCGCCGGCGTCCAGTAAGTCGCCTTGGCACGCTGACCCCCGGGAAGCGCCGCGCGGTTTTCGCGCGGCGCTTTTTCTATCTTCCGACTGTCCCTGGCCCACCATGTCCACCCCCCTGACTCCAACCCACCAACCCGATGGCGCTGGCGGCGCAGCGCCCACCCCCCTGCCGCCCCCGGCCGCTGGCAAGCACTTGCTGACCTGGCTGCAGGAGCCGCTGCTGCACTTCGTGCTGCTGGGCGCGGTGCTGTTTGCAGCAGACCATTGGCTGGTGGGGCGCAGCGACGACCCGCGCCGCATCGTGGTGTCGGCGGCAGTCGACCAGGAGGCCAAGACGCTCTTCAAGAACGCCCGTGGCCGCGAGCCGAACGCTGACGAGCTGAAGGCCCTGCGCCAGGTTTGGCTGGACAACGAAGTGCTGTATCGCGAAGGCCTGGCGCTGCAGGTGGACAAGGGTGACACCGCCATCCGCGAGCGGGTGATCTTCAAGTCTCTGAGCCTGGTGGATGCCGCGCTGAAGCGGCCTGACATCACCGAGGCCGAGCTGCGCCAGTGGTTCGAGAAGAGCCGCGCCAAGTACGACGAGCCGGCACGCTTTGACTTCCAGGAGGCCGCGCTGGCCGAAGACAACAACGAGGCTGCGGTACGCGCCTTCGTGCAGGCGCTCAACAGCGGCACGCCGGGCGACGCCAAGGCCGGCCTGCGGGTGTTCAAGGGTCGGCCGCATGCCAACATCGTCGAGAGTTACGGCGCTGATTTCGCCAAGGCGATCGAGGCGGCGCCACCTGGCGAATGGCGTGCCCTGGCCACTTCGGACGGCTGGCGCGCGATGCGGCTGGATGCGGTGACCCCGGCCAAGCCTGCACAGTGGGAAGTGATGCGCGGCGTGGTGATGCAGGACTGGAACGACACCACGATGACCGAACTGCGCACCGGCCAAGTGCGCGCCCTGGCCCGCAAGTACAAGATCGAATTCGAGGCGGTTCAGCCATGACCGGCGCTGTGCGACGTGGCCTGGCCACCCTGCTCGGCCTGCTGCTGGCGCTGCTGACGCTGCTGGCCGGACCCGCCACGGCGCATGAGATGAGCATGGCCGAGATGTCGTTGCGCGAGGTGGCCAAGGGCCGCTTCGCATGGCAATGGACAGCGACCAGCGACCGCACCGGCCTCATCACGCTGCAACCCAGGTGGCCCGATGGCTGCCAGGCCGATGCCACTGTGCTGCAGTGCGGGCCGGCAGGCTTGCAGGGCCCGCTGCGCATCGACGGCGTGGGCGACCGCTATTCTGCGGCGATGGTCAAGGTGCAGTGGCTGGACGGTCAGACCCGCGTCTACACCCTGACCGGCTCAAAACCGACGGTGCAGCTGTACGGCTCGGCCGATGACCAGCGCGGCATGGGCGAGATCGCAAGCGCCTACACGCTGCTGGGTGTCGAGCACATCCTCAGCGGCTTCGACCACCTCTTGTTCGTCATCAGCCTGCTGTTCCTGGTGGGCTTGCGGCGCCAACTGGTGTGGACGATCTCGGCCTTCACCGCGGCGCACAGCATCACGCTGGCGCTCAGCGCGCTGGGCTGGCTGGTACTGCGGCCACCGCCGGTGGAGGCGACCATCGCGCTGTCGATCATGCTGGTGGCCGGCGAGGCCTTGCGCAGTCGCGCCACCCTGGCGCGGCGCTGGCCGGCGCTGGTGGCCTTCCTGTTCGGTCTGGTGCACGGCCTGGGGTTTGCCGGCGCGCTCAAGGAGATCGGGCTGCCGGATAACCACCTGCTGGTGGCGCTGCTGACCTTCAACCTGGGTGTCGAGGTGGGCCAGCTGCTGACCGTGGCCGCTGCAGGCCTGGTCTACTTGGCAGTGCGTCGGCTGCCCATGCTGCCGCCGGCGCCGGCGCGCCTGGCCGCGTTGTACGGCATCGGTGCGCTGGCGGCGTACTGGTCGATCGAGCGCATCGCCACCCTCCTGACCTGAAGCAGCGCTGACAAGGAGACGCAGGGCCGCCCCGAGTTTCCTTGACCCCACGGGGTCGCTCAGATCGCCACGCGGGCGCGCACACAGTCGGCTTCCATGCCGGCGATGTGGCTGTGGGCAATGACCTCGCCGCGCTCCATCACCAGACACTGGTTGGCCAGTCCGGCGGTCATGGCAGGAGACTGCTTGATCAGAATGCCGGCTATGCACGGGCCACCTCGACCCCAAGACCGGCTGCCAGTTGGACAACGTGCCAAGGCTCGTGGCCTCGCGCGAGTATGAGTCTTCCTGCGTCGCGAATCACTGCCGAGGCCGACCGCCAGGCTGGCGCCGTCAGCCACCGAAGGTGACGGGCCGCCTTAGGAATCGAGCGGGGCGGGACGGGGATGGCGTTGAAAGCCACGGCGATGCGTCGCTCGCGTGGTTGGGCCGCATCGCGTGCCTCAAGCAGCTGAGTCACAGCACGATGTCACCAGGCGACGGCGCCGGGCTGATCCACTTGTCGGCGTTGTCAGGCCTGTGCGCGGTGCCGGCATGGTCGTTGCAGAAGCTGAAGTCATGCCCGCCGGTAGACTTCATGAACACCGTCTGCGACCCGGGATGGCTGGGCGTGGGGTGGACCACGCCCGAGATGAAGCTGTTGGCGTGGTTGTGCATGGCCTGGCCTGCGCGCTGGCCAGGTGCCCCTGAAGAAGCGGCGATGCACTCCAAGGTGACCGGCAGTGCCGAAAGGACCGGGACGTCATTGGTACGAGCCCACGGCGTTATCGGACGCCGTCGTACGAGCCCGTCTCTGAGGATGGTCCGGGATTCGTTGGTGAAATTTGTGAGCGACGCGCACCGCATCCCGTTTGGGAGATCGCGTCGATGTCGACGTTTCCCATGGCACTGCCGTTCATCAACGATGTTGGAGTACGGCATGGCGATGCGCAAACGAGAGGACTTGGTGTTTCCCAAAGCGGCGGCTGTTGAGATTTGGGCGTCGAGCCACCGGGTGGCAGTGTCGCCGCACAGCACCGACGCGCCGGAGCGTGAAATCGGCGCAATGACCGACGACCTGAACGGGCTGGTCGACCGGCTGCTGGCATGCGGCGTGGATATGGTGGCGCTGGAGTCCACCGGGGTGTACTGGATCCCGATGTACGAGGTGCTGGAGCAGCGCGGGCTGAAGGTCTGGTTGTTCGATACCCGGCGGGTCATGTACATACCGGGTCGCAAGAGCGACGTGCAGGACTGCCAGTGGTTGCAGAAGCTGATGAGCTTCGGGCTGCTGCGCGCGGCGTTCCGCCCGGCGGCCGAGGTCTGCGTCATCCGCGCCGTGGCAGGCCAGCGAAATGCTCTTCTGACAGCGCAGGCCAGTTGGGTGCAGCGCATGCCAAAGGCGCTGCTGCCAATGAACATCCCGCTGTTGGCGCCGAACGAGTTGGGGCCGCGCCCCCCCACCCCCCGGTGATCAGCGCGGTGAGGGGTCAAACCGGCAGGCCGTCATCCGCGACATCGTTACCGGCCAGCGCGATCCGAAGTTGCTGGCCCGCCACCGGCATCGGCGCATCAAGGTCAGCGAGCAGGACATCGTGCGCGCGCTGACCAGCAACTGGCGCGAGAAGCACCTGTTCATGCTCGGGCAGGCGCAGGCGATGCACGACGACACTGCCAAGCATGTGCGCGATTGCGAGACCAAGCAGCAGACGTTGCTGGCTGAGCGCTCGGCTGCCAGCATTGCCCGGGGCAAGGTGCGCAGATCGGGCAGCAAGGCCCGTGCGGGTTCGCCAGCAGCTTGCCAACTGGGCAGGTGCTGACCTGACACGCATCAACGGGCTGGGTCTGGACTCGGTGATGAAGATCTTGAGCGAGATCGGCACCGACTTGAGTCGGTTCGTCAACGTCAAGCACTTCTGCTCGTGGCTGGAGCTGTGCCCGGCGACCAAGATCAGCGGGGGCACGGGGCTGTCGGCGCATACCAAGCGATGGGGAAACCGGGCGCGCCAGGCGATCGAGATGGCGGCCCTGAGCCTGTCGCACAGCGGTTCGGCATTGGGGGCGTTCAACCGGCGCTTGTGCAGGCGCATGGACAAACCGCGCGCCAACACAGCGCCCGTCTACCAGCTGGCGCGGATGGTGTGCTTCATGCTCACCCGCGGTGAAGGTTTCGTCGACCAGAGCCAGCAGCGCTACCAAGAGCAGCAGCGCGCGCGCAGCGTCGCCGCACTCAAGCGCCGAGCTGCAATGCTGGGGTTCCAGATCGAATCAGTGGGAATCGCCGCGTGACATCGGCCACCTTCAGTTCTTTCTCTTGAGAGACGAGGTGTTTCCGTTCACCGCCTGCGCGGTGAAGTGGGCCACCAGGCCGTCGACCGGGGCCTTATCCAAAGCCCCATGCACCCGGGTGAAGGGCGTGGGGAACAGACCGAGAACTTCTTCCATGGCGTGCACCGCGTGCCGGCCCGCAGTGCAGGCCGGCGTGCCCATCAACCGCGGCGACGGCGCAGGGCCAGGGTGGCCAGGCCCAGCGACATCAGCAGCACCGTGGTGGGCTCGGGCACGGCCGTGATGCTGATGTTGTCGAAGGCGGCCATGTTGGCTGCGTTGCCGAAGGTGATCGACTTGGCGGTGCCGGCAAAGCTGCTGGTCAGCTGGTCAAAGCGGCAGTACGCGCTGCTGCTGCAGCCGTCGGCCTGGGCATTGGCCACCAGGTTGAACGAGGCGATCAAGTTGCCGGTGCCGTTCAGGCCGCTGTACACGTTCACGCCCTGCAGCACGAAGCTGTCGGCCGAATACCAGACGCCCACAGTGCCGACAAAACCAGCGGCCACGTTCATCGTGGCGTTGGCACCAACGGGCGCCATCACGCCGACAGGTGACGGGGCATTGCTGAAGTACGGGCCGGCTGCGTCGTTCTGCAGCGCCAGGGCGTCGAACGTGAACGAGACGCCCAGGTTGGCACCGGCCAGCATGGCGGAATCAGTGCCGCCGTTGTAGTGCTCTTCGACGAATGCGAAGCTGGTGGGCGTTTCGAAATCGACCAGCACGGCGGTGTTGGCCTGGGCGAACGAGGCGGCCAGCAGGCCGGCGGTGAGGATGGCGAGTTGTTTCAAGGGTGGTCTCCAACATGGGAACGAAGGGGCCAGCCAGGCAGTCGTCGCCGGGCCAGAAGAATCACACCTCGCAGAGTCTGGGCAGCCCATGCGACAGGCACGTGACGGCCCAGTGCCGACGCAACACCACCCCCCGCAGGTGAGGGGGTGCACAGGCTGCATCGCTCCGTCGGCCCGGCCTGTCACTGCGCGGTCACCGCACAGTCATGTGCGGTCCAGACACTGCGGCCAAGCTGAATAGCATCAGTTCAGAGCGGCCATGTTGCCGCCCTGAAGTGCCGCACCGCGGCCAGGGGGAGCGAGGTTCATGGACCACAGAATGAGTAGGCGCTGGATATTGCGCAGCGGCACCGCCCTGACCGGTGCGATGCTGCTGCCCACCGCGAAGCCCTGTGAGGTGCAGGCCGAGTTCCTGCGCATCACCCATCCGTGGACCCGCGCCACCGCACCCGGTGCCGAGTCCGGCGTGCTGTGCATGCGCATCGACGAGGTGACGGCTGACGACATGCTGATCGGCGTGGAGACGCCCGTCGCCGGTGGCGTGCTGCTGCCGGGAGCGCCGGCAGACCAGCCTCTGGCCCTGGCCATTCCGGCCGGCAGCGACCTCGACATGCACGAGCGAGGCCTGCACCTGCAGCTTGCGCCGCTGCGCCTGACCCTGCACGCCGGCCGCAGCTACCCGCTGCAGCTGACCTTTGCCCGCAGCGGGGTGGTGTTGACCACCCTCAGCGTGGATTTCCCGCGTTTTGCCTGAGCCCCGCGCAACGGCACACCACACCTTCACCACCCGATCCCCACAGGAGCATCCGCAATGCGCATCCAACACCGAATGACACCCCTGGCCATGGCGGCACTCAGCGCCATCGGCACCGCCACCCTGGTGGCCTCACCCCAGGTGGCCCAGGCCGGCAAGACCGCCGGCACCTACATGGCCGGCGACTTCCACAACCACTCCACCTGCTCCGACGGCGCCGTGTCGCTGCAGAAGCAAGTCAAGCGGTCGATGGACCGCAACGCCCAGACGCCCTGGGGCCTGGACTGGTTCGTGCAAGCCGGCCACGGCGGCAGCGGCAACCGCAACTGCACCCTGCCGGAGGACGCCAGCTTCGCGACACCCGCCTACCCGGTGGTGACCGGCACGAACGGCGCGATCCAGGGTCCCAACACCACCTGGCAGTCGACCAACCCGGCGGTCCAGCCCAAGGGCGCGACATCGGGCTCCAGCCCCAACCGCAACATGTGGCGCTGGGAGGCCATCCAGACCTACCAGTACCCGCTGATGGAGTACCTGGCGGCCAGCCGCAACGAGCCGCTGTTCATCGGCGTTGAATCGGTGGTGGCCGGCCATGAGCACACCTCGATGTCGGTGATCACCGGCCAGATGCCGGCGTCAGCCTTCACCAGCCCGCTGCCCACCACCCCCGGCTACACCGCCAAGGGCGACGCCAATGCGCTGGCCATGTGGCAGTACTGCTTCGACCGCGGCAACAGCGACACCAGCCGCGGCAACACCACCACCACCAGCGGCGTGGGCAACAACTGGGACTGCTCGGTGCCGGGCAGCCTGAACAATGGCGACGCGACCTGGAGTGCCACCGCTGCCAAGCTGGTGCCGTCGGGGTCCACCCAGGGCACCACCGGCCACAACAAGACGGTCGAAGGCATCAAGTGGATGGCTGCCTTCCACCCCAACGCCAGCTACTACGTGCCGGCCCACATCGAGCGCGCCGGCCCGTTCAACCCGGCCGGCAACAACGGCTTCAACGTCGAGCACATCCGCAACTTCAACAACGCCGCGCCGATGGTGGCCTTCGGCTTCGAGAGCCAGCCAGGCCACGGTGCGTCCGACCGCCGCGGTGAATACAACCTGCGCCGCAACAACATCGGCGGCACCAACGTCGACAGCGTGGGTGGCACCACCTTCGGCGGCACCGGCGTGTATGCCGCGCAGCTCGGCGGCGTGTGGGACGCCCTGCTGGGCGAAGGCCGCAACTGGTGGTTCTTCGCCAGCAGCGACTGGCACAGCCGTGGCGCCTTCAGCGTCGATGACCGCCGCTCGGACAATGACTTCTGGCCGGGCGAGTACCAGCGCAACTACTCGATGGTGCGCAACGGCGGCAGCCAGCGCGTGAACCCGCAGATGATCGTCGACGGCCTGCGCAGCGGCAACACCTGGGTCGACAGCGGCCAGCTGATCGACCGCCTGGCCTTCGTGGCCTGCGCGTCCTACGCCGGCCCGGCCAAGCGGACGAATCTGCAGGTGGAGAACGTGGCGCTGACGGCTGCCATGAACAACACCGACATCGACGTGGCCGGCTGCGCCACCATGGGCGAGAAGCTCAAGGTGCGCCCGGGTGCCGAGGTGGTGGTGGCGGTGGTGGTGCGCGACCCGGCTGGCAAGAGCTACTCGCCCTACAGCTTCCCGAACCCGTCGCTGTTGCAAGTGGGCATCAACCAGCCGCTGGACATGCCCGTGCTGCACCATGTCGACCTGATCCGCGGCATGGTCACCGGCATGAAGAAGCCGGGCGAGGCCGACTACGCTGGTGCCTGGCCGAATGACTGGGTGGACATGGCCAACCCGCAGCAGCTGCGCACGATGGCCAACGTGCCGGCAGCGGCGAAGAACACCACCACGGCTGTGATCGGCAGCTTCAACAAGACCAGCTGGCGCACCGCGCCGGGCCAGGCCGAGTACAAGGTGATGAGCTACCGCATCCCGGCGGTGCAGGCGTCGCAGTATGTGCGTCTGCGCGGCACCAACCTGCCGCCGGCCGTGCCGTTCGAGACCGACGCGTCGGGCAACCCGCTGTCGGACCTGTGGACCAACACCGGCTCGATCAACGCCAAGGCAACACCGTCGACCGTCGAATTCCCGACCAACGCGATGCTGCGCATCCCCTGCACCACCACCGGCGGCACCAACGTGCCGGCCGCCGACGTGGTGTTCAGCGGCACTGGCATCGACGCCTGTCCCGCGCACCTGGGCACCAATGCGAGCGGCCAGAAGATGGTCAGCTACGACGTGGCTGCCTGGGCCGACCTGTGGTTCTACAGCAACCCGATCTTTGTCGAGGTGGCAGGCGCCACCCAGGTGGCCGGCGTGAAGTGACGCGCTGACCGCTGACCCCCGCTGGGGCGCCGCGCTGCAGAGCGCGGCGCCCCACTGTCCTTCCAGCCTGCGGCCCAGCATGGGCCGACACCGTGCATGAAATCCACCGCCATGTCCTCCGTTCCTTCTGCCCGGCCGGCATCTGCCGACCCGGCCACCCTGCCACACACCGGCACGCAGCCCGTGCAGCCTGTGCAGCGCGGCGCAGCTGCCTGGCTGCGCGAGCCGCTGCTGCACTTCGTGCTGCTGGGCGCGGCGCTGTTCGCCATCGACGCCGTGGTCTCCGGCCGCGCCGACGACCCGCGGGTGATCAACATCGACGCGGCGGTGGATGCCGAGGCGATCAAGGTGTTCCAGGACGCCCGCGGCCGCGCGCCCGACACCGACGAGCTGTATGCGCTGCGCCGGGTGTGGCTGGACAACGAGGTGCTGTACCGCGAGGGCCTCGACCTGCAGATGGACAAGGGCGACAAGGCCATCCGCGACCGCGTGATCTTCAAGGCGCTCAGCACCATCAATGCCGGCCTGAAGCTGCCGCCGGCAGACGAGGCAACGCTGCGTGCCTGGTTCGAGAAGAACCGGGCCAAGTACGACGAGCCGCTGCGGCTGGACTTCTCCGAGGCCATCGTGCCCGAAGCCAGCCCCACCGAGGCCAGCGCCCGTGCCTTGGCGGCCACCCTCAACGCCAACGGTGGTGGCGATGCCAACGCCGGCCTGCGGGTGTTCAAGGACCGGCCGCAGGCCAACGTCGTGCAAAGCTACGGCGCCGACTTCAGCCGTGCGCTGGAGCAGGCGCCCGCTGGCGAGTGGCGCGTGCTGCGCCAGGGCGACATCTGGCGCGTGGTGCGGCTGGATGCCACCACCGCAGCCAAACCGGCCAGCTTCGACAACCTGCGCGGTGTGGTGCTGCAGGACTGGACCGATGCGGTGATGGCCGACCAGCGCGCGGCGGCCGTCAAGGCCATGGCGCTGAAGTACCGCATCCAGACCGACGCGCCCAAGCCATGATGCGCCGCGCCAGGCTGGTGATGCTGTGGCTGGGCCTGCAGCTGTGCCTGCTGCTGGGCGCCCCGGCCATGGCCCATGAGATGAGCATGGCCGAGATGGTGGTGCACCAGACCGACCGCACCAGCTTCGTGTGGCAGTGGACGGCCGGCATGCGCAGCGGCAGCGACGACATCCGCCCGGTGTGGCCGTCAGGCTGCGTGGCCGAGGGCAGCAACCTGCGCTGCGGCGAGGCGGGGCTGTCCGGCACGCTGGCCATGGACGGCGTGGGCAAGGGCTTCTCGGCGGTGCTGGTCAAGCTGCACTGGCTGGACGGCGGCATGCGGGTCTACACCATCACCGCCGGCCAGCCCCAGGTGCAGTTGTTCGGCTCGGCCAACGATCAGCGTGGCATGGGCGAGATTGCCTGGGCCTATGCGGTGCTGGGCCTGGAACACATCCTCGGTGGCTTCGACCACCTGCTGTTCGTGATCAGCCTGCTGTTCCTGGTGGGCTTCCAGCGCCGGCTGGTGTGGACGATCTCTGCCTTCACCGCGGCGCACAGCATCACGCTGGCGCTCAGCGCGCTGGGCTGGTTGGTGCTGCGGCCGCTGCCGGTGGAGGCGACGATCGCGCTGTCGATCATGCTGGTGGCGGGCGAGGCTCTGCACACCCGGCCCACGCTGGCGCGGCGCTGGCCGGCGATGGTGGCCTTCCTGTTCGGCCTGGTGCACGGCCTGGGGTTTGCCGGCGCGCTGAAGGAGATCGGCCTGCCCGAGAACCACCTGCTGGTGGCGCTGCTGACCTTCAACGTCGGTGTGGAACTCGGCCAGCTGCTGACGGTGGCCGCCGCGGGCCTGCTGTTTCTGCTGCTGCGGCGCCTGCCGGTGGTGGCGCTGGCGCCGTCGCGCACCGTCGCGCTCTACGGCATCGGCGCCCTGGCAGCTTACTGGTCGATCGAGCGCATCGCCAGCATCCTGGCCTGACCCCCGGCATCAGATC
This sequence comes from Aquabacterium sp., assembly GCA_040400895.1. Classification (GTDB taxonomy): domain Bacteria; phylum Pseudomonadota; class Gammaproteobacteria; order Burkholderiales; family Burkholderiaceae_C; genus Pseudaquabacterium. The sequence goes on from JBBAPL010000045.1 coordinate 22,027, forward strand.
GACACGCGGTCGCGCACCTGGTCGGCGTCCATGTCGGCGCCGCGGCCGCGGGCGATCACCTCGCCGCGTTCCATCACCAGGTACTGGTCGGCCAGTTCGGCGGCAAAGTCGTAGTACTGCTCGACCAGGACGACGGCCATGCGCTGGCCGTTCAGTCCTTCGTCGGCCAGGCGGCGGATGACGCGGCCGATGTCCTTGATGATGCTGGGCTGGATGCCTTCAGTCGGTTCGTCCAGGATCAGCAGGCGCGGGCCGGCGGCCAGTGCGCGGGCAATCGCCAGTTGCTGCTGCTGGCCGCCCGACAGGTCGCCGCCGCGGCGGCCGAGAAACTGCTGCAGGATGGGAAACAGCTCGAACAGCTGGGGCGGCAGCGGTGTGCCGCCCGGCTTGACCGCCAGGCCCATCTTGAGGTTGTCTTCCACCGTCAGGCGGCTGAAGATCTCGCGGCCTTGGGGCACGTAGCCGATGCCTCTGCGCACCCGCTCGTAGGGCGTGGCCCTGGTGATGTCGGTGCCTTCCAGCACCACACTGCCGGTCTTGACCGGCACCACGCCCATCAGGCTCTTGAGCAGCGTGGTCTTGCCCACGCCGTTGCGGCCCAGGACCACCGTCACCTCGCCCAACTTCGCCTCGAAGCCGACGTTGCGCAGGATGTGGCTGCCGCCGTAGTACTGGTTCAGGCCGTCGACCTTCAGCATCGTGGGCTGCTGCTCGGGTTGGTCAGCGGCCAAGATAGACCTCCACCACTTTCTCATTGGCCTGCACGTCCGAGAGCAGGCCTTCGGCCAGCACGCTGCCCTCGTGCAGCACCGTCACGGTCTTGCGGCCTTCGGTCAGCTGGTCGACGAACTTCATGTCGTGCTCCACCACCACCAGGCTGTGCTGGCCTTCGAGCGACAGGAACAGCTCGGCCGTGCGCTCGGTCTCTTCATCGGTCATGCCGGCCACCGGCTCGTCGAGCAGCAGCAGCTTCGGGTCCTGCACCAGCAGCATGCCGATCTCCAGCCACTGCTTCTGGCCGTGGCTCAACAGGCCGGCGGTGCGCTGGGCGTCGTCCTTCAGGTGGATCGTCGTCAGCGTCTGGCCGATGCGGTCGAGCTGCTCGCCGCTCAGGCGCGAGAACAGGCTGGCGCGCACCCGGCGGTCGTCGGACAGGGCGAGTTCGAGGTTCTCGAACACGCTCAGCTCTTCATAGACCGTGGGCTTCTGGAACTTGCGGCCGACGCCCACCTGGGCGATCTCGGGCTCGGTCAAGCGCAGCAGGTCGATGGTGGAGCCGAACGACACCGTGCCGCTGTCGGGTCGGGTCTTGCCGGTGATGCAGTCCATCATCGTGGTCTTGCCCGCGCCGTTGGGGCCGATGATGCAGCGCAGCTCGCCCACATTGACCGTCAGGCTCAACTTGTTCAGCGCCCGGAAGCCGTCGAAGCTGACGGTGATCTCGTCCACGTACAGCGCCACGCCCTGGGTGAAGTCAGGCACACCCAAGCGGGCGATGCGCCCATAGCTGGCATCGCGCCCGCCGCTGGCGGTGCCGCGGTTGGCCAGCTGCTTGGCCGCATAGGCGGCGCGCCGTTCGGCGCCTTGTTCCATCAGGTCGGGCGTCATGACTTCTTCTCGGCGGCCTTGCGGAACAGGCCCACGATGCCGTTGGGCAGGAACAGGGTGACGGCGATGAACAGCGCGCCCAGGAAGTACAGCCAGAACTCGGGGAAGGCCACGGTGAACCAGCTCTTGGCGCCGTTGACGAAGAAGGCGCCGACGATCGGCCCGATCAGCGTGGCGCGGCCGCCCACCGCCGCCCAGATGGCGATCTCGATGCTGGCCGCCGGGCTCATCTCGCTGGGGTTGATGATGCCCACCTGCGGCACATACAGCGCGCCGGCGATGGCGCACATCACCGCGCTCAGCACCCAGATGCTCAGCTTGTAGGCCAGCGGGTTGTAGCCGGTGAACATCACCCGCGTTTCGGCGTCGCGGATGGCCTGCAGCACCCGACCGTACTTGCTGTTGACGATGGCGCGCGCCAGCAGGAAGAAGCCCACCAGCGTGCAGCCTGTGATAACGAACAGCGTGATGCGCATGCCCGGCGTGGCGATCGGCAGATCCAGGATGCGCTTGAAGTCGGTGAAGCCGTTGTTGCCGCCGAAGCCGGTCTCGTTGCGGAAGAACAGCAGCATGGCCGCAAACGTCATCGCCTGCGTGATGATGCTGAAGTACACGCCCTTGATGCGCGAGCGGAAGGCAAACCAGCCGAACACCAGCGCCAGCAGGCCGGGCACCAGCACCACCAGCAGCATCTGGGCGATGAAACTGTCGCTCAACGCCCAGGTCCAGGGCAGTTCCTTCCAGTTCAGGAACACCATGAAGTCGGGCAGCGGGCTCTTGTAGTTGCCGTCCAGCCCGATCTGGCGCATCAGGTACATGCCCATGCCGTAACCGCCCAGTGCGAAGAACAGGCCGTGGCCCAGGCTCAGGATGCCGGTGTAGCCCCAGATCAGGTCCATCGCCAGCGCGCAGATGGCATAACAAAGGATCTTGCCGGTCAGCTGCACCGCGTAGTCGCTGACATGGAAGACGCTGCCCTCGGGCACCATCAGGTTCAGCACCGGGAAGACCACGCAGATCACCACCAGCGCGATCATCACGCCGGCCCAGCCCTGGGTGCCCAGCAGCAAGCCGCGCTTCTGCTGCAGGCCGCTGGAAGAAGGCAGCGCAGCGCTCATGCCTCGGCACTCCTTCCCTTGATCGCGAAGAGACCTTGCGGACGCTTCTGGATGAACACCACGATGAACACCAGCACCATGATCTTGGCCAGCACCGCGCCGGCCCAGCCTTCCAGCAGCTTGTTGAGGATGCCCAGGCCGAGTGCGGCATACACCGTGCCGGCCAGCTGGCCCACGCCGCCCAGCACCACCACCATGAAGCTGTCGACGATGTAGCCCTGGCCCAGGTCAGGCCCCACGTTGCCGACCTGGCTGAGCGCGCAGCCCGCCAGCCCGGCGATGCCCGCGCCCAGGCTGAAGGCCAGCATGTCGATGCGCGCGGTGTTCACGCCCACGCAGCTGGCCATGCGGCGGTTCTGCGTCACGCCGCGCACGAACAGGCCCAGCCGGGTGCGACCGATCAGCACGGCCACGCCCGCCAGCACCAGCACCGCGAACACCAGGATCGCCAGCCGGTTGTAGGGCAGCACCAGGTTGGGCAGCACCTGCACGCCGCCGCTCATCCAGGCGGGGTTCTCCACGCCCACGTTCTGCGCGCCGAACAGGCTGCGCACCGACTGCATCAGCACCAGGCTGATGCCCCAGGTGGCCAAGAGCGTTTCCAAGGGTCTGCCGTAGAGCCAGCGGATCACCGTGCGCTCCAGCACCGCCCCCACCAGCGCACTGGCCAGGAAGGCAGCCGGAATCGCCAGCAGGATGTACCAGTCGAACAGCCCGGGGAGGTACTGCTTGAAGAGGTTCTGCACCACGTAGGTGGCATAGGCGCCGATCATCATCAGCTCGCCGTGGGCCATGTTGATCACGCCCATCAGGCCGTAGGTGATGGCCAGGCCCAGAGCAACCAAGAGCAGGATCGAACCCAGGCTCGCGCCTGTGAAGAGAACGCCCAGGCGTTCGCCCCAGGCCAGCTGGCCCTGCACGCTGTCGATGGCGGCCTGGATGGCGGCCTTGACCTTCGGGTCTTGCTCGGTGCCGAGCTTTTCCAGCAGCAGCGAGCGCGTGGCCGGCGAGCTGCTGCCCGACAGCGCGGCCGCAGCGGCGGCGCGCTTGGCCGGATCGGCGGACGAGATCAGCACCGCGGCGCGCAGCAGTTCCAGCCGCGCCTTCAGGTCGGCGTCGGTCTCGGCGCCGATGGCCTTCTCGATCAGCACCAGCTTGCCTTCGTCGACGTCGTCCTTCAGCTCGGCGATGGCCGCGCGGCGCACCACCACGTCGGACGAGACCAGCTTCAGCACGGCCAGCGCGGCTTCCAGCTCGCGGCGCATGCGGTTGTTGTTGACCACATCCTCGGCATCGGCCGGCAGCGTGGCAGCAGCGCCGGTGGCGGCGTCCACCACCTTGTCGCCCTGCACGATGAACGCCCTGCCGCCAGCGGTCTTCACCGCATCGTCGAGCATGGCCTGGATGAAGGGCGACAGCGCGGTATCGGCAGCCGCCACGGCCGCATTCAGCGCGGCGACCCGGTCGTCGGAGTCACCGGCAGCGATCTTGCCGGCCTGCTCCGGTGTCAGGGCCCAGGCGGCCTGACCGCCGAGCAGTGCGAACAAGAGGATCAGACAACGCAGCACAGGCAGGCCCGGTCAGAAATCTGAGGCTGGCGACGGCATGGCCGTCGCCGCCGAACCAAGCACACGCCGCGGAACCGGCTTTGCCGGGCCGCTGGCGTGGCCCCCCAGCGGGGGGAGCGGCGAAGCCGCTTCGGGGGGAGTTACTTCTTCGCTTCGACGACGTTCTTCTTGCCCTTGTTCTCGGCGATGTAGTCGCTCCAGGGGTCAGCCACGACCGGCCCCTTGGTCTTCCACACCACGTTGAACTGGCCGTCGGCCTTGATCTCACCGATGAACACCGGCTTGTGCAGGTGGTGGTTTTCCTTGTCCATGGTGGACATGAAGCCGCCCGGCGCCTGGAAGGTCTGGCCGGCCATCGCGGCGATGACCTTGTCGGTGTCGGTGCTCTTGGCCTTCTCGACCGCCTGCTTCCACATCATGATGCCGATGTAGGTGGCTTCCATCGGGTCATTGGTGATCGGCTTGTCCTTGTGGCCGGCGATGCCCTTGGCCTTGGCGTAGTCGCTCCACTTCTTGACGAACTCGGTGTTGGCCGGGCTCTTGACGGACATGAAGTAGTTCCAGGCAGCCAGGTGGCCCACCAGCGGCTTGGTGTCCACGCCACGCAGCTCTTCTTCACCCACGCTGAAGGCCACCACCGGCACGTCGGTCGCCTTCAGGCCCTGGTTGCCCAGTTCCTTGTAGAAGGGCACGTTGCTGTCGCCGTTGATGGTGGAGACCACGGCGGTCTTCTTGCCTTCGGAGGCGAACTTCTTGATCTTGGCGATGATGCCCTGGTAGTCCGCATGGCCGAAGGGGGTGTAGTCCTCCATGATGTCGGCATCGGCCACGCCCTTGGCCTTCAGGAAGGCGCGCAGGATCTTGTTGGTGGTGCGCGGGTACACGTAGTCGGTGCCCAGCAGCACGAAGCGCTTGGCGCTGCCGCCGTCCTTGCTCATCAGGTATTCCACCGCGGGGATGGCCTGCTGGTTGGGCGCGGCACCGGTGTAGAACACG
>JBBAPL010000045.1:27326-32778 GCA_040400895.1 Aquabacterium sp.
CAGCTCTTCACCCTCGTACTGCACGGGGTAGAACAGCAGGCTGTTGAGCTCTTCATAGACCGGCAGCACGCTCTTGCGGCTGACGCTGGTCCAGCAGCCGAAGGTGACGGCGACCTTGTCCTTGCTGATCAGCTGGCGCGCCTTCTCGGCGAACAGGGGCCAGTTCGACGCGGGGTCGACCACCACCGGCTCCAGCCTCTTGCCCAGCACGCCGCCCTTGGCGTTGATCTCGTCGATGGCCATCAGCACGGTGTCCTTGAGCACCGTCTCCGAGATGGCCATGGTGCCCGACAGCGAGTGCAGCACGCCCACCTTGATGGTGTCTTGTGCAAATGCGGGCACGGCGACCAGGCTGGCGCCGATGGCGACAGCCGACAGGGCGGCGGTGAAGGTGCGGCGGGACGATGTCATGTTGGATTGGCTCCTGGTGGGCGGTCAGTGATGGGCGGTCTGGCCCGGTGGATGGACAAACGCAGTCTCGGGGCCTGGCCGCAATCGGGCCATACGACACATGTCGTAGGTGCGGCCGCCCGCCACGGCAGACCGCCAGGCGCGGAACTGCGGGGCTCGGCCACCGTTCCTCCGGCCATTGCAGCCGGTCCCCGCGGCTGACACTGGTCTGCCAAGGAGATCGCCCATGTTCAACCGATGGTGCGCCGGCCTGGCTGCCGCGCTGGCCGGCGCGGCCTGCGCCACCGGCACGACCGACGCGCTCAACGCCACCGAGCTGGCCTGGCTGCGCGCGGCCGCGCCGGTGCTGGCCTTCGCCCGCGCCGAGAAGCTGCCGCTGCATGTGGTGGTGCAGCCGCAGGACACGCCCGGCCAGACGCCGATGGGCATGGCCTTCATCGAGGGACGCTGCGTGCTGGTGCTGTCGATGCGCGGCAACCCCGAGGCCCAGGCCACCCTCGACCGCATGCCGCCCGGCCTGCAGGGGCCGGTGGTCGAGGCCATCATCGCGCACGAGCTGGGCCACTGCTGGCGCCACCTGCGCCAGACCTGGGGCACCCTGCCCTCGGGACTGGTGGACCTGTCGGGCTTCAGCCAGGTGACGGCCGAGCAGGAAGTGCTGCTCAAGGACATGTGGCGCACCCGCCGCGAAGAAGGCTTTGCCGACCTGGTGGGCCTGGCCTGGACGCTGAAGCAGCACCCGCAGCACTATGCCGCGGTGCATGCCTGGCATGCGCGCGAGCGTGCCGACCAGCCGGTGGACACCGGGCCGCACGACACCCGGGTGTGGATCCGCCTGGCGCGCGACACCGCCGCCTTCGGCCGTGCGGGGTCGGTGTTCGAGCGGGTCGACGCGCTGTGGCAGGCCGGCCTGGTGGCCGGCTTCTGACAGCGCGCGGGTTGCGCCGCCGTCAGGCGCCCGGGGTGGCGGCCAGCAGGCCGTCCACCCGCGACAGCGCTGCCTCAAAGGCAAAGCCCTGCACCTCGCCAGCCAGCGCAGCCAGTTGCGCGCCCAGGGCTGGGCCCAGCAGCGGTGCCTGCTGCGACAGGTGGTCGGCCGCGGCGGTGTCATGCGACTGCAGCAGCCTGCGCAGCGCCAGCAGGCTGGCGCGCACGGCGGCAGGCTGCACCGCACCGGTCACCTCGGCGGCTGCCGGCACCACAGGCGCCGGCATGGCAACCGCAGGCGCCCACCATTGCAGCAGGCAACGCGTCAGCGCCTCGGGCTCCACCGGCTTCACCAGCACGTCGTCCATGCCGACGGCCAGGCAGTCGGTGCGGTCCTCGGTGAAGGCACTGGCCGTCATCGCGATGATCGGCACCCGCGCCCAGCCCGGCAGCTGGCGGATGGCCGCGGCCGCGCGCAGGCCGTCCAGCCGCGGCATCTGCACGTCCATCAGCACCAGGCCGTAGCTGGACTGCCGGGCGCGCTGCAGGGCCTGCTCGCCGTCATCGGCCACATCCACCTGGGCGCCCTGGGCGGTCAGCAGCTCCAGGGCCACCTCCTGGTTGATCGGGTTGTCTTCGGCCAGCAGCACGTGCAGGCCCAGCAGCGGCAGGGTCGCGTTTGCCACGGCCGCCGGCGGTGCCACCGGCCGCGCCGGCACCGCCGCCAGCGTGGCCGCCTGGGGCAGCGGCAACTCCACCCAGAAGCAGCTGCCCTGGCGCAGCTGGCTGGCCACGCCGATGCGCCCGCCCATCAACTGCGCCAGCCGGTGGCTGATGGCCAGCCCCAGCCCGGTGCCGCCAAAGCGCCGGGTGGTCGATGCATCAGCCTGCTCGAACGGCCGGAACAGCTGCAGCAGCTGGCTGCCGTCGATGCCGATGCCGGTGTCTTCCACATCGAAACGCAGCCAGCCCGGCGCCAGCGGCCGCACCCGCAGCCAGACCTGGCCACCGGGGGTGAACTTGACGGCATTGCTCAGCAGGTTCAGCAGGATCTGCTCCAGCCGGAGCTGGTCGCCGTGCACCTGCGCCGGGCTGGTCGGGTCGACGTCCAACTGCAGCTGCACCTGGTTGGCGCGGGCCCGGTCGGTCACCATCGCCACCATGCGCTGCAGGCTGGACGCCAGCGCGAAGTCGGTCGGGTCCAGCGCCACCTTGCTGGCCTCGATCTTGGAAAAGTCCAGGATGTCGTTGATCACCTGCAGCAGGTGCTGGCTGGCGTCGGCAATCTTGCCCAGGTGGTCGACTTGGCGCGGGCTGAGCGGTTCGCGCCGCAGCAGGTGGGCGAAGCCCAGCACCGCGTTCAGCGGGGTGCGGATCTCATGGCTCATGTTGGCCAGGAAGGCACTCTTGGCCTGGTTGGCCGCGTCGGCTGCGGCCTTGGCCTGGGCCAGCGCAAGCTCGGTGCGCCGGCGCTGCATGATGTCCCACAAGTCGGCGCCGGCAGCGGCCAGGTCATGCGCGGCACCAGGCGGCGCGGTCGACTGGCCGTCGCCCGCGAGCAGATGCACCACGCACAAGGCCAGCACGCCGCGGCCCTGGTCCAGCACCGGCACGGCCAGCACCTGGTGTGCCTGCCCGCCCACCAGGAAGGGCGCCACCGTGGGCGCCAGGGACCGCAGAGCGCCCGCACAGGCCTGCGCGGCAGCCTCGACGCCAGAGCCGCCCTGCAGGCTGGTGCCCACGGCGCTGGACCAGGTGCAGGCGCCCAGCTGGCCATCGTCGCCCACCGCATGCAGGCAGCCCAGCTGGCTGCCGACCAGGCCCACCAGTGCGTCGATGCCGTGCTGCCACAACGCGGGCTCGTCCAGGCCGGCAGCGCGCTGGCTCAGGCTGAACATGGCGCGCAGGCGCTGGTCTTCCTGGGCGAGGCGGGCATTGAGCTGCTGCAACTCCTCGGTGCGCCGGGCGACCAGTTGCTCCAGGTGCTGCCGGTGCTGGGCCAGTTCGCTGTCGGCGCGCAGCCGGTCGGAGATGTCGATGCCGGTGCCCACCACCACCGGCCCGGTGTCCAGGTCGACCCGGCGCGCGACCAGCAGGTAAGGCAAGCGCTCGCCGTGGCGCGTGCGCAGCAAGGCTTCGGTCTGCACTTCCTGCTCGACCAGCACCCGCGTCAGCACCGCCTGCACGTCGGGGCGGTCTTCGGGCGCGAAGTAGTCGACGGCCGTGCTGGCGCGCACCGCTTCGGCGGCATAGCCCGTCACGGTCTCGAAACGCCGGTTCCACATCAGCAGGCGACCCTGCGCATCCAGCACGAAGAACAGGCCGGCCACCGACTCCATCAGCTGCTCACGCAGGCGCTGCTCCTGGCGGCGCGCGGCTTCGGCAGCGATGGACTCGATGGCGTGGCCCATGTCGCGCACCAGCCGGGCATACAGCGCCAGCTGGTCGGGGTCGAAATGGCCGGCGCCTTTGGCCTGCAGCGCCAGCACGCTGGGTGCGCTGCCGGCCGGCGTGAAGGGAAAGGCCGCCACGCTGCGGCCGCCGGCAGCGGGGCCGTCCAGCACCACCGCGGCGTTGCCACGCAAGGCGGCGGCAGCCGGTCCGTCCCAGGGCAGGTCGGCGCGGTCGGCGGTGCCGCTGCGGGCCTGGGTCAGCAGGTCGCCGGCGGCGGTGTCCTGGCGGCCGATCCAGGCCTGCCGGAAGCCGCCCACATCCACCGCGATGCGGCACACCTCGGCCTGCAGCGCGGCACTGTCGTCCAGGCGCACGATGGCCTCGTTGACGCCGCTCTGCACGGCATAGGCCTGGTTCAGGCGGCGAATGCGGTCGACATGGACACGGCTCTCGGTCACGTCGCGCCACACCACCGACACCAGCGGCCGGCCGGCATATTCAACCCGGCGCAGCGTCATCTGCACATGCTGCAGCCCGCCATCGCGCCGGCGGTGGGTGTTGTCGAAGGTGACCTGTTCGCCGGCCATCACCCGGGCATTGCGCGCCTGCACCTCGGCCGGTTCCAGCACAGCCTGCAGGTCATCGGGCCGCAGCGCGGCAAACTGATCGCGGGTGTAGCCCAGCCCGTTGCAGGCCGCGTCGTTGAAGGTGACGAAGGCGTAGGTCTGCGGGTCGAGCAGCACGATGGCGTCGGTGGTCTGGCTGAACATGGTGTCGACCAGGCGCGACTGGTCGGCCAGCGCCTGCGCACCCTGCTTGATCTGGGTGATGTCGCGCGCCACGCCCAGCACGCCGGCCACGCCGCCGCCGGCGTCGCGCATCGGCGTGGTGACCACCTCGAACAAGGCCTGGCTGTTGTCGGGCGGCAACGACAACCAGCGCTCGGCCGTGGCGGCAGCGCCGGTGCGGGCCACCGCAGCATCGTCGGCGGCCAGCGCCGACAGGTTGTGGCTGCTGGCATCGGCCAGCGGCAGGCCGGTGGCTGCCGCCGCGTCGGTCGGCGCCACCAGCCGGCGGTAGGCGGCATTGGCCAGCAGCAGTTGGCCGTCCTGGTCGGTCAGCCAGATCGGGTCGGGCACGGCCTGCAGGGTGTCGGCCAGGCGGCGCTCACTGTCGCGCAGGCGCTGGGCGCTGCGTTGCTGGCCCACCGCCAGCGCGGCCAGGCCAGCGGCGTAGTTGGCATGGTCCAGTTCTTCGTCCCCCGGCGCGCCCGGCTGGCGGCGGTAGATGGCAAAGGTGCCCAGTGGCCGGCCGCTGGGGCCCGGCACCGGCGTGGACCAGCAGGCCGCCAGGCCGGCGCGGGCGGCCAGGTCGCGCACGCCCGCACAGTGGGGGTCGGCAGCAATGTCGGCCACCACCACCCGCTGGCCGGTGTGGCAGGCGGTTCCGCAGGCGCCCTGGCCAGGGCCAATGGGCATGCCATCGACGGCCTGGTTGAAGAAGTCGGGCAGGCTGGGCCCGGCCGCAAGGCGCAGCCGGGTGCCACTCTCGTCGGTCAGCAGCACCGAGCACAGGCTGCCCGGAAACGCGGCCTCGTGGTCCAGCACCAGGTGGCGCAGCTGGTCGGCCAGCGGATCGCCGCGCACCAGGCTGTCGAGCAGGCGCAGGCGGCTCTGGTCACGCTGCTGGCTGCGGTGCAGGCGGGTGATGTCGGTGATCA
>JBBAPL010000046.1:0-32520 GCA_040400895.1 Aquabacterium sp.
ACACCAGCGGCACCGAGAGCCTGCCCAAGGGCGCGATGCTGACCCACGGCGCGGTGATCGACCAATACGTCAGCTGCATCATCGAAGGCGAGATGGCCGAGGGCGACACCGTGCTGCATGCGCTGCCGCTGTACCACTGCGCCCAGCTCGACGTCTTCCTGGGCCCCAGCGTCTACCTGGGCAGCACCAGCATCATCACGGCCAAGCCAACGCCTGAGAACCTGCTGCCGCTGGTGGCGCAGCACCGCGTCAGCCAGTTCTTCCTGCCGCCCACGGTGTGGATCGCCGTGCTGCGCAGCCCGCTGTTCACCCAGCACGACCTGAGCAGCCTGCGCAAGGGCTACTACGGCGCTTCCATCATGCCGGTGGCGGTGATGCGCGAGCTGATCGAGCGCATCCCGCAGATGCGCATCTGGAACTTCTACGGCCAGACCGAGATCGCTCCGCTGGCCACCGTGCTCAAGCCCGAAGACCAGCTGCGCAAGCCCGGTTCGGCCGGCAAGCCGGCGATCAATGTCGAGACCCGGGTGGTCGATGACCAGATGAACGATGTGGCGCCCGGCGAGATCGGCGAAATCGTGCACCGCAGCCCGCAGCTGCTGCTGGGCTACTTCCATGACGCCGAGCGCACCGCGGCCGCGTTCGAGGGCGGCTGGTTCCACTCGGGCGACCTGGCGACCGTGGACGACGAGGGCTACATCAGCGTGGTCGACCGCAAGAAGGACATGATCAAGACCGGCGGCGAGAACGTGGCCAGCCGCGAGGTCGAAGAGGCGCTGTACCGCCTGGCCGGCGTCAGTGAGGTGGCGGTGGTCGGCTTGCCGCACCCGCGCTGGATCGAGGCCGTCACCGCCGTGGTGGTGGCCAAGCCCGGCACCGACCTGACCGAGGCCCAGGTCATCGCCCACTGCGCCAGCCAGCTGGCGCACTTCAAGACGCCCAAGGGCGTGCTCTTCGTCGACAGCCTGCCCAAGAACCCCAGCGGCAAGTTGCTCAAGCGCGAATTGCGGCTGCGGTTCGAGGCCCACTACGGCGCGGCCTGAGCGGGTGCGCCCCGGCTGCGATGGCGCCGGCGTGGGTTGATCACGGCCACTGCGCCCTTGCCCTCGTCGGCCAACGCCGCCCAGAACAAGGTGCGCCAGGCACCCGGGCGTTGGAGGTCAGGCCCTGCGTGCAGCGCATGGAACCGCGTGGCGGGCCCGACGCAGCCGGCGCCGGGGCAGCGCCAGCGGCTGCAGCGGTGCGGGCGCAGGGGCCAGAAGCGCCATGCCAAGGACCAGCAAAGAGGAGCCCGCCCGCACCTGGTTCAAGGCCATGGGCCGCTGGGTGAGCGGATGACCACGGCCCACGCTGCCCACCAGCCGCTTCGGATCGTGGGCGTCACCGCTTCTTCAGGTGTCTCGCCGGCGCGACCAGCGGCCGGCCATGTCGAGGGCATGGCAGATGCCCGACCCCATCAGCGCAAGCGCCAGCACCAGCCCTGGCGCACCGGTCTCGGTCGCGCGCCAGGCCAGCATCAGCCCCAGCCCGGCGCCCAGCGTGGCCAGCAGCTGGCGGGTTGGCAAGCCACCGCCGCTGCGCCGGTGCCACCAAACCCCCACGACCGCCTCCAGCAGCACGAGGGCAATCAGGCCATCCACCAGCCAGCCACTGGCAAAGGCGGCTTGCAGCGCGGTGTCCATGCTGGACAGCAGGCTGCCGTTCAGCATGGCATGGCGCAGGCCTCTGGCCTGCCTTCACCAGGGCTCATACGCGTGCCAGGCCCAGCAGGTGCGCCATGTCCTTGAAAAAGATGCGCACATGGGCCATGGGCTTCTTGCGCACCAGGCGCTTGTTCATGTAGGCGTCGAAGGTCAGTTGCTGCACGTCCTTGTCCTTGCAGATGCTGACGAAGCGCTCACGGCGCTTGTCGCTGCTGTACCAGAACCGCTGCATGATCCCCAGCACCCAGAACACGCGGCCGTGCTCACGCATGAACAGCTTGCGTGCCTGGCCCAGACAGCGGGGTGATGCGCCTTCCAGCAGGGCGCCCACGGCGGTGGCGGCATGCCGGCCGCTGGCCATGGCGTAGTAGATGCCCTCACCCGACGACGGAGCGATCACGCCGGCGGCATCACCCACCACCACCACGTCGCGGCCGTTGTCCCAGCACTTGAGCGGCTTCATCGGCAGTGGCGCACCCTCGCGGCGGATGGTGCGGGCGCCGGCCAGGCCGGCTTCGGCACGCAAGGTGGCCACCGCCCCGCGCAGGCTGAAGCCCTTGTCGGCACTGCCGGTGCCGATGGACAGCGTCTTGCCGTGCGGGAACACCCAGCCGTAGAAGTCGGGCGAGATGCTGCCGCGGTAGACCACGTCGCAGCGTGTGGGGTCGTAGCCGGCCGGCTGTTCATCGGGCAGGGCGATGATCTCGTGGTAAGCAAAGACGCAGGCCACCTTGCTGACACCCGGGATGGCCTGCTGCGCCACCAGCGAGCGCGCGCCGTCGGCACCGATCACTGCCTTGGCCCGCACGGACCACAGCGGCCCCTCGGCGTCAACGCCATCGCCGCCAGAGGGACGGTACAGGACCACGGCCGTGCCGTCGGCGTCACGCTCCAGCCGCTCGAAGCGGCCGCTGCGGCGCTGGGCGCCATGGCTGGCCGCGCGCGCGCGCAGAAACTCGTCGAAGTGCTCGCGGTCGACCATGCCGACAAAGCCGCCTTCGATCGGGATGTCCACCTTCACATCGGCCGGCGACACCATGCGCGCCGACTGGGCGCGCGCCGCCAGTTGGGAATCGGGGATGGCGAAGTCCTTGATCAGGCGCGGTGGGATGGCGCCACCACAGGGCTTGATGCGGCCGGCGCGGTCCAGCAGCAGGACCTTGCGGCCCTTGCGTGCCAGGTCGTCGGCGGCGGTGGCGCCAGCGGGCCCGCCGCCGACCACCACCACGTCAAAGGTTTCGGCCTGCGCCGTCGGGCTGGGGATGAGGCTCATGTTGCTGCTCCGAGTTCATTGGCCGGGGTAAGGGTGCCCTGCCGCCTGTTGGTGGGGTTGGGCTGAGAGATGGCTGGGGTTGCTGGTGCCGGCACGGCCACGCGCCAGGCCAGGCCCGCGGCCACGATGAACAACAGGCCTTCCAGCCCGAACACCAGGGCATAGGCTTCGCCCGGTGTGCCGATCAGCTGGCGCGACACATCGCTGGCCGCGGCGCCGAGCAGGCCGCCCATGCCGAAGGCCACCGCCTGCGCAGCGCCCCACAAGCCCATGCGCACGCCCTCGCGGCCTGGCTCGCCCTGGGTGGCCAGGGCCATCATGGCGCCGATGGCGGCGATGGAGAACGCGCCGTTGGACACGCCCAGCACAAACACCGTGGCGCGCAGCGGCCACGCCGTGCCCAGCAGCCCGGCGGCCACCAGACCGGCCATGGCCAAGGCCGAGGCGATGCAGCCGCCCACCACCCAGCCGCGCAGCGAGCCCAGCGCGCGCCCGGCCAGGCGCCGGCCCGCAAACGCCGCCATCAGCATGCCCAGCAGCACGCCGCCGTGCTGCACACCCGACAGCTGTGTGCTCTCGCCGGGGGTGTAGCCGTGCACCATGCCGGCAAAGGGCTCCAGGATCAGGTCTTGCGCGCTGTAGGCGAGCATCGACACGAACACGAAGATGGTGAAGCGGCGGGCATCGCTGTCGGCCCACACCTGCGCCAGCGCGGCGCGGAAGTCGGGCTTGGCGACGGCTGCATCAGGCGCCTCGGCTGGCGCCTGGGCCGTTTCCACGCCCCACAGCGCCAGGAGTGACGCCACCAGCGCCAGTGCGCAGACACCGCCGCTGACCTGCAGCAGCCGCGCCGGCGTGTACGGGTCGAGCAGCTTGCCGCTGACGCCGGCGGTCACGGCAAAGCCGACGATCATCATCAGCCACACGGCGGTGGCCGCCGCGGCGCGGCGGTCGGCCGCCACCCGCTTGGCCAGCAGCACCAGCAGCGACGTGCCTGCCGCGCCCACGCCCAGGCCGATCAGCACGAAGGCCGCCACTGCCAGGACGATGCCGGCTGCCGGGCTGCTGCCCATCCAGACCGTGGCCAGCGCGGCCAGGAAGCCGCCGCTGGCCAGCACCGCCATGCCGCCGGCGATCCACGGCGTGCGTCGGGCTGTCACGTCACTGCCGTGGCCCAGGCGCGGCCGCAGCATCTGCACCAGATAGTGCAGCGCCACCAGCGCACCCGGCAACAGCGCCGGCAGCGCCAGCTCGACCACCATCACCCGGTTCAATGTGGATGTGGTGGTGACCACCACTGCACCCAGGCAGGCCTGCACCAGGCCCAGCCGGAAGATCTGCCACCAGCTGAAGTGGCCTCCGGCTTGTGGTGTCATCCTGCCTGCCCGGTGGTGGCCCGCAGCGCGAAGGCGCTGACCAGCATGCCGATGACGAAGAAGTTGATGCCCAGCGCGCTGTACCAGATGGCACGCTCACGCGGGCGGGCCAGGAAGCGCAGCATCAGCACGACCTGCACCGCCAGCAGACCTGCCACGCCCAGCGCGTGGCTGCTGGCACCCCATTGGGCCAACATCACCACCACCACCACCTGCGGCAGCGCCATCATCAGGCAGGCGGTGCGGGCGGCACCGTCCACCCCCAGGCGCACCGGCAGCGAGCCGATGCCCATCTGCCTGTCGCCCTCGATCGACTTGAAGTCGTTCAGCGTCATGATGCCGTGTGCCCCGATGCTGTAGAGCAGGGCCAGCAGCATCGACCGTTCACTGGGCCAGCCGCCGGCGGCCATCACAGCTGCGCCGGTCATCCAGGCCAGGCCTTCATACGACAAGCCGCAGGCCGCATTGCCCCACCAGCCGTTGCGCTTCAGGCGCAGCGGCGGCGCGCTGTACGCCCACGCCAGCAGCAGCCCGGCGGCGGCGGCTGCAAAGCCCACCGGCCCCAGCACCATGCCCACGGCCAGCGACAACAAGGTCCACAGCACGGCGATGTACAGGCCCCAGCGGCCCGGCATCCGACCCGACGGAATGGGCCGGTTGGGTTCGTTGATGGCGTCGACATGGCGGTCGAACCAGTCATTCACCGCTTGGCTGGTGGCACACACCAACGGGCCGGCCAGCAGGATGCCCACCAACACCAGACCCCAGCGATCCGCGATCGGTGCGCCCGAGGCCACCACCCCGCACCCGAAGGCCCACATCGGCGGGAACCAGGTGATGGGCTTGAACAGTTCGGCGACGGTCGACAGCGCGGGTCTCGGCATGCGCTGATTCTTCGGCCTGACACATAAAAGTGTCAACCGGGATTTACATGATCCCGGGGCGCCGGTGGACCGGCGGGCGGCTACTTCTCGACGCCGGGACCCAGGTCGCCCAAGCCGTAACGCCGCAACTTGACGTACAGACTCTGACGCGACAGGCCCAGGATCTCGGCCGCCGAGGCGCGGTTGTCGCGGGTGAGCTCCAGCGCAGCCTCGATGCAGCGCTTTTCGATCAGGTCGGTGGTCTCGCCGACGATGTCCTTCATCGGCACCCGCCCCACCAGTTCAGTCAGCTGGTTGACCGAGCGCGGCAGGGTTTGCGCAGCGGCGGCTTCGGGCTGCAGCCGGCGGCCGACGTCGCGCACGGTGAACCCCAACAGCATCGGGTCAGACCGGGTGACGGTGACCGCCGAGATCTCGACCTCGGTGCTGGCGCCGAACTCGCCACGCAGCGTGGTGGCAAACAGCTTGACCGCACCGCGCTGGCGCAGGTTGGACACCAGCACGCCCAGGTCCACATCGGTGCGACCCAGCCAGCGCTCCAGCGACTGGCCGCGCATCTGCTCCTCGCCGGCCATCTGGCAGAGGTTGATGAATTCGGTGTTGGCGGCCTGCACCAAGCCGTCCAGATCGGTGACCACCAGGCCATCGGGTGCGCCCTGGGCCAGTTGCAGCAACATCGCCGACTCTGCGCCATGCGCCTGGCCCTGTTGGTGGTCGATGCGCGACAGCCGCACCAGCAGCAGGTGGCTCTGGTCCTGGTGCAGCAGCGTGGCCGACACCTGCACCGCGCTGCGGCCTTCGGCGAGTTCGGCACTGACCGGGTCGGCACGGCCGGTGCGCCGCGCCGCCGCCAGCAGCGTGGTCACCAACTTGGTGCTGCGCGGTGTCAGGCCCAGAGGGAACACCTGCCCGACCAGCTTCTCTGCCGGCGTGCCCATCATGGTGACGGCTGCAGGGTTGGCCTCCAGCACGCGGCCGCTACCGGCGTCGACCACCAGCACGGCCTCGCCGGCCATCTGGAACAGCTGGCGGTAGCGCAGTTCGGCTTGGCGGAACCGTGCGTAGTCGCGCTCGACCGACAACTGGGCTTCCACCAAACGCTGCTGCAACGCCATGGTCACGCGCAGGTCGCGACCGAAGACAAACCAGCGCGCCGGCTTGGTCCCCTGTGCCGGCAAGGCTTGGCTGGCAAAGCTCAACGCCATGGTGCCGCCGCCGGGGACCGTCTGGTTGATCTGCCGCCAGCGCATGGCGCCCGAGGCCGGCGGCGACAACAGTGTCCGCACCTTGGCATGGCTGTCATCGCTGACGGTGTCGATCCAGCGCATGCCGATCCACGCATCGCCCAGTTCGTGCGCCAGCGCCTCGTCACCGAAGGCCATGTCGAGGATGGTGCCCGTGTCGTCGATCACCAGCGTCACGTCGGTGGCAGTGCACAGCAGGGCTGCGATGGCCTCGGCATCGATGTCGGACAGGGTTTGGCGCGCTTGTTTGAACTCGCCGATGGTCCGGGTGGCAGCCGGCTTGCTCTTTTTCATGCCGGAAGTTCCTGCGGCAGGGCGCTGCGTGGCCTCAAAACCCCTTGACGCGGCGGCCCAACAGTCGCTCGGCCAGAGCCGGCGCATGCTGGCCGTCGGTGGCCACGCCATCGGCACCCAGCTGCTCCACCAGTTCGGGGTGGGTGACAAACAGCGGCCCGCCCACCATCACCGCGACCGCGCGGTTGTGCGACAGGCGCCGCACCTTGGCAATGCACGCGAGGATGCTGTCCAGGTGGGTTGTGCTGCCTGCCGAGATGCCCACCAGATCGAACCATTCGTCCTTGATCCTGTCTTCGAACCCTGCGGCCTGCGGGTCCATCACACCGACCACCTCCCAGCCCGCCCGCGCAAAAAACTCAGCCACCATCGACAAGCCAAAGGTGTGCTGGTTGCCCGGTGCTGGCATCAGCAAAGCGCGCCGGCCGCCGGCCGGAGGGTCGATCTCGGTGCCGAATGCGGTGCTCAGGCCCCGCATGATCTGCTGCAGGCGCCCCATGCCCACAGTGACGTCGGCAAAGTGGCAACGATCATCGTCCCACAGTTCTCCGAGGTGGCGAGCCGCGGGCGCCAGCAGGCCGACGTAGATCGACTCCACACTGACGCCGCACGAGCGCAGCTCGGCCAACTGCACTTGGATGCCGGCGTCGTCGCGGTCCATCACATGGGCCGTGAAAGCCACCACGTCCGCGCGGGTGGGCAGGGCCATGTCAACAGCGCTGTTGGCCGCCGGCGTTTGGCTGTGGGCGCGCACCAGACGGGGAATGATGTCCCGTTCGATGGTGTCGACCAGGCGCGACAGGCGCTCTTCCACTGCCGGGCGCTGGCTGGCCAGCCCGGCCCAGGCCGCGTGGCCCTGGTTGGCGGTGATCGCCTGCATCTCGGCCCAGCAATCGGGTTGCTCGCCGTTGTGCCAGTCAGCGGCAGGCGCGTTGGCAGCGCTCGTCTTTTCGGGTTGCATGCGGCTCACTGTGATCTCCTCAATCAGGGCCGGATGAGCCGCCGTCAACGGATCGGCGCGCTCTGCAGGCAACCTGGCAGTCTTCTGTCGACTGTGGTTTGGTATGACGGCCGAATGTCAGTCCCGCATCCGTGCGCGTCAAGTGGGGATCAATCCCAAGTTCAGCCGGAGGTTAATGTCAGGCAGAAAAGACGTCAACCAGGATTGACACTTTGCGGGCGCCCCTCTAGATTCCGGTTCATGCCTAGCCTCCGGACCAGCCCCTTTCTGCGCACCGACAAACCCCGCGCCGCCCGCCCCCCGCTGTACACGCCCGAGCAGCGTGTGCGCCGTGATGCCAGCAAGTGGACGTTGGTGCAGGGTCTGCTGGCGCCGTTGCAGTTTCTGGTGTTCGCGGTCAGCCTGGGGCTGGTGCTGCGTTACCTGGCCACCGGCAACGGCCTGGAGGCAGCCACCGTGTCGGTGGTGGTGAAGACGATCACGCTCTACACCATCATGATCACCGGCTGCATCTGGGAGAAGGTGGTCTTCGACAAGTGGCTGTTCGCCGAGGCCTTCTTCTGGGAAGACGTGTTCAGCATGTTGGTGCTGGCACTGCACACCGCCTACCTGGTGGCGCTGTTCACCGGCGCTCTCGACGCCCGTGGCCAGATGCTGCTGGCGCTGGCGGCCTATGCCACCTACGTGATCAACGCTGGCCAGTTCGTCTGGAAGCTGCGCCTGGCCCGCCTGGACATGGCGCGTGCCGACGCTGCGCTAGCAGGTGCTGCCTGATGAGTGCCGTGATCCCGATCCAGTCTGAACCTGCAGCCGGCGGCTGCAGCGACGCCCCGGTGCTGCGCGAACGTGGCCAGCGCGAGGTGTTCTGCGGCCTCACCGGCATCGTCTGGCTGCACCGCAAGATCCAGGACGCCTTTTTCCTGGTGGTGGGTTCGCGCACCTGCGCGCACCTGCTGCAAAGCGCCGCCGGTGTGATGATCTTCGCCGAGCCGCGCTTTGCCACTGCCATCATCGACGAGCGCGACCTGGCCGGCCTGGCCGACGCGCAGGACGAGCTCGACCGCGTGGTGCACCAGCTGCTGGCGCGCCGCCCCGAAATCAAGCTGTTGTTCCTGGTGGGCAGCTGCCCGTCGGAAGTGATCAAGCTCGACCTGTCGCGTGCGGCGCAGCGCCTGTCGGCCCGCCACCTGCCGAAGGTGCGGGTGCTCAGCTACTCGGGCAGCGGCATCGAGACCACCTTCACCCAGGGCGAAGACGCCTGCCTGGCGGCCCTGGTGCCCGAGATGCCCGCCGCTGCGGCGGGTGCTGCGCCCACGCTGCTGGTCGCCGGTGTGCTGGCCGACGTGGTGGAAGACCAGTTCCAGCGCCTGTTCGACGCCATGGGACTGGGGCCGGTGCAGTTCTTCCCGCCGCGGCGTGCCGGCGCCTTGCCGGCCATCGGCCCCAACACCCGGCTGCTGCTGGCACAGCCTTTTCTGGCCGACACGGCCCGCGCGCTGGAGGCCCGTGGCGCCCAGCGCCTGGTGGCGCCGTTCCCGCTGGGCGCCGAGGGAACCGAGGCCTGGCTGCAGGTGGCAGCAACCGCCTTCGCTGTCAACCCGGTGTTGTTTGAACGCACCATCGCCCCTGCCAAGGCGCGGGCGCTGCAGGCCACGGCGGCTCACCGTCCGCGTTTGGCTGGCAAGCGCATCTTCTTTTTCCCGGATTCCCAGCTGGAGCTGCCACTGGCGCGCTTCCTGTCGCGCGAGCTGGGCATGCAGCTCACGGAAGTGGGCACGCCGTATCTGCACCGCGCCCACATGGCCGCCGAACTGGCACTGCTGCCGGCCGGCACCATGCTGTCTGAAGGCCAGCATGTGGAGGCGCAACTCGACCGCTGCCGCGCCCAGGCGCCCGACCTGGTGGTCTGCGGCCTGGGGCTCGCCAATCCACTGGAGGCTGAGGGTCTGGCCACCAAGTGGTCGATCGAGCTGGTGTTCAGCCCGATCCAGGGCTTCGACCAGGCTGGCGACCTGGCCGAGCTGTTTGCCCGCCCGCTGCTGCGCCGCCACAAACTGGGCATCCCCCCGGTTGTGCGTCCGGACCTGCGCGCCGCCCCCTTGATCACAGTCTGACCCATGCAGCTCACGCTCTGGACCTACGAAGGGCCGCCGCACGTCGGCGCCATGCGCATCGCCACGGCGATGCAGGACGTGCACTACGTGCTGCACGCGCCGCAGGGCGACACCTACGCCGACCTGCTGTTCACGATGATCCAGCGCAGCGACAAGCGTCCTCCTGTCACCTACACCACCTTCCAGGCGCGTGACCTGGGCGGCGACACGGCCGAGCTGTTCAAGACCGCAGCGCGCGATGCGTACGAGCGCTTCCGGCCTGCGGCGATGCTGGTGGGGTCGTCCTGCACCGCCGAGTTGATCCAGGACGACCCGGGCGGCCTGGCCTTGGCCTTGGCCCTGCCGCTGCCGGTGGTTGCTCTGGAACTGCCCAGCTACCAACGCAAGGAGAACTGGGGCGCGGCCGAGACCTTCTACCAACTGGTGCGGCACCTCTGCCCTGCGCCGGCGCAGCGGATGGATCGCTCGGCGCCGCGGCCGGCCGGCCAGCGCCCGCGCTGCAACCTGCTGGGTGCTACCGCGCTGGGTTTCCGCCACCGCGACGACGTGACCGAGATCACCCGGCTGCTGGCGCGGCTGGGCGTGGACGTGCACGTCAGCGCGCCGCAGGGTGCCAGCGTGGCCGACCTGCGCCGCCTGGCCGAGGCCGACTTCAACGTGGTGCTCTATCCCGAGATCGCCGGCACGGCCGCCGCCTGGCTCAAGCGCACCCACGGCCTGCCGCACACCACCGTGGTGCCCATCGGCATGGGCGCCACGCGTGACTTCATCGCCGAGGTGGCGCAATTCGCCGGCGTGGACGCCGCCCCGCTGCTGGCCGAGATCAACGCTGACATGGGTGCCAGCGGCACCCGCGCACCCTGGTATGCGCGCTCGGTCGACAGCACCTACCTCACCGGCAAGCGGGTGTTTGTCTTCGGCGACGCCAGCCATGCGGTGGCGGCTGCCCGGGTGGCAGCCACCGAACTGGGCTTCACCGTGGTGGGCCTGGGCACCTACAGCCGCGAGTTTGCACGTGAGGTGCGCGAGGCCGCCAAGCTCTATGGCGTCGAGGCGCTGATCAGCGACGACTACTTGGAGGTCGAGGCTGCCATCGCCGAGGCCCTGCCCGAGCTGGTGCTGGGCACGCAGATGGAGCGCCACATTGCCAAGCGCCTGGGCGTGCCCTGCGCGGTGATTTCCGCGCCGGTGCATGTGCAGGACTTCCCCGCGCGGTACTCGCCGCAGATGGGCATCGAGGGCGCGAACGTGCTGTTCGACACCTGGGTGCACCCGCTGATGATGGGCCTGGAAGAGCACCTGCTGGGCATGTTCAAGGGCGACGAGGAATTCCACGAGAACGCCGCACCGTCGCACCTGGGGCGGTCGACCCAGTCAGATTCCGCCCGTGCCGGCACGCCGATGCCGGCGCAGCCGCCTGCTGTGTCTGCAGCAGTGCCAGCGGCAGTGCAGGCGCAGACCAACCCCGTCCAGGCTGCTGCTGCGGAAGACGCCACAGCCGTGCTGGCCACCGCCGCACAGCGCGATGGCGCGCCCACCGTCAGCACCTGGGCGACCGACGCCGAACTCGAGCTGAAGAAGATTCCCTTCTTCGTGCGCGGCAAGGCCCGCCGCAACACCGAGCGCTACGCGCTGGAACGTGGCCTGGCCACCATCACTGTCGAGACACTGTATGACGCCAAAGCCCATCTCAGCCGTTGAATCCAGGGCTGCCGTGGCCAGCACGCCGTTGCGGCTAGTCATCGTCACGATGGATTCGCACCTGGCCAGCGCGGTCACGCGCGCCAGCCCCAGCCTGCGCCGCGAGTTCCCGGGCCTGCAGCTGAGCCTGCACGCCGCCTCTGAATATGCCGGCAACGACGCCGCCACCGCCCGGTGCATCGCCGACATCGAGGCCGCCGACATCGTGGTCGCCGGCATGCTGTTCCTGGAAGACCACTTCCTGCCGATCCTGCCGGCGCTGCAAGCCCGCCGCGACCAGTGCGACGCGATGATCTGCATGGCGTCTGCCATCGAGGTCACCCGGCTCACCCGCCTGGGCCACTTCGACATGAGCAAGCCGGCCAGCGGCCCGATGGCGCTGCTGAAGAAGCTGCGCGGGGGTGGCAAGGAGGGCAAGGACAAGCCGGCCACCGGCGGCGCCGCGCAGATGAAGATGCTGCGCCGCCTGCCGCAGATGCTGCGCTTCATCCCGGGCACCGCGCAGGACGTTCGGGCCTACTTCATCACCCTGCAGTACTGGCTGGGCGGCTCCGACGAGAACATGCTCAATCTCGTGCGGCATGTGATCGACCGTGGCGCTGCCGGGGCACGTCAGGGCCTGCGGGGCCTGGTCAAGGCCACCCCGCCGGTCGACTACCCCGAGTTGGGGGTGTACCACCCCCGCATGCCCGGGCGCCTGTCGGAGGAATCCGCCGCGCTGCCGCAACCGCAGCAGGCGCAAGGCACGGTGGGCGTGCTGCTGCTGCGCAGCTACCTGCTGTCGAACAATGCCGGCCACTACGACGGTGTGATCGCCGCGCTGGAAGCGCGTGGCCTGCGGGTGATCCCGGCCTTTGCCGCTGGGCTAGATTCGCGCCCGGCGATCGACAAGTTCTTCATGCAGAACGGCCGGCCCATCGTCGACGCCGTGGTCTCGCTGACCGGCTTCTCGCTGGTGGGCGGCCCGGCCTACAACGACGCCAAGGCGGCCGAAGATGTGCTGGCCACGCTGGACGTGCCCTACGTGGCAGCGCATCCGGTCGAGTTCCAGACGCTGGACCAGTGGGGCGGCTCCGAGCGCGGCCTGCTGCCGGTGGAATCGACCATCATGGTGGCCATCCCCGAGCTGGACGGCTCGACCGGCCCCATCGTCTTCGGCGGCCGGCCCGGCGCGGCCGGTGTCACCTGCCAGGGCTGCGACCACCACTGCACCTTCAAGGCGACCGACACCGCGCAGGACATGGCCTCCTGCCCCGAGCGGGCGCTGATGCTGGCCGCGCGGGTGGGCAAGCTGGTGGCGTTGCGCCGCAGCCAGCGCGCGCAGCGCAAGGTGGCGGTGGTGATCTTCAACTTCCCGCCCAATGCCGGCAACATCGGCAGCGCCGCCTACCTGTCGGTGTTCGAGTCGATGTTCCACACCCTGGTGGCGATGAAGGCCCAGGGTTACTCCGTGGACCTGCCAGCCAACATCGACGCGCTGCGTGACGCCGTGTTGAATGGCAACGCCCAGCAACACGGTGCCGATGCCAACGTGCATGCGCTGATCCCCACCGACGACCATGTGCGCCGCGAGCGCTGGCTGGCCGAGATCGAAGGCCAGTGGGGCCCGGCACCGGGCAAGCAGCTCAGCAACGGCCGCGCCATCTGGGTGTTGGGGCGGCAGTTCGGCAACGTGCTGGTGGCCGTGCAACCCTCGTTCGGCTATGAGGGCGACCCGATGCGCCTGCTGTTCGAGAAGGGCCTGGCGCCCACGCATGCCTTCTCGGCCTTCTACCGCTACCTGCGGGAAGACTTTGCCGCCCATGCGGTGCTGCATTTCGGCACCCACGGCGCGCTGGAGTTCATGCCCGGCAAGCAAAGCGGCATGGGCGGCAGCTGCTGGCCCGACCGCCTGATCGGCGATCTGCCCAACATCTACCTCTACGCCTCGAACAATCCGTCCGAGGGCGCCATCGCCAAGCGCCGTTCCGGTGCCACGCTGATCAGCTACCTCACACCGCCCATTGCCCAGGCCGGCCTGTACAAGGGCCTGAATGACCTGAAGGGCAGCATCGAGCGCTGGCGCACCGTGGCACCGCAGGCCGCAGAGCGTGCCGAGCTGGTGGTGCTGCTGCAAAGCCAGGCTGCCGAGTTGAACCTGGCCGAGGCCGAGCCGCTGTGGGACGCCACGCCCAGCGGCGGCGCCGACGCCCGGGTGCTGGAGCTGGCTGACCAGATGCTGGAGCTGGAATACACGCTGATCCCGCATGGGCTGCATGTCACCGGCCGTGCGCCGAGCGCCGCCGAGCGCACCGACATGCTGCTGGCCATGGCCGATGCCTCGCATGGCCGCACGCTGCCACGCGCGGCCGTGGCTGCCCTGGTCGACGGCCGCAGCGTGGAGCACGCCTTGCAGGCCGGCGCCCTGGTCCGCGACGACGCCAACCTGGCACTGCTGCGCGAGCTGGCGGATACCGACCAGATGCTGGCGGTCGACACCGAGGTGGCGGCCCTGCTGAATGCGCTGGACGGCCGTTTCATCCGCCCCGCGCCTGGTGGCGACATCCTGCGCACGCCGGCGGTGCTGCCCACGGGCCGCAACATCCATGGCTTCGACCCGTTCCGCATCCCCAGTGCCTTCGCCGTGAAGGACGGTGCCAAACAGGCCCAGCTGCTGCTGGACCGGCATGTGGCCGAGGGCCACCCGGCGCCCGAATCCATCGCCATGGTGCTGTGGGGCAGCGACAACCTGAAGAACGAGGGCGCGCCCATCGCGCAGGCGCTGGCCCTGATGGGCGCACTGCCGCGCTTCGACAGCTATGGCCGCATCGCCGGCGCCACGCTGATCCCGCTGGCCGAGCTGGGCCGCCCGCGGGTGGACGTGGTGATCACGCTCTCGGGCATCTTCCGCGACCTGATGCCGCTGCAGATCCGCCTGCTGGCCGAGGCCGCCTTCCTCGCCGCCTCAGCGGAAGAACCGCTGGCGATGAACTGGATCCGCAAGCATGCGCTGGACTACCAGAAGGAGCATGGCTGCACGCTGGAGATCGCGTCGCTGCGCGTCTACGGCAATGCCGAAGGCGCCTACGGTTCGAACGTCAACAACCTGGTCGAAAGCAGCAAGTGGGGCGAGGAGGGCGAGTTGGCCGAGACCTACACCCGCCGCAAGGGCTTTGCCTACGGGCGCACCGGCCGGGCGGTGCAGCAGACGGCCTTGCTCAAGAGTGCCCTGGCCGATGTGCAGCTCACCTACCAGAACCTCGATTCGGTGGAGTTGGGCGTCACCACGGTCGACAACTACTTCGACACCCTGGGTGGCATCACCCAGGCTGTCAAGGTGGCCAAGGGCGGCGCCACCCCGCCGGTCTACATCGGCGACCAGACCAAGGGCGAGGGTGCGGTGCGCACCCTGCGCGAGCAGGTGTCGCTGGAAACCCGCACCCGCATGCTCAACCCCAAGTGGTATGAAGGCATGCTGGAGCATGGCTACGAGGGCGTCCGCCAGATCGAGGTGCATGTCACCAACACCATGGGTTGGAGCGCAACCACCGGTCAGGTGCAGCCCTGGGTCTACAAGCAGCTGACTGAAACCTTCATGCTCGACCCCGAGATGCGGGACCGGCTGGCCCGGCTGAACCCCACCGCCTCGGCGCGCGTGGCCAACCGCCTGATCGAAGCATCGGAGCGCAACTACTGGCAACCCGATGCCGCCACCCTGGATGCGCTGCGCCGGGTGGGTGAAGAACTGGAAGACCGCCTCGAAGGCGTCTTTGTCCCCGTCGCCGTTGAAAGGGCCACTGCATGAACACCACCACCCTTGCGCCGTCGCAGATCGCTCGCGGCCCCAAGCCAGGAAATCCGCGTCTGGATGGCGAGGGCAGCCTGCAGGTGCAGCTCGATCCTTCGGTCAAGATCGGCACCGCCAAGGTGTTCGCCATCTACGGCAAGGGCGGCATCGGCAAGAGCACCACCAGCAGCAACTTGAGCGCGGCCTTCAGCAAGATGGGCAAGCGGGTGCTGCAGATCGGCTGCGACCCCAAGCACGACAGCACCTTCACGCTGACGAAGAAGATGCTGCCCACCGTCATCGACGTGCTCGAGACGGTGAACTTCCATGCCGAGGAACTGCGGGTGGAAGACTTTGTCTTCGAGGGCTACAACGGCGTGATGTGCGTGGAGGCCGGCGGCCCGCCTGCCGGCACCGGTTGCGGTGGCTATGTGGTCGGCCAGACGGTGAAGCTGCTCAAGGAGCACCACCTGCTCGAAGACACCGACGTGGTGATCTTCGACGTGCTGGGCGACGTGGTGTGTGGGGGTTTTGCCGCTCCACTGCAGCATGCCGATCGCGCGATGATCGTGACCGCCAACGACTTCGATTCCATCTTCGCCATGAACCGCATCGTGCAGGCCATCGGCGCCAAGGCCAAGAACTACAACGTGCGCCTGGGCGGTGTGATCGCCAACCGCTCGGCAGGCACCGACCAGATCGACAAGTACAACGCAAAGATCGGCCTGGAGCTGGCGGCGCACTTCCCCGACCTGGACGTGATCCGTCGCAGCCGGCTGAAGAAGAGCACGCTGTTCGAGATGGAGCATTCGCCCGAACTCGAGAAGGTGCAGCGCGAGTACATGCGCCTGGCTGCCGACCTGTGGCTGGGCGGCAAGGAATACAACGCGGTGCCCATGAAGGACCGTGACATCTTCGATCTCTTGGGCTTCGACTGAAAGCCAAGGCCATGGACAGCGCCGCCTACGAACAACGCCGCAGCAAGATCGAAGACTACTTCGATCGCACTGCCGTCAAGGCCTGGGAGCAGTTGACGTCCACCGCACCGGTCGGACGCATCCGCACCACCGTGCGTGCCGGTCGCAACCGCATGCGCGCGCAACTGCTTGACTGGCTGCCTGCAGACTTGCACGGCGTGCGCATCCTGGACGCCGGCTGCGGCACTGGTGCGCTGGCCCTGGAGGCGGCGCGGCGGGGCGCGCATGTGCTGGCCATTGACCTGTCGCCGCAGTTGGTGGATGTGGCGCGCCGGCGCGTCGACGAGGTGCTCAGCCAGGAGGCACTGACCGGACAGATCGACTGGCGCAGCGGCGACATGCTCGACACCGCGCTCGGGCATTTCGACCACGTGGTGGCGATGGACTCGCTGATCCACTACGACGAAGCCGACATGGTGCGCATCCTGCACAGCTGGTCGCTGCGCACCCAGCACAGCATGCTGTTCACCTTCGCACCCCGCACCCGCCTGCTGGCGACATTGCGCCAAGTCGGGCGGCTGTTTCCCAGCAGCAACCGTGCGCCCTGGATCGAGCCGGTGGCCGAATCTTCACTGCGGGGGCGCGCCGCGCAGCAGATGCCCCAGTGGGCCGCCAACCGCACGCAGCGCGTGTCCAGCGGGTTCTACACCTCCCAGGCCATGGAGCTGAGCCGGCCATGAAGCCCGCCAAACGCAAGCCGATGGCGCAGCGTGTCATCCGGGCCTGGTCCACGCTGGGCCCGGAGTACCTGCCCTTTGCCGACGCCGCCAGCGCCGACCTGCCGCTGCCGCGCCTGCTGCGGCTGTCGCTGTTCAAGTTCACCATGGGTGTGACCTTGGCCCTGATGCTGGGCACGCTGAACCGCGTGATGATCTTCGAGTTGCTGGTCCCGGCTTGGCTGGTGGCGCTGATGCTGGCACTGCCGCTGCTGGTTGCGCCGTTCCGTGCCATCACCGGCTTCCAGTCCGACACCCTGCGCTCGGCATTCGGCTGGAAGCGCGTGCCCTTCATGTGGGGCGGCACCATGGTGCAGTTCTTCGGCCTGGGCATCATGCCCTTCGCCCTGCTGGTGCTGTCGGGCGGTGGTGCGGTGCCCACACCTGACTGGGTGGGCCAGGGCGCGGCCGCGGCGTCCTTTCTGATGGTCGGTGCTGGTCTGCAGACCTCGCAGACGGCGGGGCTGGCGCTGGCCACCGACCAGGCCAGCGCGGCAACCCGTCCGCGCGTGGTGGCGCTGATGTACGTGATGCTGCTGCTGGGCACGGTACTGGGAAGCCTGGTGTACAGCGTGCTGCTGGCCGACTTCAGCCCGCAGCGCCTGGTGCAGGTGGTGCAAGGCACGGCGATGTTCGTCCTGCTGACTAACGCCTATGCCTTGTGGAAGCAAGAGCCGCGCAACCCGGCGCATGCAGCGGCGATGAAGACCGAGCCGGCAGTGCCCTTCCGCCACGCCTGGGGCAGCTTCATCCAGAACCCGCGCTCGCGCCGGTTCCTGTGGGCCACCGGCCTGGGCACCATGGCCTTCAACATGCAGGACGTGGTGCTTGAGCCCTACGGCGGCGAGATCCTGCGCCTGAGCGTCAGCGCCACCAGTGGTCTGACCGCGCTGCTGGCAGGCGGTGCCCTGATCGGCTACATCCTGTCGGGCCGCAGCCTGGCGCGCGGACTCGATCCCCTGCGCCTGGCAGGTTACGGCGTGGTGCTGGGCCTGCCGGCCTTCGCGGCTGTCATCTTTGCGGCACCCATGGACGCCAGCTGGTTGTTCCGGCTGGGCGCCTTCGGCATCGGCTTGAGTGGCGGCTTGTTCGCTGTGGGCACACTGTTGGCTGCGATGCACCTCGAGCAGGGCCGCTTCGTCGGCATGGCCCTGGGCGCCTGGGGTGCGGTGCAGGCCCTGGCCGCCGGTCTGTCGATGTTCATCGGCGGGGCGCTGCGTGATTCCATTTCAACCCTGGCAACGCAAGGTGCCCTGGGCCAAGCGCTGGCCCAACCCGTCACCGGGTACAGCGCCGTCTATTACCTTGAGATGATTTTGTTGTTCGTCACCCTGATCGCCATTGGCCCGCTGGTGGGCCGCCAGGCGACATCCCTCAAACCCGAATCTACCCGTCTCGGTCTGGCCGACCTGCCGGGCTGACCAGCCACCAAGAGGAGAAGCAGACATGCAGAACTTCACCACCATCACCGGTTACGTCGATCTCGCGCAGATCATGCTCTACATGTTCTGGCTGTTTTTTGCCGGGCTCATCTACTACCTGGTGCGCGAAGGCCACCGCGAGGGCTACCCGATGGAGTCCGACAGCCTGGGTCGGGCGGTGATCAAGGGCTGGCCCGTGCCAGATCCCAAGGTCTATAAGCTCGCAGGTGGCAAATCGGTCACCGTGCCCGACGGCCGTGCCGAGCCGCCGTTGATGGCCCGCTCGACCTCACCTTCACCGGGTTCACCGATCGAGCCCACCGGGGATCCGATGGTCGACGGCGTGGGCCCGGCGGCCTACTCGCTGCGTGCTGACGAGCCTGATCGCATGCACAGCGGTGAGCCCTTGCTCAAGCCGCTGCGTTTGGCCAGCGCCTACAACGTGGCAGAACAGGACGTCGATCCCCGTGGCTTGCCTGTGCTGGGCGGCGACGGCAAGCACGGGGGCGTGGTGCGGGACCTGTGGATCGACAGCGCCGAAATGATGTTCCGTTACCTCGAGCTGGAGACCACCACCGCCGGCGGTACCCGCCGGGTGCTGTTGCCGATGCCGTTTGCACGCATCCGTCGCAACCATGTGGAAGTCAACTCCATCTACGGCCACCACTTTGCCAAGGTGCCGGGCACCCGCAACCCGGATGTGGTGACGATGCTCGAAGAAGAAAAGATCAGCGCCTTCTACGGCGGCGGCACCTTGTATGCCGACCCGAAGCGCAGCGAGCCCCTGCTCTGAGCAAGCCGATCGCTCGTTCCAGCCACACGCCCCAGACCGCTGCCCCGGAGTTGACGTCATGACCATCCAGAACCATGGCCACGAGCATGAGTTCGAGCCGCAGTACGGCCTGCCCGAGCGCCTGCCTGCCAATGAGCGCATCCTGTGGCAGGGCTCGCCCGACGCCGCGGCGCTGGCCCGGCATGTCTTCCACCTCCGCAAGCTCGCGCTGTACTTCGCCGTGCTGTCGGCCGCAGCAGTGTTGCCCGCGCTTTGGGCCGGTGAAGGCCCGGTCAACGCATTGTTGTCCCTGCGCTGGGTGCTGCCGCTGTCGCTGCTGGGGCTGGGCAGCGTGGCGCTGCTGGCCTGGATGACCGCACGGACCACGGTCTACACCCTGACGGACCGCCGGGTGGTCATGCGCCTGGGCATCGTGCTCACCGTCACCTTCAACCTGCCGCTGACGGCGCTGTCGGGTGCAGCACTGCGGGCGCATGGACAGGGTGCTGCAGACATCAGTCTGAGCCTGGCGGGTTCTGACCGCATTGCCTACCTGCACCTGTGGCCCAGTGTGCGGCCGTGGCGTTTCACCCGGCCTGAGCCCACGCTGCGCTGCGTGGCCGACGCTCAGAAGGTGTCGGCGCTGCTGCAGCAAGCCTGGGCGCAATGCACTGGCAAGGCCACCGCGCCTGCCGTTGCAGCGGTGGGTCCTGCGCAAGCCGGCCCTGCCTCTTCCGCCGGCAATGGCGGTCTGCGGCCGAGCGCGGTGTGAGCATGCCCACGTTGTCATCCCCGGCTGCGTCGGCCAAGACCATGGCGCCCGACAGCTTTCCCCGCTGGGTGCTGCTGGTTGCCGGCGGCATCCTGGCGTTTTCACTCATTGCCGTGGGACTGGTGCGCCTGACCGGCAACGGGCCAGACCAACTGGCCGCGTCGACCGTGGCCGAGCGCATGCTGCGTTTCGAGGACCGGCCCGATGGAGGCGTCACCGTGATCGATGGCATCAGTGGCCAGACCATCGAGGTGCTGCAGGGTGAGCAGGGCTTCGTGCGAGGTGCGCTGCGTGCGCTGGCACGCGAACGGCGCGCACGTGAACTGGGCTCACAGCAGCCCTTCCGCCTGACCTCCCATGCAGACGGCCGGGTCATGTTGTTCGACCCCGCCACCGGCTCGCGGGTTGACCTGGAATCATTCGGCCCGAGCAACGCTGCGGCGTTCTCCCGCTACCTTCCGCAAACGGCGGCTGCGCCTGCAGCCCGGCCCTGACGGCCCACACTGCCCACCCCATCCTTCTTTCGGGACACACCATGTCAGCCACCCAGGCCATCACCAACGCCGCCGACGCGGCCACCAAGGCCAAGCAGGAGACCCTGCTCACGCCGCGCTTCTACACCACGGACTTCGCGGCCATGGACCGGCTCGACGTCTCGCCCCTGCGCGCCGAATGGGACGCCATGCTGGCCGAGTACGAGGGCGACAACAACCACGACCACTTCCAGCGCACGCCGGAATTCGCCACCGAAGTGGCGGAGCGTTTCTCGCAGGTGTCTCCTGAACTGCACCAGGAGTTCATCGACTTCCTGGTCAGCTCGCTGACCTCGGAGTTCTCGGGCTGCATCCTCTACAACGAGATCCAGAAGAACGTCCAGAACCCCGACATCAAGGCCTTGATGCGCTACATGGCGCGTGATGAATCACGCCATGCAGGCTTCATCAACCAGTCGCTCAAGGACTTCGGGATGGGCATCGATCTGGGGGACCTCAAGCGCACCAAGGCCTACACGTACTTCAAGCCCAAGTACATCTTCTATGCGACCTACCTGTCCGAGAAGATCGGCTATGCCCGCTACATCACCATCTTCCGCGAGTTGGAGCGCCACCCGGAGAAGCGCTTCCATCCGATCTTTCGCTGGTTCGAGCGCTGGTGCAACGACGAGTTTCGCCACGGCGAGTCGTTCGCCCTGATCATGCGGACGCAGCCCCACCTGCTGCGCGGGGGCAACCTGCTGTGGATCCGCTTCTTCCTGCTGGCGGTGTACGCCACCATGTACGTGCGCGACCACGCCCGGCCGATGCTCAAGGCGGCCATGGGCTTGGACCCCACGGCCTACGATTACACGGTCTTCCGCATCACCAACCAGATCACCGAGCAGGTGTTCCCGATCTCGCTGGACATCGACCACCCGGCCATGCGTGCGGGCATGGACCGGCTGCTCCGCCTGCAGCAGGCGGCTGACTTGGCCAAGGGCCGTGGCGGCGTGATCGGCGCTCTGCAGCGTGGCGCCTGTGCGGTCGGCGCCGCCTTCACCTTCGGGCGGATGTATCTGTTGCCCGTCAAGCGCCATGCCTTGCCGGACCAGGTGCGCATGGCGCCCGCCTGGTAGACGCCGTGGGAGCAGCAACACGCCATCGCAGTCAGCCCATGCGGCTGCATCCGTCCAACCGGTACCCGGCATGATGACCTGGATGCTGCCGGTGGGCTTCGCCATCTTCATCTGGTGGTTCGCCACCGGGTTGGTGCTGCTGCTCGACAACCTGCCGCGCACCACC
The DNA here is from genome assembly GCA_040400895.1 of Aquabacterium sp. GTDB lineage: Bacteria > Pseudomonadota > Gammaproteobacteria > Burkholderiales > Burkholderiaceae_C > Pseudaquabacterium. The sequence goes on from JBBAPL010000046.1 coordinate 21,753, forward strand.
TTCCGCTGGAGCGTGCTGATCTCATCGGTGTTGGCCGTGGCGGCATTGGTGGCGTTGTCGCACACTGCCAGCCAGACCAGCGTTGCCGCCGCTTACTGTGCCTTCACCTCAGCGCTGCTGGTGTGGGCCTGGCATGAACTGACCTTTCTGACCGGCTGGCTCACCGGGTCGCGCAAGCAACCCTTGGCAACGGGCGCCAAGGGGTGGCAGCGGTTTCATCAGGCCGTGGCCGCCATCGTGTGGCATGAGCTTGGCATCCTGGCGTCGGGGCTGCTGATCTTGGCGATCACCTGGGGCGAGCCCAACCAGGTCGGCACGGGCACGTTCCTGGTGCTGTGGGTCATGCGCACCAGCGCCAAGCTCAACCTCTTCCTCGGTGTGCGCAACCTCAGCGAGGAGTTCCTGCCGCCACACCTGGTTTACATGGGCAGCTACTTCAGGCGCAGGCCCATGAATGCCCTGTGGCCGTTCTCCATCATCGGGGGCTTGGCGGCGCTGGCCTGGCTGCTCAATGACGGCATGGCTGCCAGCGGTGGCCTGCAGGTGGGTGGGCTGCTGGTGGCCACCATGCTGGCCATGGCGGTCGTCGAGCACGGCCTGCTGGTACTACCGCTTCCTTCGACTGCGCTCTGGCGTTGGGCCATGCGCCACCGCGGCCCGGACCGGCCCGGCGCCTCTGCCACCACCGAGAGAACCGCGAATGACAAGCTTTTTCACGCCGGTTGACGGCGTGCCTGGCGGCCGCCCTTCCGGCCGCAGCCCGGTCGGCCCCAGCACGGTGGGTCGTGCGGGGTCGCCGCCAGTGGCCCTGGTGGTGGGGGCGGGCTTCGGCGGGCTGGCGGCTGCCATTCGCCTGAGCGTGATGGGCTACCAGGTCCAACTGCTCGAAAAGCTCGACGCACCCGGCGGGCGCGCCTATGTGCGCCACCAGGACGGCTTTGCCTTTGACGGCGGCCCGACGATCATCACCGTGCCGTTCATGTTCGAGGAACTGTGGGCCCTGTGTGGCCGCACGCTCACCGATGATGTCGACCTGCGGTTGATGGACCCGTTCTACCGCATCCGATTCGACGACGGTACCCACTTCGATTACAGCGGCGACCCGGCACGCATGCGTGCCGAAATCGAGCGCATCTGCCCCGATGACGCCCCTGGTTTCGACCGGTTCGTCGAGGAGGCCGACCTCTGCTACCGCCTGGGGTTTGAAGCCCTGGGCTGCAAGGCCTTCGACAGCATCGGCGACCTGCTGGCAGCCATGCCGTCGATGGTGCGCATGCGCGCCTGGCGCACCATGCATGGCCTGGTGTCGGGCTACTTCAAACACCCCAAGCTGCGGATTGCGATGAGCCTGCAGACCTTGCTGATCGGCGGCAACCCGTTCTCTGTGACCGGTGTGTACAGCCTGATCAATGCCCTGGAGCGGCGCTTCGGCGTGTATTCCGCCATCGGCGGCACCGGTGCGCTGGTGCGTGGCCTCGTCAAGCTGCTTGACGAGCGCGGCGTCGCCTTGCGTTGCAACGCCGAAGTGCGCCAGGTGGTGATCGAGAACGGCCGCGCCACCGGGGTGGAACTGGCCGGCGGTGAGCGCCTGCGCGCGGACATCGTGGTGTGCAACAGCGACACCGCCTGGACCTACAAACATCTGGTGGCGCCCGAGCATCGCAAGCACTGGACCGATCAGCGCATCGAGAACGGCCGCTACTCGATGAGCCTGTTCGTCTGGTACTTCGGGACCGACAAGCAGTACACCGATGTGCCGCACCACACCATGGTGCTGGGCCCGCGCTATGAAGGCCTGTTGACCGACATCTTCAAACACCACAAGCTGACCGACGACTTCAGCCTGTATCTTCACCGGCCCACGGCCACCGACCCGTCCGTGGCGCCGGCCGGCTGTGATGCGTTCTATGTCCTGTCGCCGGTGCCACATCTCGACAGCGGCACCGATTGGGCGGCCGTCACCGAGTCCTACAAGGACGCCGTGGCGCGCCGGTTGGAAGAAACCTTGCTGCCCGGATTGCGCCAGCATGTCATCAGCTCGCATGTGATGACACCCCAGGACTTCCAGGACCGCCTGCTGTCGTTCAAGGGTGCGGCCTTCGGGCTCGAGCCGCTGCTGCTGCAGAGCGCCTGGTTTCGGCCGCACAACCGCAGCGAAGATGTGGAAGGGCTTTACATGGTGGGCGCCAGCACCCACCCTGGCGCTGGCGTGCCGGGTGTGTTGATGTCTGCCAAAGCCCTGCAAACCGTGGTGCCCACCGTGGCGCAAATCAACGGAGAGTGAGCCATGCCCAAGACGACCGATTCCCTGCCGGCGCAGACCGGTGCGCTGGACCTAGAGGTCTGCCGTGCACTGATGCGTGGTGGCTCCAAGACCTTCTTCGCAGCGTCGCGGCTGTTGCCGGCGCGCGTGCGGGCACCCGCCATTGCGCTGTACGCCTTCTGCCGGGTGGCCGATGACGCGATCGACCTGAGCGACGACCGCAACGCCGCGCTGGCCGTGCTGATGCAGCGGCTCGACGACATCTATGCACAACGCCCGCAGCCCTACGAAAGCGACCGCGCGCTGGCCTGTGTGGTGCGCCAGTTTGCGCTGCCCAAGCCCCTGCTGCTGGCGCTGCTGGAAGGATTTGCCTGGGACGCCGAAGGCCGCCGTTACGAGACGCTGGAAGACCTGCAGGCCTATGGTGCCCGGGTCGCCGGCAGCGTGGGCGCGATGATGGCCGTCATCATGGGTGCGCGTGACGAGCAGGCCGTGGCCAGGGCCTGTGACCTGGGTGTGGCGATGCAGTTGACGAACATCGCCCGCGATGTGGGCGAAGACGCACGGCTGGGCCGGATCTACCTGCCGCAACAGTGGTTGCGCGAGGCCGGCATCTCGCCCGATGGCTGGCTGCGCCAGCCGGTGTTCGACCAGCGCCTGGCCGGCGTGGTGGCGCGGCTTCTCCAGGCGGCGGACGAGCTCTATGCCCGTGCCGAGCACGGAATTGCCCGCCTGCCGCGTGACTGCCGCCCGGCCATCCTGGCCGCACGGCTGGTGTACGCGGAGATCGGTCGCAGGCTCGAGGAACTGGGCCTGGATTCCGTGAACCATCGGGCCGTGGTTTCCGGCCGGCGCAAGCTGGTGCTGCTGGCCCGTGCCGGCGGTGCCGCCTTGCTGGCGCCGGCAGACTCGACGCTGGCTGTGCCAGCGCTGGCAGCCACGCAGTACCTGGTGGATGCCAGCGCACTGCCGAATGGCGATTCCCAACTGCGGCGCAGCTTTGCAGACCGCATGGTGTGGTTGGCCGAGCTCTACAGCCGCCAGGCCGATCGGGACTATCGGCGCAACCGCCATGGTCTGGGCGAGCACTCGGCCGGCGCGCATTGATGCGGCTGGCCCGGCCCAGGGCGTGATCGACCCCGCTGATGCGGCCATCGGCCGCCAACCTCACCGCTGCATGCGCATCGTGGCGGCAGGTGGCCGTGGCTGGCCATTCGACGGTTGGTCTCTTTCCAACCTGGTCTCGGGCTTGTCATGAGTTGGCTGATGGCCGTCAAGGTGTTGGGCCTGCTGGCTGCGCTGGTCGGTTTCGTGGTGTGGCAATGGCGTGACCTGGCACAGGCCGGCAGACGCTCGGCCCTGAAAGGCAAGGTGGTGTTGGTCACCGGTGCCGCGTCTGGCATCGGGGCGGCCGGCGCACGCGCGTTGCAGCGGGTGGGCGCTGTGCCGGTGCTGGTCGACTGCGATGCCGCACCCTTGGCAGCGCTGGCTGCTGCGATGGATGCCGCAGCAAGCCGGCAGCCAGGTCAGACCGCGGCCGCGGGCGCAGGCGCTGACCTGCCCGACCCGCCTGGCGTGCTCAGCGTGGTGGCCGATGTCACCGTGCCTGCCCAATGCGCGGCTGCCGTGGCGGCCGCAGTGGCCCGGCACGGCCGCCTGGACGTGGTGTGGGCCAACGCCGGCGTGGCTTCGTTCGGGCCCTTGGCCCACACCGACCCGCTGGCCTGGCAGCGCTGCATCGAGGTCAATGTGCTGGGTGTGTTCCACACCGTGCGTGCGGCCCTGCCCGAACTGCTGAAACAGCGCGGCCAGGTGCTGGTCTCGGCGTCCGTGTCCAGCTTTGCGCATCCGCCGCTGATGTCGGCCTACGCTGCGTCCAAGGCGGCGGTGGAGGCCATGTGCAATGCCTGGCGCATCGAGCTGGCGGCCCATGGCGTCAGCGTCAGCGCCCTGCATGCGTCGTGGGTGAGCACGCCGTTGATGGACGAGGGCGCGCTGCATCCGGCTTTCAGCCGCCTGCGCGCCACCATGCCAGGGTTCCTGAATGGCGAAGTGTCGGCCGATGCGGCTGCAAGCACCATCCTGGAAGGCCTGGCCGACCGACGCAGCCGCATCTGGGTGCCGGGCTGGGTGCGCTGGCTGCATGTCATGCGCGCCGTGCTGCACACCCGGATGGCCGAGCGTGCATTGCGCGACGCGGCGCCTGAATTGGAGCGGCTCTACGTGCAAGGTTTGGCCGAAAGCGGCGCGGCGGCTTCGTCGTTCGGCCCGCGCGAGCTGGCACGCAGTCAACAGCGGACACCATCCTAGTCAGCGCACAGCCGGCGGCTGCCGCCAGCTGGCGGGCTGTCGTCAGGGCTGACCGATGCCTGCCTTCGTGACCATCAGGTAGAGGATCGGCAGGGGCACCACGGTGGCGATGGCACCCGAAATCTGCCAGATGCGCGACAGGCGCAAGTATTCGCTGGTCACGGCCCGGTAGCGCTGCAACAGGTGGCGCTGCCGCAGCTGGATGGGCACCAGCAGCACGGCCCAGATCAGGCCGGAGATGGCGAACAGGGCATACGACCAGGCGATCCAGCCCTGGGACGTTGCGCCGCCATAGCGGTGGGCCATCATCGAGCCGGTGACCACCACCATCACCGCACCGGTCAGGGTGAACAGCGCGTCGGTGATGAGCACCAGCCGGTTGCTGAAGGCGATGACCTCGTAGTTGCGGGTGCGCTCAGCCAGCGCCGCCCAGGTGCCACTGACCACCACATTGCCCAGGAACAGGCAAGCCGACAGCACATGGACGATCTTGATCGTGTCGCTTGAAACCATGGGATTCCCTCGGTCAAGCCAGGCGCGGCATCCGCCAAGGCAGCATGAAGCGCATGGGCCAGGCTCTCAGCCGTTGTGGGGTCAGCGTCTCATGCACAGCGGTGACCCGCTCGCCGCACAGGTGCGTGTCCACCAGGCTGCGGGCATAGAACGGGGTGTCTTCCAACGTCTGGTCCAGGCGTGCTGCGTGGCCGCCACCGTCCGGCGCATCAGCGCGGGTGTTGCGGTCGATCTGCCACAGCGTGCGCGGCATGGCAACCCGTGGCGGTGGCGCGAACGGCTGGTGGCTGCCATCGGGCATGAACCGTTCGGCGATTACGCGGGTGCCCCCACCAACCTCGCACAGGTCATACAGCACGGCCGTGCTGCCGTCGCGCAGGCGCGCGCGCGACCAGTCCCACCCCTGGAACGGGCGGTCCACCGGTTCATCACCTTCGTTGCTGTCCAGATAACCCTCGCCTTGCCACTGCAGCTTGGGGTGCTCCAGCGCCACGGTCACCCGTGCACCCGGCGCGATCGGCCCCCAGCGGTGGCGGCCGGCAGTATCCAGGGCGACATTGAACCGGCACAGCGCGGCCGGGTACACCCGCACGGTGCCCCGCACACGCCAGGGCAGCGGCGCGCCGCGCTCGTCGATGTCGATGCGCAGGTGGTCGCCGAGCCACTGCACCCGGCTGGGGCCGATGGTGAACTGTTCGCGGTCGCGCTGCACCCGGTTGCGGCCACGCTCGGTCATGGTCCAGCGCTTGCCACCCGCGCCATACAGCGCCACATTCAGGGCGCAGTGGTCGTCGGGGTCGACGGCGGCACCGCGTCGGGCATGCTGCCTGGCATAGTAGGGGGAGAACACGCTGCCCACGAACGCAATGATGCTCAGGGCATGCCGGCCGTCATCGCTGATGGCGTCGACGTACCACCAGAGATAGCCCCCGGGTGGGACCGCCTGGTCGAACCGAGGTGCGCCAGCACTGTCGCGGCCGCCAACCGGCCCGACAGCGCCGCCATCGGCACTCCCGGGCCCGGGTGCACACTGCCCCCGGCCAGGAAGAGCCCCGCGATCCGGCTGGTGGACGACGAGCGCCGAAACGGTGTCATCCACCCATGGGTGGCCTGGCCGTAGAGCGCGCCCCCCGTGCCCGGAAACAGCCGGTTGAAATCGGCTGGCGTGGTCCGCTGAACCTGTGCCGATGACAGGTCGAGTTGCAGCCCGCAGCGGGACAGCAGGTTCAGGCTTTGGGCTTCGCATGGATCAGTCTCCGTCGGCTCGAAGGCGCGTTGGTCACCGTCGGCCGGTGCATTGACCAGGCACAGCAGCCGCTCTGGCTGGCCTGGGTCGGTGGCAGTGTCGTCCCGATCCTGGGCGCAGACATACACCGTGCCCCGGCGTGGCAATTGCCGCCGCTGGAAGATGTCGTCAAACTCATCAGCGTAGCCACGGTCGAAGAAGACGTTGTGGCGCACCAGCGGAAAGCCGGTGGTGCGGCCCAGCACCGACCAGGTCAAGGCCGACAGGCTGCGGCGATGGAGTGGCACAGCGGCTGTTGCAGGGCGGGCATCGTCGCCCAGCAAGCCTTGAGACAGTGCGCTGGCGTCGCCGTTGAACACCACCGCGTCGCCGTGCAGGCTTTGGCCATCAGCAAGTTGCACGCCCACCGCGCGCCCGCCTTGCACCAGGATGCGACGGACCGGGCAGTTGTAGCGCAGCAGCGCACCCTGCTGCTCAGCCAGGCGCGCCAGGGCCTGTGCCAGGGCATGCATGCCGCCATCGACCTGCCAGACGCCTTCCAGCTCGACATGGGCGATCAGCATCAGCGTGGCAGGCGCCAGCCAGGGTGAGGCGCCGCAATAAGTGGCATAGCGGCCGAACAACTGGCGCAGGCGCGGGTCATGGAAGTGACGGCCGAGACTCTGCCACATCGACGCCATCGGCCCCAGGCCAGCCAGGGTGGCCAGGCCGCGCAACCCCAGCGCCGCCCCGAGCCCACCCAGGCTGGGACGGGCACCGCGGATGTACGGCCCTTCCAGGCATTGGTAGACCTGCCGCGCTTGGGCGCAGAAGGCCGTGAAGCGGCGTGCCTCGGCGGCTGAACTGAAGCGGCCGATCGCGTCTGCCGACTGCGCGGCATCGGCAAACAGATCGAGACGGGCGCCATCCTCTGCCCAGGCGTGACGGGCCAGGATTTGCAGCGGTGCCAAGCGCAGGTGGGCATCCAGTGACTGCGAGACCTGGTCGAAGATCTGATCAAACACCCAGCGCATGGTGAACACGGTCGGGCCGGCGTCAATGCCTGCACCGCCGACCTGCAGGCGGCGCATCTTGCCGCCCGGTGTGGCCGCAGCTTCGAGCAAGGTGACGCGAACACCCTGGTGTGCCAGCAGCAACGCGCTGACCAGGCCGCCAACGCCGGCCCCCACCACCAGCACATGGCGGTCCGCCAGGGCCTCAGCCATGGTCCACACCCAGCCACCGCCCCTGGATCAGCAGCGGTGCAAAGCGCAGGAACATCGTCTCGGAAAAAAAATTACCCTGGTAGGCGGCACGGATGGCTTCGCCATGGGCGCCCGATCGGGCATAGGCGTCCATGGCCGCCGCGCTTTGCCAGACCGTGAACGTGGCCTGGCGCAGCAAGGGTGCCTCGCCCACGCCGGCGGCCAGCAGGCAGCCTGGCACATCGGCCAGTGCGCGCTCTGTGCCTGGCTGGATGCTCCAGAACGCCCAGGCACGTTGCGGGCGGATGGACGCCCGCGTGAGCACGGCCACCGGGCCATCCGTCGGCGCGCTGGCGGTGGGGCTGATCTGCTGGCCCGACCAACTGCCCTTGCTGCTGCAGGCGCGCAGCAGTGCGACCAGCAACTCGGACGACCTGGCGCGGTAACCCGCCATCACGGGAGAGCTGTCGATGAACTGTCGCGCAGATGCTTCATCGGCAAAGGCCAGAAACAAACCCTGGCGGCTGCGGCTGGGCCGCAGCCCGAAGCCACCGTTGTGGCCGCTGCCCAGCACCTTGGCGAACCGCAGCCCGGGAATGTGCCGCAAGGGCAGCTTCTGCAGCACCAGCCGTGACCAGCCCCAGAGCGTGTGGCCTGGCGCCATGTCTGCCAGCAGCATCACGACCACCAAGCCGGCTTCGCCCGGCACGACCGCCCGCGTCTGCGACGGCGAGGGCGCAGCAATGGCGCTGCCCGGCAGCGCTGAAGCCTGTTCCGGGCGGTCGCGAAGGGCTTGTTGCACCTGGCTGTCCAGGGCGCGGCGGCGAGATGTGGACACGCCGGGCTCCGCCGCGGGTGCGGAGCTCAAGCCGCCCGCCGCATCAGTGACGAGGGCAGTCGGAACACCACGCTCTCAGCCAGGCCTTCGGCCTGGCGTACATCGGCAGCGCCCAGGTCACGCAGACGCCGGGCCACCTGCTGCACCAGGACCTCGGGCGTGGAGGCGCCGGCGCTCACGCCGATGCAGCGCACACCCTGCAGCCACTGCGGATCGATGTCTCCGGCATCCCGCACCAGGTAGGCGGTGACTCCCTGCTGCGCTGCCACCTCGCGCAGCCGCTGACAGTTGGAGCTGTTACTGGCGCCCACCACCAACAGCAAGTCGGCCTGCTGTGCCAGCGCGCGGACGGCGTTCTGGCGGTTCTGCGTGGCGTAGCAGATGTCGTCGGTTTCGGTGCCGACGATGCCCGGAAAGCGCGCCTGCAAGGCAGTGATGATCTCGCGGGTGTCGTCCAGGCTGAGCGTGGTCTGCGTGACATAGGCCAGCGGCGCGTCAGCCTGCAGCGGCAATGTGCCCACCGCCGCCACGTCACCGACCAAGTGCACCGGGACCTCCACCCGTCCCATCGTGCCCACCACCTCTTCATGCCCGGCGTGGCCGATCATGACGATCTGGCGACCGGCCCTGGCGTGGCGTTGGGCTTGCAGGTGCACCTTGGCAACCAATGGGCAGGTTGCATCGATGACCTGCAGGCCGCGCTGCTCCGCGAGACGGTCTACCGCCAGCGAAACACCATGGGCGCTGAACACCGTCACGGACCCGTGCGGCACCTGGTTGAGGTCATCGACGAACACGGCGCCGCGGCGGCGCAGGCCATCGACGACATGGCCGTTGTGGACGATCTCGTGGAAGACGTAGACCGGCGCACCGTGCAAGTCGATGGCTCGCTCGACGATCTCGATGGCCCGCACCACCCCGGCGCAGAAGCCCCTGGGTTGCGCCAGCAGCACCGTGGTGCCGGTCTGGCGCTGGCCGGACCCGATGGCTTCAGGCTGGGTCATGGTGTGGGCAGGCTGACTGGCTGGCTGGCGCGGTTGGCGGTTGCGGGGCCTGGCGCTGCGCAGGTGCTGAACCGGATCGGCCAGCCCTGGCAGTGATCGCGCCGGTTAGTTGGTCTTCGCCTCGACCGGGCGCGCTGCCGGGTCCTCGCCGACCCGGGCGGCGTCGGCCTGCGGCGGCTTGACCAGGCTCAACAGCTCTGGGTGGTCCTTGGCCATGGCGGCGCCGTACAGGGGTTTGTAGGCGCCCTGGTGGCAGGTGGTGCAGTTCACCTTGGCCACATCTCCCTTGGGTCCGAGCCGGTTTGCCGGGAACGTCGCGGTCAGCGGCACCATGTGCTCGTTGTTGAGCTCACGCGCCATGCGGATGCCATGCCAGGCAGTGCTGCGCTGCGGCCGCTCCCAGGACTGGATGTCCCGGGTGTTGTGGCAGTAGGTGCAGTTTACCCCCAGTGACGTCGACATGTGCACCATGAGCCCGAAGGTGTGCTCGGCCTGCTTGGTGGAATGGCGGTTGGCCGCCGCACCGGTCTGCGCCATGGCTTCCAGGCCGTTGACGCGGATGTCCTGCGCGCCCAACAGGTAAGGCGAGAAGGGATCGTTGGGCAACGAGCTGTAGGCGACCGACTTCATGGCCATGTTCTGCCCGGCGGTGTCGCCCAACAACGAATTGGCATTGTTGCGGTCCTTGGGGCTGAACCAGACATTGGCCGGAATGTTGTTGCCACGGTGGCAGGTGTAGCAGGTGACACCCGTCTCGGCCACGTGCGTCTTCCAGTTGGCATTGATCGACTGGGTCATGACGAGCATCTTGCGCGCCACCACCTTGGTGTACTTGCTGTCGTCCGCCAGATTGGCCAGGTTGTGGCAATAGGCGCAGCCTTCCTTGGGTGCCACCCACTGTGTGATCGAGGTCATGTGGCGCGTGAACGCGCCGGCGCTCAAATCACCCAACACCTGGACGTTTTTGTAGATGTCCTTGGCCTTGGGCCCCTCGTTCGAGGCTGCCTCTGGTGCTGCCGGGGCGGCATTCAGAGCGGCTTCCTTGGCCAGCAGTCGCGGGTTGTAGACCTGCTCCATGGCCGTGCCACGATAGCCTGTCTGCACCACGTCGATCGGTGGCCGTTCGCAGCCGGCCAGCAGGCCGCCTGCCAACACGGCCAACAAGCCGCGAAAGAGTCTGGATGTCGTGATCATGGCTTGGCTCCGATCATCAGTGCCGGGTCAACGGGCATGGGCATGATCGATGGGTAACTGGGTACGACATGGTGCTTGACCGACCACAGATACCAGTTGTCCACGACGGTGCCGGTCAGCAGGATGCCGATGCCACCCACCAGCGGGCACAGCACAGCAAACCACCAGGCCCATCGGTGGATCGATTCCATCGTGGCGTTGAAGCACATCGTCCAG
>JBBAPL010000047.1:0-1957 GCA_040400895.1 Aquabacterium sp.
GCAACCCCGGCAGCCTGACGCACACCTATGCGGCCGCCGACGGCGTCTACCAGGTCAGCATCACGCCGACCGACGAAGACGGCACGCATGCACCGGCCACGGTCTCGCTGACGATGCTGTTCAACGACCCGCCGCTGGCCACCGGCCAGACCGTGCAGGTGGACGAAGATTCGGCGCTGCCCATCGTGCTGTCGGGCACCGATCCCGAGGGCGCTGCGCTCACCTACAGCCTGGTCAGCGGCCCCAGCCGGGGCAGTCTGGGCCCGGTGAATGCCAGCACCGGTGCGGTCATCTACACGCCCGGCGCCAACTTCAACGGCATCGACAGCTTCGTGTTCCGCGTCACCGATGCCGGCGGCAAGAGCGCGACGGCCAGCATCAACATCGTGGTGAACCCGGTGGCCGATGCGCCGGTGGTGGCGGCCATCGCACCACAGGCGCTGCAAGAAGGCCAGACGCTGACGCTGACGGCCACCGCCGGTGACGTCGACGGCCCGGGGGCCATCACCTGGTCGCTGGATGCGGCGCCCGGCGCCGCCACCATCGATGCAACCACGGGTGCCATCACCTGGTTGGCCACCGACGGCCCGGCCAACGCCAGCTTCACCGTGCGTGCCACCGATGCCGGTGGTCTGTCCGGCACGGTGCAGTTCACGGTCGCCGTGCAGGACGTGGCGCCCACGCTGACCGTCAACGGCGCGGCCAGCGTGCTGGTCAACCAGCCGCACCAGATCAGTCTGGCGTCGCTGGATCCGGGCCAGGATCCGCTGATCCAGTGGCAGATCGATTGGGGTGATGGCACGTCCAGCACCGTGGCCGGCAATGCCAACGCCGCCAGCCACAGCTACGTGGCAGTGGGCAGCTACAGCATCGTGGCCACGGCCACCAACGGCGATGGCAGCTTTGCCGCAGCGCCGCTGGCGGTGCAGGTGCAGCCGGTGCCGGCCTTGCAGGTCAGCAGCTTCACGCTGACCGACAGCGGCCTGCAGTTGCGCTTCGACCGCCCGCTGGACACCAGCCTGCTGCAACAGTACGGCGTGGGCGCCTTCGTGCCCGATCTGCAACTCAGCAATGCGGCAGGCCGGGTGCACGGCAGCGTGGTGCTGGATACCGACGCCCAGGGTCTGCGCTTCGTCAAGACGGGTGGCGTGCTGGATGCCGGCAACTACACGCTGCGCCTCAGCGCCGACGCCGCCGGCTTCGTCAGCGCCACGGGCCAGCGGCTCGACGGCAACGGCGATGGCACGGCCGGCGACGCCTGGGTGCGCAACTTCACCGTGGTGGCCGGCAGCGGTCCCATCCTGGGTGTGCAGGAATTCGCCCGCGCACCGGGCCAGACCGCCAGCTACGAGACGGCGCTTGGCGCCGTGGCCATCACGTTGGCGCAGGCTGCCGGCCTGACCACGCTGGGCTTCGACCTGGCCTACGACCCTGGTCTGCTGCGGGTGAGCGGCGCCACCTTGGGCGCCGGTGCACCGGCTGGCAGCACCATCAACGCACAGATCGTGCAGCCGGGCCTGCTGCGGGTGTCGCTCACCCTGGGGGCGGGCGTGGCCGATGCGGCGCTGCGCAACCTGGTGCTGGTGCAGGCCACGGTGCCGGCCGGCGCGGCGGTGGGTGCGGCCCAGGTGCTGCGGCTGGAAGCAGCCACCGGCAACCTGGGCGCGGTGCGCACCGACGACGGCCTGCAAGTCGTGGCCCGGCTGGGTGATGCCGATGCGGATGGGGCGATCTCGGCGGCGGATGTCACGCTGATCCAGCGTGTCAGTGCGCGGGCCGACACCGGCTACGTGCCTTATGCGCTGATCGACCCGGTGCGCATCGTCGACATGAACCGGGATGGCCGCTTGACGGTGGCGGACGCGCTGCTGGCACGCAGCCAGATCGGCATGCCCACCCCCTTGGCGCCAGTGGCTGTCCCTGCGGCTGCGCCGGCGGTGGTGGCGCCAGTGGCTGC
>JBBAPL010000047.1:2057-32492 GCA_040400895.1 Aquabacterium sp.
GGCGCCAGTGGCTGTCCCTGCGGCTGCGCCGGCGGTGGTGGCGCCAGTGGCTGCCTCTGCGACTGCGCCGGCCGTTGTCGAAGCAGTGGTGCCGGCTCCAACTCCATTGGTGACCCCGGTGGCGGCCGCTGTGGCGGCTGCGGAGATTGCCCCCGAGGCGGCACCCGCGCCGGCGGTGGCGCGGGTGCCAGCATCAGCGCTGGTCGTCACCGATGCAGCGGCTGCGCCGGCAGCAGTACCGGTTGCACCCAGTGTCGTGGCCTCGGTCGCGATCACTGCGCCTGCCGCCACCCGGGTGGCGCCCGAACTGCCGACCGCACCTGCGGTTGTCGCGGTGCCGGATGTCGTCGCCGCACCGGTGGCTGTTGCCGCGCCGGTGACCGTGCCTTCACCGATGCCCGAGTCGCCAGTCACAACGTTCAGCGGGCGCAGCACAGCAGCGGCGGTGAAGGTCACCGAAGAGGCTTTGTTGCAGTTGCCGGTGGTGGTGGCCGAGCTCAAGGCGATCGTGGCCGCACCTGAATCAGAGGCCGCGGCGGCCTTGATGCCAGCGCCTGTGGCTGAGGCAATGGTGGTCCCGGCTCCCGCGCCGGTCGCGGAGCCGGCAGCACTGGTGGCGGTTGTTGCGCCCGTGGCGTCTGTTCTGGCCTTGGAACCGGTCCCTGCGGCGTCCGCCGTGCCTGCTGACCCGACGCCAGCCCCGGCGCCGGCTGTTGTCACACCGGCTTCAGTGACGTCGCCCGCGGTCGTCTCCGCGGCAGCGGCGCAGCCGGCTGCCGCAGTCTTGCCGCTCGCCATGCCGACCACTCTGCCGGCCGCTGGTCAACTCGTGCAGGCGTCGGCATCGGCTGGTCTGGTCTCGCCCGACATGCCGATTGCTCTGGCACCCGCGCCGGTGGCCGTGGCTGCGCCGGCCACGGCGCAGGTCGCCAGTCGACCCGCCGGTCAGGCCGCTGTCTCCGCCACACGCACCGCCACGCCACCGGTCGTTCGGCTCAGCGGCACGCTCGATTTCGGCCTGAAGACCCCCCTGGCCAAGGGGGCGTGGGTGAATGAATGGGTTGCGGGCACGCGCCGGACGGTGCCCAATGATTGGAAACTTGATCTTTCTTGAACTCTTGCATGGAGAACTTGATGCACTTCACTCGTCAACACCTTCCCCACCTGGCGTCTCTGGCTCTGGCTACCTGCCTAGGCGGTGCGCAGGCGGCGGACTTCCCGCTCGACTTGTCCGGTACATCGGTCGGCGCTGTTGTTGGCTCCAACGCCACGCTAACCATTGGCGTCAATCTGTCCGAGCCAGTGCTCGTCAATGGACTTGACGTGCTGTTTGCCTTCGATCCGGTCAGCCTGCGATTCGACGCGAATCTGTCGACCGTGCTGGGCATGTCATGGGCCACATTCATCACGCAGCCGGATGTCGTGGCGGACGAGAATCCGGTCGATGGTCTTGGATTCACGGCACTACTGCCACTCGCTGTGTTGGTATCGCCGGCGACGTTTTCTGCCAATCTGGTTTTCGAGGGCCTGCAGCCTGGGAACCATGACGTGAGCTACAGCCTGGTGCTGGCCATGGACCTCGGCGAGAACACACTAAGCGGTGCCGACCTGACTCCAATCACCATCTCGGCCATCCCCGAACCCACCCCCACCGCCCTGCTGCTCGCCGGCTTGGCCGCGCTGGGCTGGCTGGCCAAGCGCCGCGCCGCTTGAGTCCACGCCGCATGCGCCGCGCCGCTGAGCCTGGCGGCGCACGTCTGCCATGAACGCCCGCCACGACGCCCCGGCCACGCCCGAGCCGGCCCTGAGCCCGGTCTTGGGCCCGATCCCCGGCGCCGCCGACGACCAGGCCTGGGCCGCGCTGGCCGGTGCCGCCAGCGCCGAAGACCTGTGCCGCGCGTGGCTGGCGGTGCTGTGCCAGTTGGTGCCCGGCGTGCAGGTGGGCCTGCTGCTGCTGCAGGATGCCGGCGGCAGCTTCGTGCCGGCCGCTGCCTGGCCTGAAGGCACCGAGCTGGCCCGCCTGGCCGACATCGCCCGTGAATGCCTGGCCACCCGCGCCGGCGTGCGCCGCCAGCATCCGGGCCACCCCACCCAGCTGGCCTATCCGCTGGCCGCCGGCAACCAATTGCACGGCGCGGTGGTGCTCGAACTGCTGGACGCCAGCCCGGCTGCGGCCCGGCTCAGTGCCCGCCTCACCCACTGGGGTGCGGGCTGGATGGCCGACCTGTTCAACCAGCGCGAGCTGACCGGCCTGCGCCAGCGGCTGGATGAATCGGCCTTCCTGTTCGACGTGTCGCTGGCCGCCCTGGCCGAGTCCGATTTCCGCCAGGCCGGCCTCACCCTGGTCAACAAGCTGGCGGCCCGCTTCGGCTGCCACCAGGTGCAGCTGGCGTTGGCCGATGGCACCGCACTCAAGACCAGCGCGGTGTCGTTTTCGTCCTGGTTCGACGAGCGCTCCAACCTCACCGCGCTGGCCCGCGCGGCGATGACCGAAGCCTGCGACCAGCGCCACGCCGTGGCCTGGCCCGCTGGGGTGGCCGAGCACCACCCGGCGCTGGACGACCAGCTGCTGCGCATGGCCCATGCCCGCTACGCCGCCGATGCCGGCGCGGCCGCCCTGGCCAGCGTGCCGCTGGCGGTGGGCGCCGCACCGCCGTTCGCGGTGCTGCTGTTCGAGCGGGGCACGCCCTTCGTGCCGGCTGAGCTGCATGGCATGGACGTGCTGGCCGGCGTGCTGGCCTCGGTGATGGAGCACAAGCACGCACGCGATGAATCGCTGTGGGCGCATGCCCGCCGCAGCCTGCGCCACCTGGCCGCGCGCGCCACCGACGCGTCGCACCCCGGTCTCAAGCTGGGCGGCGCGGTGCTGGCCCTGCTGCTGCTGGTGGCCACGCTGCTGCCGGTGGATCACCGCGTGTCGGCGCCCGCCGTGGTCGAAGGCTCAGTGCAGCGCGCCGCCGTGGCGCCGTTCGACGGCTTTCTGCGCGATGCCCCGGTGCGTGCCGGCGACACCGTGCGTGCCGGCCAGTTGCTGGCGCGCCTGGAAGACCGCGAGCTCAAGCTGGAGCGGGTGCGCTGGGAGACCGAGCTCGACATGGCCCAGCGCAAGGAGCGCGAGGCCATGGCCCAGTCCGACCGCGTCAACCAGCGGCTGGCGGCGGCCCAGGCCAACCAGGCGCGCGCGCAGCTCGATCTGACGCTGTCCAAGCTGGCCCGGGTCGAACTGGTCGCGCCGTTCGACGCGGTGGTGGTCAAGGGTGATCTGTCGCAGCAGCTCGGCGCGCCGCTGGAGATGGGCAAGGTGCTGTTCGAGCTGGCGCCGCTGGCCAGCTGGCGGGTGATGCTCAAGGTTGATGAGCGCGACATCGCCCGCGTGGCGCAGGGCCAGGCCGGTGAGCTGGTGCTCGCCGGCGCGCCGGGGCAGCGCTGGCAGTTCACCGTCAAGTCGGTCACGCCGGTGTCGGTGGTGGAAGACGGCCGCAACTACTTCCGCGCCGAGGCCGAACTGGCCGGCAGCGCCGCAGGCACGGCACTGCGGCCCAACATGGAAGGCGTGGCCAAGGTGGTGGTGGGTGAACGCAGCCTGCTGTGGGTGTGGACCCACCGCTTCACCGACTGGGTGCGTTCGGCGTGGTGGCAATGGACACCCTGAGCAGCGCCCCGGCCGGCCCAGCCGCTGCGGCGGCGGCCGATGCGCCGCGCCCCATGGGCGACGCGCTGTTCAGCTCCAACTGGTACCGCGTGGCCGCACTGCGGCCGCGCCTGCGCGGCCATGTGCGCATCCACCGCCACGTCTACCGCGGCGAGATCTGGTACGTGGTCGAAGACCGCGTGGCCGGCAAGTACCACCGCTTCAACCCCAGCAGCTACCGCGTGATCGGCCAACTCGACGGCCAACGCAGCCTGCAGGACGTGTGGGACGCCCTGGCCGCGCGCATGGACGAGCGCACGCCCAGCCAGGACGAACTGGTCACGCTGTTCGGCCGGCTGTATGCGGCCGACCTGATCCAGTGCGATGTCACGCCCGACCTGGCCGAGCTGTTCGAGCGCGGTGGCAAGCAGCGCCGCAGCAAGCTGCTGCAGCGCTTTGCCAACCCGGTGTCGCTGCGATTTCCCCTGGTCGACCCCGATGCCTGGCTGGGCCGGGTGGTGGCCGCGGCCGGCCCGCTGGGCCGTCTGCCGGGCCTGCTGCTGTGGCTGGCGGTGGTGCTGCCAGCGCTGCTGCTGGCACCCAGCCACTGGCGTGAACTGACCGGCAACCTCAGCGAGCGCATGCTGGCGGTCGACAACCTGCTGCTGCTGGCGTTGCTGTTCCCGCTGCTGAAGGCGGCCCACGAGATCGGCCACGGCCTGGCGGCCAAGCGCTTCGGCGGTGAAGTGCATGAGATGGGCGTGATGCTGCTGGTGTTCTTCCCGGTGCCGTATGTCGACGCCAGCAGTTCGGCCGCCTTCCAGAGCCGCTGGCCGCGCATGCTGGTGGGTGCGGCCGGCATGCTCACCGAGCTGTTCATCGCGGCGCTGGCGTTCTACCTGTGGCTGGCGCTCGAGCCGGGCTTCGTGCGCTCGCTGGCGTTCAACGTCATCGTGCTGGCCAGCCTGACCACGCTGCTGTTCAACGCCAACCCGCTGCTGCGCTACGACGGCTACTACATCTTTGCGGATGCCATCGAGAGCCCCAACCTGGGCCAGCGGGCCAATGAGTACTGGGGGTACCTGTTGCGCCGGCATGTGTTCGGCCAGCACCAGGCCGAGCGGCCGCCCAGCACCCGCGGCGAACGGCGCTGGTTCATCGTCTACGCGCCGCTGTCGTTCGCTTACCGCATGTTCGTGCTGTTCAGCATCGCGGTGTTCGTGGCCAGCCGCTACTTCTTCATCGGCGTGCTGCTGGCGGTGTGGGGCATCGTGGCCAGCCTGGTCATCCCGTGGGCGCGCGGACTGCGCCGCATGGCCGGTGACCCGGCACTCGAGCCGCATGCCGGCCGCGTGCGCCGCACGCTGTGGGCAGGCGCGGCTGCGGTGGTGCTGCTGCTGTTCGTGGTGCCGATGCCGCACCATTCGCTGGCCACCGGGGTGGTCTGGCCCACCGACAATGCTGTGTTGCGCGCCAGTGGCGCCGGTTTTGTGGCGCGCCTGCTGGTGCGGCCGGGCGACATGGTGCAGCCGGGGCAGCCGGTGGTGGAACTGGTCGACCCGGCGCTGGACGCGCGCGTGGCCGAGCAGCGCGCCCGTCTGGCGCTGGTGCAGGCCCGGCATGACGCCGCCTTCGGCCAGGCGCCGGCCCGCGCCGCGTTGCTGGCCGACGAACTGCGGCGCGAGCAGGCCGGCCTGCAGGCGCTGGAAGACGAAGCCGCGCGCCTGGTGCTGCGCGCCGGCGTGGCCGGCCGGCTGCTGATGCCTCGTCCGGATGATTTGCCCGGCCGCCACCTGCGCCGCGGCGAGGTGGTGGGCCACATCGAATCCGATGACGCGCCCCGGGTGCGGGTGGTGGTGCCGCAGTGGCAGCTGCAGCCGGGCCAGCGCGTCGAGGTGCGCCTGCCGCAGTCCCCGGCCCAGACCTGGGACGCCACGCTGGCCCGCAGCGTGCCCGCCGCCGCGCGTGACCTGCCCAGCCCGGCACTGGGCACGGCCGCCGGCGGCGACATCCCGCTCGACCCGCACGACCCCAAGGGCCAGCAGGCCCTGCAGACCCTGTTCGAGCATGAGCTGCAACTGGGCACCGACATGCCGTACCGGCAGATCGGCACCCGGGTGCAGGTGCGCTTCACCCACGACGCCGGGCCAGTGGCCCAGCGGCTGTGGCACACGCTGCGGCGGCTGTTCCTGTCGCACTTTCAGCTGTGACGGCAACCCTGGCCCAGGGGGTGTTCCCCGAACGGCGCGATCAGGCCGAGCCGGTGCATGACACGCTGGCCCGTGGCCTGCTGTGGCGCTGCAAGCACCACCTGTGGCCAGCGCTGCCGGCGCTGCGTCAGATGGTGCAGGCTGCCGGCGCGCTGGAAGCCGGCCTCACCGCGCTGGACGATGCCACCCTGCGCCAGCGCCTGGCGCGGGTGGCGCCCGTGGCGGTGCAGGCGGGCCACGCCCAGGGGCTGGCCGAGGTACTGGCCATCGTGCGCGAAGGCGCGCGCCGCAGCCTGGGCAAACGCCCCTTCGACACCCAGCTGATGGGCGCAGCCGTGCTGCTAGAAGGCCGCCTGGCCGAGATGCAGACCGGCGAGGGCAAGACGCTGACCGCCGGCCTGGCCGCTGCGGCCGCCGGCGCGGCCGGCCTGCCCACCCACGTGGTCACCGTCAACGACTATCTGGCCAAGCGCGACGCCGAACTGATGGCGCCACTGTTCGGCTTCTTCGGCCTGCAGGTCGGCGTGGTGTGGGCCATGCTGGAGCACGAGGCCAAGCGCGAGGCCTATGCGCGGCCCATCACCTACTGCACCAACCAGACCCTGGTGTTCGACTATCTGCGCGACCGCGTCACCGCCGGCGGGCGCATGAGCCCGGCGCAGATGCAGGCGCGCCTGCTGCACGGCGGCCTGCCGCAGCCGCTGCTGCTGCGCGGGCTGCACTTCGCCATCGTCGACGAGGCCGATTCGATCCTCATCGACGAGGCCCGCACGCCGCTGATCCTGTCCGAGCGCCAGGGCGAGCCGCCTGATGCAGCCGACTACCGCCAGGCCCTGGACGTGGCGCGCGGCCTGCAGTCCGGCCTGCACTTCGGCATCGACGCCGCACGCCATTCACTGCACTTCGAGGACGCCGGGCCCGATGCGGTGAAGGCCGCCACCGCCAGCCTGGGCGGTGTGTGGGCCGTGGCCCGCGGCCGCGAGCACCTGGTGAGCCAGGCGCTGCGCGCGCTGCACCTCTACCAGCGCGACCAGCACTATGTGGTGATCGACGGCCAGGTTCAGATCGTCGACGAGTACACCGGCCGCGTGCTCGACGGCCGCTCCTGGGAGGGCGGCCTGCACCAGATGATCGAGGCCAAGGAGGGCCTGACCCTGACCGCGCCGGCCCGCACGCTGGCCCGCATCACCTTCCAGCGATTCTTCTGCCGCTACCTGCGGCTGGCCGGCATGTCGGGCACTGCCGCCGAGGTGGCGCCCGAGTTGAACGCGGTGTACCGGCTCGACGTGGTGCGCCTGCCCACCCACCGGCCCGAACGGCGGGTGACACCGCCGCCGCGCTTCGTGCGCACCCAGGCGCACAAGTGGCAGCTGGTGCGCGCGGCCTGCCTGGCGCAGTTGGAAGCCGGCCGGCCGGTGCTGGTGGGCACGCGCTCGGTGGCGGCGTCAGTGGCGTTGTCCGAGGTGCTGGGGCCGCGCGTGGTGCACCGGGTGCTGAATGCCCGGCAGGACGCCGAAGAGGCCGACATCGTGGCCACCGCTGGCGAGCGCGACGCCCTCACCGTGGCCACCAACATGGCTGGCCGCGGCACCGACATCCACCTGGGCGAAGGCGTGGCGGTTGCCGGTGGTCTGGCCGTGCTGCTGACCGAGTTCCATGATTCCGCCCGCATCGACCGCCAGCTGGTGGGCCGCGGCGCACGCCAGGGCGACCCCGGGCTGGCACTGGCGGTGGTGGCGCTGGACGACGCCGTCTTCACCGCGCATGCCGCATGGCTGCAAGGCCTGATCGGCCGGCTGTTTGCCGGCCGGGATGAGTTGCCCGCCTGGGCGCTGGCCCTGCTGCGGCGTGTGGCGCAGGGCCATGCCGGGCGCCTGCATGCGGCCATGCGCCGGCGCACCCTGCGCGCCGACCGCCAACTCGACAACCTGCTTGGATTTGCCGGTAACCAGATATGAGACTGCTCCCCGTCCTGCTGCTGTTGTCCACCGCCGCGCTGGCCCAGACGCCCAAGCCCGCCGCCCCGCCGCCATCAGCGGCGGCTGCGGCGGCTGCGGCTGCACCGGCGTCTGCCCACGAGTGCCTGATTGAGCCGCAGCAGCGCATCGAGATCCGCAGCCCGGTCAATGCGCTGATCGACAAGGTGCAGGTCGAGCGCGGCAGCGTGGTGCGCGCTGGCGATGTGCTGGTGCAGTTGGATGCCAGTGTCGAACGCGAGGCACTGGCCGGCGCCCGCCAGCGCGCCCAGTCCGACGCCGAATTGCAGGTGGCCCGGGCCCGGGCCGAGTACGCCCGCGAGAAGTTCCGCCGCCGGGACGACCTGCGGCGGCAGAATTTCATCACCGCGCAGGAGCGCGACGAAGCCGAAGCTGAATTGCGCGTGGCCGAGGCCGAACTGGCCCTGGCCACCGACAACCGCCGGCTGGCCGGCACCGAGGCCCAGCGCCTGGAGGCCATGACGAAGCAGCGCACCCTGCGTGCGCCGTTCACCGGCGTGGTCACCGAACGGTTGCAGCACCCGGGCGAGCTGGCCTTCACCGGCGAAGGCTCGCGCCCGATCCTGCGCATGGCGCAGACCCATCCGCTGCGTGTGGAGGTGGTCATGCCCACATCGATGGTCGGCAAGATCCGCGTCGGCAGCCGCGCCGAAGTGACGCCCGAAGCGCCGCTGGCCGGCAACTGGCAGGCCACGGTGCGGGTGGTGGACCAGGTCTTCGACGCCGCCAGCGGCTCGTTCGGCGTGCGGCTGGAACTGCCCAACACCAACGGCGCCATCCCGGCGGGTGTGCGCTGCAAGGTGCGATTCCTCTAGCGCCATGGCCGCGGTGGGCCTGTCCTGCACGCACGGCGGGGCCGCACTACACTGGACTGCCGATTGCTTCGAGCCCCGCCATGTTCCGCCGCCTCCGTGAAGACATCGCCTGCATCCGTGAGCGCGACCCCGCCGCGCGCTCGGCCTGGGAGGTGCTGACCTGTTACCCGGGTTTGCATGCGCTGGTCTGGCACCGTTGGGCCCATCGGGCCTGGGTGCATGGCTTCAAGTGGTTGGGGCGGTTCCTGTCCCACATCGGCCGCTTCCTCACCGGCATCGAGATCCACCCGGGCGCCACCGTGGGCCGTCGGGTGTTCATCGACCACGGCATGGGCGTGGTGGTGGGCGAGACCGCCGAGATCGGCGACGACTGCACCATCTACCAGGGCGTGACGCTGGGCGGCACCTCGCTGGGCCGCGGCACCAAGCGCCACCCCACGCTGGGCAAGGGCGTCATCGTCGGCGCCAATGCCCAGGTGTTGGGCGGCTTCACCGTGGGCGACGGCGCCCGCGTCGGGTCCAGCGCGGTGGTGATGAAGCCGGTGCCGCCTGGCGCCACCGCCGTGGGCAACCCGGCGCGCATCATCCAGGCGCAGGCTGAGGCCCAGCGCGAGCAGGCTGCCGCCAAGATGGGTTTCTCGGCCTACGGCGTAACCAGCGGCGACGACCCGGTGTCGCAGGCCATGAAGGGCCTGATCGACAACGCCAGCAGCCAGGAGCACCAGATCACCCTGCTGTGGCAGGCGATCGAGAAGCTGTCGTCCGGCGCGCGTGAACTGCCCGGCAGCGACTGCGTGCCGCAGGACGCCCAAACCAGCGAGACCTTCGACGCGGCCCGGCTGAGCCGGCTGGTGAAGTAGCCGTTGCCGGCCCCCACGGGGCTGGCAGGCGGTTCAGCCCCGGGGTGGGCGGATGGCCGTCTTGGGCCGGAAGGCCTTGCACACCGCGTCGTCGGTCTCCAGGTACGGCCCGCCGATCAGGTCGACGCAGTAGGGCACGGCCGCAAAGATGCCGTGGGCCGGCGGGTTGGCCTCCGGCAGGCCCTGCAGCGTCTCGGCAATGCTCTTGGGCTGGCCCGGCAGGTTGATGATCAGTGCCTGCTTGCGGAGTACCGCCACCTGGCGGCTCAGGATGGCGGTGGGCACGAAGCGCAGGCTGATCTGGCGCATCTGCTCGCCAAAGCCAGGCATCTCCTTGTCGGCCACCGACAGCGTGGCCTCGGGCGTCACGTCGCGCAGGGCTGGGCCGGTGCCGCCGGTGGTCAGCACCAGGTGGCAGTGCTGCACGTCGACCAGGTCGCGCAGCGTGGCGCTGATGCCGTCCTGCTCGTCGGGGATCAGCCGCGTGACCCAGGTGATCGGGTTCTTCAGCGCCCGGCCCAGCCAGTCCTGCAGCGCCGGGATGCCCTTGTCCTCGTAGACGCCCGCCGACGCGCGGTCGCTGATGCTGACCAGGCCGATGGTGACCGCATCGTGGGGGGCGTTGGCGTCAGTCATCGTCGTGCCCGGCGTCGTCATCGCCGTCTTCGTCGTCTGTCTTGTCGGCATGCACCGGCTGGCCTGCCGCGCTGCCCAGCCACGGCTTGATGAACTGGAACAGCTCACGGTAGCCACGGCCGTTGCGCTGCTCGAGCGCGGCGGCGGCGTCCTTGCGGGCCGCGCGCACCAGGCTGCGCAGGCGCTGCAGGTCACTGCCGGGGAAGTCGGCCGCCCAGCGGGTCAGCGCGTCGTCGCTGGCCACCAGTTCGTCGCGCCAGCGCTCGGTCTCGTGCAGTGCCAGGGTGTCCTTGGCCGACCCCAGCTTGAAGGCGTCGACCGCCGCGCGCAGCGGCGCCTCGTCGGCAAAGCGCATCTGCTTGCCGACGAATTGCAGCTGGCGGCGCTGGCCCTCGAAGCTCTTGGTGCGGCGGTACTGGGCGATGGCGTCGCGCAGGCCCTCGGGCATGGGCACGTCCTTCAGCCGGCTGGGCGGCATGGCCACCAGGGCCTCGCCCAGCGCCTGCAGTTCATGGGCCTGGGCCTTCAGCTTGGTCTTGCTGGGCTTCTCGAAGACGTAGGCGTCGGTGGGTTCGGGGTCGGGTCGTTGGCGCATGGGCCTGATGGCAGTGCAGTGGCGTGCAGGGGGCGGTGGCTATGATTGTCTCCCACCTCGCTCCCAGGCCACGCTTCCATGTCCGGTTCCACCACCTCCCAGGGTTTCGCGTTCAACCGCGGCCAGTTCCAGCAGATCATCGACGACACGCTGGCCATCGCGAAGAGCCTGGGCGCCAGTGATGCCGCGGCCGAAGTGAGCGAAGGCGCCGGCCTGTCGGTGTCGGTGCGGCTGGGCGAGATCGAGAACGTCGAGCGCAACCGCGACAAGAGCCTGGGCGTGACGGTCTACCTCGGCCAGCGCCGCGGCAATGCCAGCACCAGTGATTTCTCGCAGGCGGCGCTGCAGCAGACGGTGCGTGCGGCCTTCGACATCGCCCGCTTCACCGCCGAAGACCCGGCCGCCGGCCTGCCCGACGCCGAAGACCTGGCCACGCCCGATGTCGCCGGCATCGACCTGGACCTGTTCCACCCCTGGCTGGTGGATGCCGATGGCGCCGCCGCGCTGGCCCGCCGCTGCGAAGACGCCGCCTTTGCCACCAGCCCCAAGATCAGCAACAGCGAGGGTGGCGGCACCTCGGCCCAGCAGTCGCACTTCTGGGCCGGCAACAGCCGGGGCTTCCGCGGTGGCTATGCCAGCTCGCGCCATTCGATCTCGGTGGCGCCGATCGCCGGCAAGGGCGCGGGCATGCAGCGTGACGCCTGGTACAGCAGCGAGCGCAATGCGATGGACCTGGCCTCGCCCGAGGCGGTGGGCCGCTATGCGGCCGAGCGCGCGCTGTCGCGGCTGAAGGGCCGCAAGGTGCCCACCTGCGAGGTGCCGGTGCTGTTCGAGAACACCCTGGCCGCCGGCCTGCTGGGCAGCATGGTGGGGGCGCTCAGTGGTGGGTCGTTGTACCGGCGCGCCAGCTTCCTGCTCGACAGCGTGGGCACGGCGGTGATGGCCGACCATCTGGACGTGGACGAAGACCCGCTGGTGCCCGGCGGCAAGGCCAGCGCCGCCTTCGACGACGAGGGCGTGCGCACCCGCAAGCGCCGGGTGGTCGAGGCCGGCGTGGTGCAGGGCTACTTCCTGTCGAGCTACTCGGCCCGCAAGCTGGGCCTGCGCACCACCGGCCATGCCGGCGGTTCGCAGAACATGGTGCTCAGCAGCCGGCTGACCCGGCCCGGCGACCACCTCGACGAGATGCTGCGCAAGCTGCACCGCGGCCTGTTCGTCACCGAGCTGATGGGCCAGGGCGTCAACGGCGTGACGGGTGACTACTCGCGCGGCGCCGCCGGCTACTGGGTGGAGGGCGGGCGCATCGTGCACCCAGTGCACGAGGTGACGATCGCCGGCAACCTGAAGGACATGCTGCGCCACATCGTCGCCATGGGCGCCGACACCTATGTGTCCGGTGGCCGCACCGTGGGGTCGGTGCTGGTGGACGGCATGAAGGTGGCCGGCAGCTGAAAACGCCCGGCCCGGCAGGCCCGCACCGGGTGGGGCTGTCCGGGTTT
The DNA here is from genome assembly GCA_040400895.1 of Aquabacterium sp. Lineage (GTDB taxonomy): Bacteria > Pseudomonadota > Gammaproteobacteria > Burkholderiales > Burkholderiaceae_C > Pseudaquabacterium. The sequence continues at coordinate 14,301 of JBBAPL010000047.1, forward strand.
CACCGCCCATGCGGGCCCAGGCGTCCCCCCTAGAATCGGTGAGTTTTTTGACTGCAAACTTGCTCAGGAGATCTGCATGGAACGTCGAATCTTTGTTCGTGGCGCCGGCTTGGCTGGCATTCTGGCTGCGGGCACCGCACCTGCCATCGTGCATGCGCAGGCCAGTCTGCGTTGGCGTCTGACCTCGGGGTTCCCGAAGTCGCTGGACACCATCTACGGCGCTGCCGACACCTTCGCCAAGAAGGTCAAGGAAATGACCGGCGGCAAGTTCGAGATCTCGGTGCACGCTGCCGGTGAACTCGTGCCGATGCCCGGCCTGGTGGACGCAGTGCAGAACGGCACCGTGGAAATGGGCCACACCGCGCCTTATTACTACTTCGGCAAGAACGACGCCTTCGCCCTGGGCTGTGCCATTCCCTTTGGCCTGAACAGCCGCCAGATGACCGCCTGGACCTACGACGGCAATGGCCTGAAGCTGATGCGGGAGTTCTACTCCAACTACGGCTTCACCAGTTTCCCGATGGGCAACACCGGGGCGCAGATGGGCGGCTGGTACCGCAAGGAGATCAAGACCGTCGCCGACATGAAGGGCCTGAAGTTCCGGGTCGGCGGCTTCGCCGGCAAGGTCACCGCCCGCCTCGGCACGGTGTCGCAGAACATCCCGGGTGGCGAGATCTACCAGGCGCTGGAAAAGGGCACGATCGACGCCGCGGAATGGGTCGGCCCCTACGACGACCAGAAGCTCGGCTTCAACAAAGTGGCGCCGATCTACCACTACCCCGGCTGGTGGGAAGGTGGCCCGCAGCTCGACCTGTTCGTCAACCAGAAGGCGTTTGACGGCCTGAGCGCCGAGTACAAGGCCATCATCGAGAGCGCTGCTGCGTTTGCGCACACCGAGATGCAGGCCAAGTACGACGCGCGCAACCCGGGCGCCCTGAAGCAACTGGTGGCCGGCAATACGCGCCTGGTGCCGTTCCCAAAGCCGGTGCTCGATGCCGCCTTCAAGGAAGCGATGGCGCTGTACGACGAGATCAGCGCCTCCAACCCCGCGTTCAAGAAGATCTACGACGACTACAGCAGCTTCCGCCGAGAAGCCAACCTGTGGTTCCGCTTCACTGAAGCGCGCTTCGACAGCTACATGCAGTCCGTCAAGCTGTAATCGCCGCTGCTGCAACACAAAGGCCCCGCTGAGCGGGGCCTTTTTCTATGGCGCGGATTGGATGCGCTCTTGCCTCTGGAGGTTGGCCAGTTCGCAGCGGCCCGGCCCCAACCCGATTCTTCTGAGCCCGAAATGCCTTGTCCATGACCCCTATCGAGCCAGACTGCAAAGTTGACCCGGTCCAAGCGCCGCTGCGGGTGGAAGGCGCGTCGTTCTCAGGCAGCCTCAAGGCCTTGTCGACCTTGCTGGTCGGTGGGCTGTTGATCGTCGGCGCCGATATGCTGCAACAGGGCGCCTGGCGCCAATGGAGCAACGGCACCCAGGTCTTCATGGCACTGGCGGTGGCTGTGATCCTTGCGGGCTATGCTGGCATCTTGCGCAGTCGCACCAGCGTCGATGGGCAGTGCATCCGCCAGACGTGGTTGTGGCACAAGGAAGTTCGGCTGGCAGAGATCACGCAGCTCAAACTCATCCAGGTGCCAGGTCTGAACTGGTTCATTGCACCGCGCTTGATCGTGCGCTCGGGCGCCCTGGGGCTCACGACCTTCCATGTCGCCGACGAGCAGGTTCTGGCCGCTCTGAAGAAGCTGGCTTACGGCTGAACCGCACGGGCGTACCGGGCGCGCCGATGTTCAGCGCGACCGTTCAAGGCTTGTTGGTTGCCGCCCCGTCCTTCTTCATGGATTCCTGCAGCGCCTTCATCGGATCGTCTTCGGCGGCAGCAGCTTCTGCTGCGCTGGCGGCAGCCTCGGGGTTGGCGGCAGCCTCCGCAGCCGAGGCTGCAGACTGAGGCTCGGCGGGTGCAGCGGAGCCCATGTTCTGCAGCTGTTCGGTCGCCTTGTCCAAGTCCAGGACCTGGGGTTTGTCCAGGAAGGCTGTGACCGACTGGGGAAATGCGATCACCACTGCCACCAGCACCAACTGCATCGCGATCCAAGGGATGGCTCCCATGTAGATGTCCTTGGACTCCACTTTCTTGGGCAGGCTGCCGTTCTTGAACAAGGTGTCTGCGATGCCGCGCAGGTAGAAGAGCGCAAAGCCGAAGGGCGGATGCATGAAGCTGGTCTGCATGTTCACGCAGATCATCACGCCGAACCAGATCAGGTCAATGCCCAACTTGTCAGCCACCGGCGCCAAGAACGGGATGATGATGAAGGCGATCTCGAAGAAGTCGAGGAAGAAAGCCAGGAAGAAAATGAAGATGTTGACCACGATCAGGAAGCCTGTCTGGCCACCTGGCAAACCGGACAACAGGTGCTCAATCCACTTGCCGCCTTCCACGCCTTGAAAGACGAGCGAGAACACGCGCGAACCGATCAGGATGAACACCACCATGGCCGTGAGACGCATGGTTCCGACCATCGAATCCTTGAGCAAGGGCCAGGTCAGTCGACCGTGCATGGCAGCCAGGACGAATGCGCCGACAGCGCCCATGGCACCGGCCTCGGTCGGTGTGCAAATGGCGGTGTTGATGCCGGGCAGGCCGCCCATGCTGCCGAGCACCAGGAAGATGAGGACCGCAGAAGGGATGATGCCGCGCAGGCACTTGATGACCAGCGCCGAGCCGCTCAAAGTGCGCGCTTCCTTCGGCACGCCAGGGACATGGGCCGGCATGAAGCGCGACAGTGCGAAGGTGTAGCCCAAGAAAAGCAGAACCTGCAGAATGGACGGCCCCCAGGCGCCCTTGTACATGTCGCCAACCGGTTTGCCCAACTGGTCTGCCAGAACCACCAAGACCAGCGACGGCGGGACCAGCTGGGTGATGGTGCCAGAGGCCGCCAGCACGCCCGTGGCATAGCGCATGTTGTAGTTCCAGCGCATCATGACCGGCAGCGAGATCATCGCCATCGCGATGACCTGCCCGGCGACCGTTCCTGTCACCGCGCCCAGGATGAAGCCGACGATGATCACCGAGTAGCCCAGCCCGCCCCGCGCCGGGCCGAACAGCTGTCCCATGGAGTCGAGCATGTCTTCGGCCAGCCCGCACTTCTCCAGGATCGTACCCATCAAGGTGAAGAACGGAATCGCCAGCAGCAAATCGTTGGACAGGATCCCGAACACGTTCAGGGGCAGCGCGTTCATGAAGGACGCAGGGAACCAACCCTGCGAGACGGCAAAGTAGCCGCAGCCCAAGCCCAACGCCGACAAAGAAAACGCGACCGGGAAACCGATCACGAGCACCAGAATCAGCCCCAGGAACATCAGGGGGGCAAAGCTCTCCATGCTCATTGCAGTGGTCTTTCGTAAGTGAACTCGCCCTGGTACTTGTTGGCGAGCCAGGCTGCTCGCTTGATCGCCTCGGACAGGCCTTGGAAGAGCAGCAAGGTGAACCCCACCGGCAGCATCAGCATCGCAGGCCAGCGGATCAGGCCGCCGGAGTTGCTGGACATCTCGCCGGTGTTGTACATCTGCAGGAACAGCGGCCAGGAGAAGTAGATCATCAGCACCATGACCGGCATCAGAAAGAACAAAGTGCCCAGCAGGTCAACCCAGGCCTGCACGCGACCCGAGTACATGCCGTAGAGCACGTCGACACGGACGTGCTCGTTGCGCCGCAGGACTTGGGCTGCTCCCAGCATCACGCAGACGGCAAACATGTACCACTGGATCTCGAGCCAGGCGTTCGAGCTGTAATTCAGCAGGTAGCGCACCATCGCATTGCCTGCGCTGATGAAGCAAGAGATCAGCACCGCCCATTTGGCGATGCCAGCAAAACGGTCGATGATCGAGTCGATCAAACGCGACAGCCGCAGCAGAGATTCCATGACCCATCCTCTTCGCACATGGCCCGATGTGCCAACCTGCGGACTGTAACTGCCGCCTCCTGACGCACCCCTGAATTGACCAGGAACCTCGGGAAACCACCATCGCCTGAAGGTGGGGTCTTCAAACGCGCTCGGTGCTTACATGAACAGGTGCTCGCCGGCGTTCTCGCCGCCCAGGATCACGTAGTTCACCTTCTTGAGATCGGTCAAGACACGGCCGCCGGCGTAGCTGATGCTGCTCTGCAGGTCTTCATGCATCTCGCGCAGGGTGTCGGTGAGCCGGCCCTTGATGGGCTCCAGGATGCGCTTGCCCTCCACGTGCTTGTACTCGCCCTTGTTGAAGTCGCTGGCCGAGCCGTAGTACTCCTTGTAGCGCTTGCCATCCACTTCCACCGTGGCGCCGGGCGATTCCTCATGGCCGGCGAACAGCGAGCCCACCATCACCATGGCCGCACCGAAGCGCACGCTCTTGGCGATGTCGCCATGGTGGCGGATGCCGCCGTCGGCCACGATGGGCTTGGTTGCGACGCGCGCGCACCACTTCAGCGCGCTGAGCTGCCAGCCGCCGGTGCCGAAGCCGGTCTTCAGCCGGGTGATGCACACCTTGCCCGGGCCGATGCCCACCTTGGTGGCGTCGGCGCCCCAGTTCTCCAGGTCGATCACGCCCTCGGGCGTGCCCACGTTGCCGGCGATGACGAAGGCATCGGGCAGCGTCTGCTTGATGTGGCCGATCATGCGGCGCACGCTCTCGGCATGGCCGTGGGCGATGTCGATGGTGATGTAGTCGGCGCCGATGCCGGTGGCCGCCAGCTGGTCGATCACCGCCATGTCGGCCGGCTTCACGCCGGCGCTGATCGACACGTACAGGCCCTTGTCGCGCATGCGCCGGGCGTAGGCCACCGTGTCGAGGTCGAAGCGGTGCATCACGTAGAAGTGGCCGCTGCTGGCCAGTTGCTCGGTGGTGGCCTCGTCGACCACCGTCTTCATGTTGGCTGGCACCACCGGCAGCTTGAAGCGGCGCGGGCCGAACTGCACCGAGGTGTCGCACTCGGCGCGGCTGTCCACCCGGCATTGGCGTGGCAGCAGCAGGATGTTGTCGTAGTCGAAGATGTCCATGGCGGCCTCGGGTGGCGGGTCAAGCAGCGGGACCGCGATTCTGCCTTCCGGGCCGCCTGCGCTCCACGCTGGCCCAGGGTTGGCTGGTTCAGGGGCAGCGTGGCGCGGCCACGGCCAGCATGCGGCCGTCGGCGGCTTCGATCCAGCCGCGGGCCTGCAGGCGTTCGGGCTTGGCGCCGGTGGGCCAGCGCAGGGCGCGCAGGTGCGTCAGGCCCTTGGTGCTGCTGGCGCCGTCCAGCGGCAGCGGCCCCGCCACGCTGCGCACCAGGGCACGCGGGCCGGCGTTCCCCTCGCTGCCCGCCGGCAGCAGTTCCACCAGCGCCAGCCAGCCGGTCGCGCCCGGCGGCAGCGCGGCCTGGCCGCGGGCGCGCAGTTGCAGCTGCAGGCCAAAGTAGCCTTGCCAGGCCGGACCGCTGCCCACCTTCAACTGCACGCCGCGCAAGGCGCGCGCCGACTGGCTGTGTTCACCCACCGGCACGGCGCCCAGGCGCTGCAGGCGTTCGGTGGCGTCGGGCAGCGCGGCGGCCGACAGCGGCGCGTCGTCGGCGCCAGGGGCGATCCAGTCGAAGCGCCAGCCGCCCGGGGGCGCTGGCGTGTCGGCAGCCCAGCAATCGGGGCAATCGGCGGCGATGAAGTGTTCCACCACCGGCGCGCCGGGTGCAGGGCAGGCCGCGGTGGCGGCTTGGCCCGTGGCCACACCGGCCAGCAGGCCGGCTCCTAGAATCAATGGATGCATGCACAGTATTCTGAGGCGCCGGGCACCGGCTCGCTGCTCAAGGGCCTGAACCCCGAACAGCACGCCGCCGTCACCCTGCCCAGTGGCGCCAGCCTGATCCTGGCCGGTGCCGGCTCGGGCAAGACCCGGGTGCTGACCACCCGCATCGCCTGGCTGATGGCCACCGGCCAGGTCTCGCCCGGCGGGCTGATGGCAGTGACCTTCACCAACAAGGCGGCCAAGGAGATGCTGCACCGGCTGAGTGCCATGCTGCCGGTGCCCGTGCGCGGCCTGTGGATCGGCACCTTCCACGGCCTGTGCAACCGCTTCCTGCGGGCGCACTGGAAGCTGGCGGCGCTGCCGCAGAGCTTCCAGATCCTGGACACGGCCGATTCGCTGTCGGCCGTCAAGCGGGTGATGAAGGCGATGCGCGTGGACGAAGAGCGCTTCGTGCCCAAGCAGGTGAGCTGGTTCATCGCCGCGCGCAAGGACAACGGCGAGCGGCCCAAGGACGTCGACGCCCACGACCCGCAGACCCGCAAGATGGTCGAGATCTACCAGGCCTATGAAGACCAGTGCCAGCGTGAAGGCGTGGTCGACTTTGCCGAGCTGATGCTGCGCACCTACGAGCTGATGCGCGACAACACCGCGTTGCGTGAGCATTACCAGCACCGCTTCGCCCACATCCTGGTCGACGAGTTCCAGGACACCAACCGGCTGCAGTACGCCTGGCTGAAGATGTTTGCACCACCGGGGTCGCAGCAAAGCGTGTTCGCCGTGGGCGACGACGACCAGAGCATCTATGCCTTCCGCGGCGCGCAGGTCGGCAACATGGCCGACTTCGAGCGCGAGTACCGCGTCAAGCAGGTGATCAAGCTGGAGCGCAACTACCGCAGCTTCGGCAACATCCTCGACAGCGCCAATGCGCTGATCGCCCACAACACCAAACGCCTTGGCAAGAACTTGAGCACCGAGGCCGGCCCGGGCGAGCCGGTGCGGGTGGCCGAGGCCACCAGCGACTACGCCGAGGCCCAGTGGCTGCTGGACGAGGCCCAGCAGCTGCACCGCAGCGGCACGCCGCGCAGCGAGATCGCCATCCTCTACCGCAGCAATGCGCAGAGCCGGGTGATGGAGAGCGCGCTGTTCAATGCCGGTATGCCCTACCGCGTCTATGGCGGTTTGCGCTTCTTCGAGCGCGCCGAGGTCAAGCACGCGCTGGCCTACCTGAGGTTGCTTGAAAACCCAAACGACGACACCTCGTTCCTGCGGGTGGTGAACTTTCCCACCCGTGGCATCGGCGCACGCACCATCGAGCTGCTGACCGATGCCGGCCGCGCCAGCGGGCGCAGCCTGTACCAGAGCGTCGGTGCGGTGGTGGGCAAGGGCGGCGCCAACCTGCTGGCCTTCACCGGCCTGATCGACCAGCTGCGTGAGCGCACGCGCGGCCTGACGTTGCGCGAGATCATCGAGCAGATGCTCGACAACTCGGGCCTGGTCGATTTCTACAAGGCCGAGAAGGAAGGCGCCGAGCGCATCGAGAACCTGGGCGAACTGGTGAACGCGGCCGAGGCCTTTGTCACGCAGGAGGGCTTTGGCAAGGACGCGGTCGCGCTGCCGGTCGACGAGACCGGCGGCCCGGGCACGATGGCGGTGGGCCTGCCGCCCGCGCCGGCGGCGGTCGATCTGACGCCCGATGCCGAGACGGGTGAGATCGTGTCGCCGCTGGCGGCCTTCCTGACCCATGCGGCGCTGGAAGCGGGCGACAACCAGGCGCAGGCGGGGCAAGACGCGATCCAGCTGATGACCGTGCACTCCGCCAAGGGCCTGGAGTTCGACTGCGTGTTCATCACCGGTCTGGAAGAAGCCCTGTTCCCGCACGAAAACGCGATGAGCGACAACGACGGCCTGGAGGAAGAACGCCGGCTGATGTATGTGGCCATCACCCGCGCCCGCAAGCGGCTGTACTTGAGCTTCAGCCAGACCCGGCTGCTGCATGGCCAGACCCGCTACAACGTCAAGAGCCGTTTCCTCGATGAGCTGCCCGAGGGCGCGCTGAAGTGGCTGACGCCGCGCAATGCCGGCTTCGGCTCAGGCTACGCCAAGGAATACCAGCAGGCCTGGCAGCGCGGCACCGGCTTGGGGTCGGTGGTGGGGGCGGGGCGGGTGGCCGGGCGGCCGGCGCAGCCGGCCTACACGGCACCGCCGCTGCCGGCGGCCATGCAGAACAAGGCCGGCGCCGGCCATGGCCTGCGGGTGGGCCAGTCGGTGTTCCACACCAAGTTCGGCGAGGGCGTGGTGCTGACGCTGGAGGGCAATGGCCCCGACGCCCGTGCCCAGGTCAATTTCGGCCGCCACGGTGCCAAGTGGCTGGCGCTGGCGATCGCCAAGCTCACGCCGGTGGACTGAGCCCGCACTGCGGACGCCGGAAGGCGTTCGCAGGCTGGCGAAGGACTGGTGGCGATACAAGCCGCCAGGCTTTGAGCCCGCACTGCGGACGCCGGAAGGCGTTCGCAGGCTGGCGAAGGACTGGCGGCGATACAAACCGCCAGACTTTGAGCCCGCACTGCGGACGCCGGAAGGCGTTCGCAGGCTGGCGAAGGACTGGCGGCGATACAAGCCGCCAGGCTTTGAGCCCGCACTGCGGACGCCGGAAGGCGGTCGCAGGCTGGCGAAGGACTGGCGGCGATACAAGCCGCCAGGCTTTGAGCCACCGCGCCGGTTCAGGCCAGGAAGTCCACCAGCGCGGCGGCCAGTGCCTCGGGTTGGTCGTGGTGCAGCATGTGGCCCGCGTCGGCCAGCGCCACCTGCCGCACCTGCGCCACCTGCGACAGGCGTTGCTGGAACTCGGCGTGGCTGTAGCGGCCACCCCAGTAGGCGTCGAGCCGGCTGCGCTCACCCTGCACCCACAGCAGCGGCGCGGTGATGCGCTGCCAGGTGGCGATGGCGTCGGCCGCGCGGTAAGGCACCGGGTTGATGCGCTTGTGGGCTGCGTCGGCCAGCAGCCGCCACTGGCCGTCGGCGTCGGGCGCCGCCCACTGGGCTGCCAGCCACAGCGCCTTGTCGGCCGGCAGCCGCCGGTTGTTCTGCTGCAGGCGTTGCGCCACGTTGGCCAGGCTGGCGTAGGGCTTCAGGCGCTGCGGGGCCTTCAACTCGTCCAGCCAGGTGGCCAGGCGGGCGGGTGCCTCCGCCGCAGGCAGGTCGGGCAGGCCGAAGCCTTCCAGGTTGACCAGCCGGCGGATGCGGTGCGGCCGCACGCCGGCATAGGTCATCACCACGTTGCCGCCCATGCTGTGGCCCAGCAGGTCGACCGGGGCATGGGGCGACAGGGCATCGAGCAGGGCGTCGAGGTCGCCCAGGTAGTCGGCGAACCAGTACGCGTCGGCGGCGGCCGGGGCGCTGGTGCGGCCGAAGCCGCGCCAGTCGGGGGCGACGACGCAGCGGGCGGCGTCGCCGGTCTTGGCCATGGCATCGACGACGAACTGGAACGACGCGCCCACGTCCATGAAGCCGTGCACCATCACCAGCAGCGGAACCCCAGGCTGCGGCGTGCCCCACTGGTGCAGGTGGTAGTGCAGGCCCCGCACCGGCAGGTGGCTGCAGCTGGCCCGGCGGTGGGGCAGGTAGGCATCGGTCATGGCGGCGAATGTAAGCGGCTGCCGTGCCGGGGCAGTGTCGGTGGCGAGACAGGTGGCCGGGGCAGAATCAGGGCATGAAGAACTTCAAGCTGCGCCCGGCCGAGCCGCGCGATGTCACCGCCATTGCCGGGCTGATTGCCGAACTGGCGGATTTCGAACACCTGTCGCACCTGGTGCGCTGCACGCCCCAGACGCTGGCGCCGCACCTGTTCGGCCCGCGGCCGGTGGTGGAGGCGGTGGTGGCCGAGCTGACCGACACGCCGGGCACGCCGGTGGTGGCGTTTGCGCTGTTCTTCACCAACTTCTCCACCTTCCTGGCCAAGCCCGGGCTGTACCTGGAAGACTTGTACGTGCAGCCGGCCTGCCGTGGGGCCGGCATCGGCAAGGCGCTGCTGCAGCACCTGGGCGCGCTGGCGGTGGCGCGCGACTACGGCCGCTTCGAATGGACCGTGCTCGACTGGAACGAGAACGCCATCCGCTTCTACGAGAAGATGGGCGCCACGGTGATGACCGAGTGGCAGATCTGCCGCGTGACTGGCGACCGGCTGCAGGCATTCGCGGCGCCGGCCGCGGCGGCCGGCTGATCAGCCCGCCAGCACGGCCAGCAACTGCTCCGGCGCCAGCCGGACCATGTCGGCATGCGCCGGCAGCACGCACTGCACCGCGTAGGCGGGTTGGGCGGTGTCGCGCCGTTCGGGGCGTGCCAGCGCTGCGCCGCGGCTGGTGCCGACCACGGCGACGATTGGCGCCATCACCGTGCTGCCGCGGCGCACCACCATCGCCGTCTCGCCCGAGGCCAGCCGCACGAAGCAGCCCGGCGGGTAGACGCCGAATTCCTTGATCAGCGCCGCCACCATCGGATGCCCGGGGTCCTGCATGAACATCATGCGCCCGGCCTTGTCGGCGGTGATGGCGCTGCGGGTGGCCCGCGGGCTGAGCTTGGCGGTGTAGACGTCGACCCGGTGCACCAGCGAGGCCAGGTCGCTGGGCGTGCGCAGGCCGTGGGGGTAGCCGCTGCCGTCGGCCACCTCGTGGTGCTGCTCCACCGCGTCCAGCCAGTCGCGGTCGGTCACGCCGGCCATCTCCAGCATCTGGCGGCTGAACTGCGGATGGGCGTGGATGGCCAGGCGCTGCTCGTCGGTGGGCGGTGTGGTCTGCAACGCCAACTGGCCCTGCAGCTCCAGCATCGAGATGTTCATCGTCAGCGCCGCCTTGAAGACCCGCTGGCTGTCACCCGCCGACCAGCCCAGGCGCTGGGCCACCAGCCAGCCAGTGATGGCGGCATGCGTGGCATGGTGCACGCCGTAGTCCACATGCTGGTTGCCCTGCTGGCGCAGCACCTGGAAGATGGCCAGGTCGGGGTCGCGCGCCACCAGCGCCAGCACCGGGGCGCTGCTGGCGTGCAGCGCATCGCGGAAGCCTTCGTCGTAGGCGTTGCGCAACGCCTGCTGCACGCCATCCAGGCAATCGGTCCACAGGCCGGGCAACTCGTCGGGGCGGGCCCGAGCGATGCGCTCGGACGGGCTGTCCAGGGCGGCCAGTGCGGCCAAGTCCACCAGTGCACCGCGTGCGAACAGCGCCTGCAGCTGGGCCAGGCTCTCGACGCGCTGGCCCTGCGCCAGCAGCAGGGTGTGGTCATGGTCGTGGATGCCGAACGGCAACGGTGCGCCCACCTGGACGCGCTCTCGAACCTGGGACAAGGGTGTGTACTGCATTGGGTCTCCATGGCAGCCTTTGTTGCTGCTGGCATCTGTATCGGCCTGCCGCGCTGCAGACTTGATGGGAATCCTTGATTTCCCAGGTGGACTTTTGGCGCAACTGGGGCCGGCGGGTATGTCGCCAGCAGGGACAATCCGCGACACGAAAATTCAGTGAGGCTCCATGACTGTTCCCCTGATCACCGCCCCGGCCCTTCGCGCGCAGATGGCTGCCGGCACGCGGCTGATGGTGTTCGACTGCCGCTTCGACCTGGCCGATCCGGCCCACGGCGAGGCCGACCACCTGACCTGGCACATCCCTGGCGCGGTGTATCTGCACCTGGACCGTGACCTGTCGGCCCCGCGTGACGGCCGCAACGGCCGCCACCCCTTGCCTGACCGTGCCGGCTTTGCCGCCCGCCTGGGCGCCCTGGGCTGCCACGACGACCTGCCGGTGGTGGCCTACGACGCATCGGGCGGCATGTACGCCGCCCGCCTGTGGTGGATGCTGCGCTGGTTGGGCCACCACCAAGTGCAGGTGCTCGATGGCGGCCTGGCCGCCTGGGACGCTGCCGGCGGCGCGCTGCAGGCCGGGTCGGTCGCCCCGCGGGTGCCCGCCATCCTGACCGTGCGCCCGCCGCTGGTCGAGCTGGTCGACTTCGACAACATCCTGGCGGGCCTGGGCCAGGCCGGGCGGTTGGTGGTCGATGCCCGTGCGCCCGACCGTTTCCGCGGCGAGAACGAAACGCTCGACCCGGTGGGAGGCCACATCCCCGGTGCGGCCAACCGCTGCTTCCGCGACAACCTGCTGCCCGCAGGCCAGTTCAAGCCGCCCGAGCAGTTGCGCCTGGAATGGCTGCAGCTGATGGGTAGGCGCTCGCCCGGCGACCTGGTGCAGCAATGCGGGTCGGGCGTGACGGCCTGCCACAACCTGCTGGCGCTGGCGGCAGCCGGCCTGGACGGCGCCGCGCTGTATGCCGGGTCGTGGAGCGAGTGGTGCTCGCGTGACAACGCACCGGTGGCCGTCGGTGCATGATCGGGCGATGACCAGTCCCACACTCCCCACCACCATCCCCCGCATCGATCTGGCCGGCAGCGGCCTGCAGGTCACCCGCATCTGCCTGGGCACCATGACCTTCGGCGAGCAGGTCGACGAGCCCACCGCGCACGTCATTCTCGACCAGGCCGTGGACCGCGGCATCGACTTCATCGACACCGCCGAGATGTACGCCGTGCCGGCCCGGCGCGAGACCTACGGCGTGACCGAGGCGATCATTGGCCGCTGGCTCGCGGCGCGCCCCGGCATGCGCCAGCGCATCGTGCTGGCCACCAAGGTGGCGGGGCCGTCGCGCGGCATGCCCTGGGTGCGTGACGGCGCAGACGACCTGCAGCCCGCCCACATCGCCCAGGCCTGTGACGACAGCCTGCGCCGGCTGCAGACCGACGTCATCGACCTGTACCAGATCCACTGGCCCAACCGCAACGTGCCGATGTTCGGCGGGATCTACCTCGATCCGTCGAAGGACCGGTTCTACACCACCATCCACGACCAGTTGGCGGCCCTGGGCCAGCTGGTGCAGGCCGGCAAGGTGCGCCACATCGGCCTGTCCAACGAGACACCTTGGGGGTTGGGTGAATTCCTGCGCCTGGCCGAGTTGCACGGTCTGCCGAAGGTGGTGTCGGTGCAGAACCCGTATGCCCTGGTGAACCGTGCGCTGGACAACGGCCTGGACGAGACCCTGCTGCGCAGCGGCGTGGGCCTGCTGGCCTACAGCCCTCTGGGCTTCGGCGCCCTGACCGGCAAGTACGACAGCCCGGGCTTCGACCCGGTGCAGCCCACGCTGGGCCGCCTGGCCCGCTTTGAGAGCATGCGCAAGCAGCGCTGGGCCCGGCCCGAGACGCTGGTGGCCGCGCGCCGCTACAACGCCCTGGCGCGCGAGCATGGCCTGACGCCCACGCAGATGGCCCTGGCGTTCTGCTACGGCAACTGGCGGGTGGCCAGCACCATCATCGGCGTCACCACCGCGGCGCAGCTCGATGAATGTCTGGTGGCCTGGGGCACCACGCTGTCGCCCGAACTGCTGACCGCCATCGACCAGGTGCGCTGGGAACTGCGCGACCCGGCACAGTGACCCGCTAGGGCAGGCGGTGGCCAGGAAGGACAAGCACGTCAGCGAGACCCCGGCCACCCAGTGGCTGCGTTCGGCTGGCGTTGCCTTCACCGAGCATGTCTATGCCTACATCGACCACGGCGGCACGGCCGAATCGGCGCGCCAGCTGGGCTGGCCAGAGCACAGCGTGGTCAAGACCCTGGTGATGCAGAACGAGCGTGCCGAGCCGCTGATCGTGCTGATGCACGGCGACAAGCAGGTGAGCACGAAGAACCTGGCGCGTGCCATCGGCGCCAAGAGCGTGGAGCCCTGCAAACCCGAGGTGGCGCAGCGCCACAGCGGCTACCTGGTGGGTGGCACGTCACCCTTCGGCACGCGCAAGGCGATGCCGGTGTACGTGGAAGCCACGGTGCTGGAACTGCCGGATCTGCTGATCAACGGCGGTCGGCGCGGCTATCTGGTGGGGGTCAAGCCCGCCGTTCTGGTGGCGGTTCTGGGGGCGCAGGCGGTGCACTGCGCCATCTAGCCGCCTGGTCAGCGGGTGGCACGGGGCTGGAAGCCCACGGTCTGCAGGCCGTCGCGTGTCCCGGCCTTGGCCTCGGCCGTCCAGCCGGTGGTTGATTCGACTTCTGCCAGATCGGCAGCCAGCGGCAGCGGCAGTGCAGCGGTGGCGCGCTGGTCGGCCGCACCCGGGGCCGTTGCGGCTTGCTCGACTGGCCGCTGCGCGCTGGACCACCAGGTGACCGTGACCAGCACCACCAGCGTCGCCACATTGGCAACCCGGGGCAGCAAGGCCGCGCGGTGTGTCGAAAAATTTTCCATGTCGGGCAGTATCTGATCGTTACATGGCGGTCTCAAGGCAAATGGGGCCCGCAACCTGGGGGGCTGGCCACCCATTCAGGGGGGGGCTGAGACGGCGGCTGGCGGCTGGCGTGAAGGATTCACGGCGGCCGCCGCAGCCAGCCCCGGCAAGCAGATGTCAGGCCGAGGTGCCGGGCTCGGCGAACATGGCCGCCAGGTGGGCCTCGCCGCGTTCCAGCACGAAGTAGCGCAGGGCCTCGGCGGCGGGTGACAGCAGCTTGCCGGCGGTGTTCACCACGTGCCAGCGCCGCATCAGCGGCAGGCCTTCCACGGCCGGTGCGGCGATCAGGCCATGGCGCCATTCCAGGCCGATGGTGTGCAGCGAGATCAGGCTCACGCCCAGGCCCGCCATCACCGCCTGCTTGATGGCCTCGGTGCTGTTCATCTCCATCACGAACATCGGCTGCAGGTGGAAGCGATCGAGGTACTCCTCCAGCGCGGCGCGGGTGCCCGACCCCGGCTCGCGCACGATGAAGGGTTCGCGTGCCAGGGCGGCGGCGGGCACGTCCTCGGCCTGGGCAAAGGCATGGCTGGAGGCGGTGACCAGCACATGTGGATGCATGGCAAAGGGCTCGGCGCGGTTGGCAAAGTCTTTGGGCGGGCGGCCCATGATCGACAGGTCGACCTCGTTGGACTGCATCCAGGCGGCCAACTGCTCGCGGTTGCCCAGGCGCAGCCGCACCTCGATGGCGGGGTGTTCAGCGTGGAACTGCGCCAGCAGTTGCGGCAGGAAGTACTTGGCCGAGCTGACCATGCCCACGGTGAGCAGGCCGGATTCAATGCGCTTGAAACGCGCCATCGCGTCGTCGGCGTCCTTCAGTGTGCCCAGAAGCCGACGGGCATAGACCAGGAAGTATTCGCCCGCGGTGGACAGGCTGAGGCGGCGGCCGGCCCGGTCGAACAGTGGCAGGCCAACCTGGTTTTCCAACTCCTTGACCTGCATCGACACCGCCGGCGGCGTGAGGTGCAGCGCTTCGGCGGCGCGCTGCACGCTGCCCAGGCGGGCCACCTCGGCAAATACACGCAACTGGCGGAAGGTGACATGCATCGCGAGTCAGTTTCGGGCGAGTCGGAATTTACTAAGTAAAAGCTTAACTCAAAACCAACTATTCCTGACTTTTACTTAGCTTGTTTCATTTCTACAGTCAGTTCTGTTGACAGACCACCGAGGAGACTCTTGTGAACCTACCGTTGGATACCGCGAGCTTGCACACCTCAGACACCGAGCAGATCACCGACAAGAAGAAGCGCTACAGCGCCGGGGTGCTCAAGTACAAGCAGATGGGCTACTGGCAGCCCGACTACGTGCCCAAGGACACCGACCTGATCGCGATGTTCCGCATCACGCCCCAGGAGGGTGTGGACCACGAAGAGGCCGCTGCAGCGGTGGCGGGCGAGTCGTCCACCGCGACCTGGACGGTGGTGTGGACCGACCGGCTGACCGCCTGCGACCTGTACCGCGCCAAGGCCTACCGCGTGGATGCCGTGCCCAACACCGGTCCCGGTACGAAGACCGAAGCGCAGTTCTTTGCTTACATCGCCTACGACATCGACCTGTTCGAAGGCGGCTCGATCGCCAACCTGACGGCGTCGATCATCGGCAACGTGTTCGGCTTCAAGGCGGTGAAGGCGCTGCGCCTGGAAGACATGCGCATTCCGGTGGCGTACCTGAAGACCTTTCAGGGCCCGGCCACCGGCGTGATCGTGGAGCGCGAACGGCTCGACAAGTTCGGCCGCCCGCTGCTGGGCGCCACCACCAAGCCCAAGCTGGGCTTGAGCGGGCGCAACTACGGCCGGGTGGTGTACGAGGGCCTGAAGGGCGGGCTGGACTTCATGAAGGACGACGAGAACATCAACTCGCAGCCCTTCATGCACTGGCGTGACCGCTTCCTCTATTGCATGGAGGCCGTGAACAAGGCCAGCGCGGCCAGCGGCGAGGTCAAGGGCCACTACCTGAACGTGACCGCCGGCACGATGGAAGAGATGTACCTGCGTGCCGAGTTCGCCAAGAGCCTGGGCAGCGTGATCATCATGATCGATCTGGTGATCGGCTACACCGCGATCCAGAGCATGGCGCTGTGGGCGCGCAAGAACGACATGATCCTGCACCTGCATCGGGCCGGCAACAGCACCTACTCGCGGCAGAAGAACCACGGCATGAACTTCCGTGTGATCTGCAAGTGGATGCGCATGGCCGGGGTCGACCACATCCACGCCGGCACGGTGGTGGGCAAGCTCGAAGGCGACCCGCAGATGATCCGCGGTTTCTACGACACCCTGCTGGATACGCACACCCCGATGCAATTGGAGAAGGGCCTGTTCTTCGAGCAGGACTGGGCCTCGCTGAACAAGGTGATGCCGGTGGCCTCGGGCGGCATCCATGCCGGCCAGATGCACCAGCTGCTCACCTACCTGGGCGACGACGTGGTGCTGCAGTTCGGCGGCGGCACCATCGGCCACCCGATGGGCATCCAGGCCGGTGCCACCGCCAACCGGGTGGCACTGGAAGCGATGGTGCTGGCGCGCAACGAAGGTCGCGACATCTGGAACGAAGGTCCGCAGATCCTGCAGGACGCCGCCAAGTGGTGTTCGCCGCTGAAGGCCGCCATCGACACCTGGGGCGACATCAGCTTCAACTACGAGTCCACCGACACCGCCGACTTCGTGCCGACCGCCACCGCCTCGGCCTGACGTGCAAATCCAGGAGCCACCACCATGATGACCAACCACGGCAACCGCCTCACCCAGGGCCAGTTCTCCTACCTGCCCGACCTGACGGACGCGCAGATCACCAGCCAGATCGAGTACGCGCTGAAGCACAGCTACGCCGTCGGCATCGAGTACACCGACGATCCGCATCCGCGCAACACCTATTGGGAGATGTTCGGCAACCCCATGTTCGACCTGACCGATCCGGGCGGCATCCTCATGGAGATCAACGCCTGCCGCAAGGCATTCCCCCACCACTATGTGCGGGTGACGGCATTCGATTCCACCCAAGGGGTTGAATCGGTGCGTATGAGCTTCATCGTCAACCGGCCCGCCAAGGAGCCGGGCTTCGGCCTGGTGCGCCAGGAGATTGGTGGCCGCCAAGTGCAGTACACCGTGCACAGCTACGCGACAGACCGCGCCGAGTCTGAACGCTACAGCGGTTGATGGAGCGCGTGGTGGCGTCGGTGCAAGCTTCGTTGCAAACGGATGTGGAGGCTCCGGCGGTGCGCGCGCTGTCGGTGGCCGATGTGCTGGCGCAAAGCCAGGTGGAAGCGGTGATGGACGAGCTCGACCGCGACCTGGTCGGCCTGGCGCCGGTCAAGGCCCGCATCCGCGACGTCGCCGCGCTGCTGGTGATCGCCCGGCTGCGTGAGCAGCTGGGCCTGGCCGCCAGCAAGCCCAGCCTGCACATGTGCTTCTCGGGCAACCCCGGCACCGGCAAGACCACGGTGGCGCTGCGCATGGCGCAGATCCTGCACCGGCTGGGCTATGTGCGGAAGGGGCATGTGGTCAGCGTCACGCGGGATGATCTGGTGGGTCAGTACATCGGCCACACCGCGCCCAAGACCAAGGAGGTGCTGAAGAAGGCCATGGGCGGCGTGCTGTTCATCGACGAGGCCTATTACCTGTACCGCCCCGAGAACGAGCGCGACTACGGCCAGGAGGCGATCGAGATCCTGCTGCAGGTGATGGAGAACCAGCGCGACGACCTGGTGGTGATCCTGGCGGGGTACAAGGACCGCATGGACACCTTTTTCCAGAGCAACCCGGGCATGAGCAGCCGCATCGCCCGCCACCTGGACTTCCCCGACTACGGCAGCGGCGAACTGCTGCACATCGCCGACACCATGCTGGCCGCCAGCCACTACCAGTTCGGCCCCGGCGCCCGCGAGGCGTTCGACGACTACCTGCAGCGCCGCATCACCCAGCCGCACTTCGCCAATGCGCGCAGCGTGCGCAACGCGCTCGACCGCATGCGCCTGCGCCAGGCCAGCCGCTTGTTCGCCGACCGCGACCGCCCGCTGACCGCCGACGACCTGAGCACCATCGCCGAAGCCGACATCCGCGCGAGCCGGGTGTTTGCCGCCACGCCCTGAACCCGCACCCCGACCCGGAGCCTCGCCATGCACCTCGGACGCACC
>JBBAPL010000048.1:0-32446 GCA_040400895.1 Aquabacterium sp.
ATCAGGCTGCTGTCGGGCATGACGCCCACCCGCACCGCACAGTCGAAACCCTCGTTGACGATGTCGACCACCCGGTCGCTGAGGTTCAGCGACAGGTGCACATCGGGGTGGCGCGCCAGGAAGCCCGGCATCAGCGGCGCCACATGGCGGCGGCCAAACCCCGCCGGCGCGGTGATGCGCAGCGCCCCGCTGGCCTTCACGCCGCCGGCCGACACGCTGGCCTCGGCGTTGCCCATGTCGGCCAGGATGCGCTGGCAGTCTTCCAGGAAGGCGCTGCCCTCGTGCGTGAGGCTGATGCGCCGGGTGGTGCGCAGCAGCAGCTTCACGCCCAGGCGCTCTTCCAGGGCGTCGATGCGCCGGCCCACCACCGCCGGGGCCACACCTTCGGCCTGCGCTGCCGCTGTCAGGCTGCCCTTGGCGGCGACGGATACGAACGATTCGATCTGCTTCAAACGGTCCATGGGCACAGATTACAGATGATTCAGTCACCAATCAATCGGCAAGTGGTTCCAGGTTGATGTGGTGATTGATCACTCATTTGTCATGAATCCTTGATCCCGCCGGCACTTAATGGCTGGTGAAGTTCGTAATACAGTGCGCCCCATGCTGGACTCCGTGCCCCTGCCGACGCCTGAAGCGGTGTTGTTCGACGCCTACGGCACGCTGTTCGACGTCTACAGCGTCGGCCTGGCGGCCGAGCAGTTGTGGCCCGGCCGCGGCGACGCGCTGGCCCGGCTGTGGCGCGACAAGCAGATCGACTACACCCGGCTGTGCTCGATGAGCGGCCGTTACCGGCCGTTCTGGGACCTGACCCGCGCCGGGCTGCGCTTTGCCACGCAGGCGCTGGACCTGCCGCTGGACCGTGCTGCCGAAGACCGGCTGATGAACGAGTACCGCGCCCTGTCGGCCTTCCCCGAGAACCGCGACGTGCTGCAGGCGCTGGCCCAGCGCGGCGTGCGGGCTGGCATCCTGAGCAACGGCGACCCCGAGATGCTGGCCGTGGCCGTGCGCAGCGCCGGCCTGCAGGACCTGCTGAACCCGGTGCTCAGCGCCCACAGCGTGCAGCGCTTCAAGACCGATGCCGCCGTCTACCAGCTGGGCCCGCAGGCGCTGGGCCTGCCGGCCAAGAAGATCCTGTTCGTCTCCAGCAACGGCTGGGACGCCATCGGCGCCACCTGGTTCGGCTACACCACGCTGTGGGTGAACCGTGCTGGCGCGCCGCTGGAGCAGCTCGACACCCACCCCACCCGCACCGGGCGCAATCTGCGCGCAGTGCTCGATTTCTTCCCTGTTCCTTGACCTCACCCTGCCGCACACCATGACCGCACGCACCACCATCCACCGTCTGCAAGTGGCCAGCAACCTGGCCGACTTCATCAACAGCCGCGTGCTGCCCGGCACCGGGGTCGACCCCGCGGCCTTCTGGGCTGGCTTCGACGCCCTGGTGCACGACCTGGCACCGAAGAACGCAGCGCTGCTGGCCGAGCGCGACCGTCTGCAGACCGACATGGACGCCTGGCACACCAAGCATCCCGGGCCGATCAAGAACATGGCCCGCTACCAGGCCCATCTGCAGAAGATCGGCTACCTGGTGCCGGTGCCGGCCGATGTGAAGGTGAAGACGAAGAATGTGGACGCCGAACTGGCCCTGCAGGCCGGCCCGCAGCTGGTGGTGCCGATCACCAACGCCCGCTACGCGCTCAACGCTGCCAACGCCCGCTGGGGCAGCCTGTACGACGCGCTGTATGGCACCGACGCCCTGCCCGAGACCGACGGCGCCACGCGCACGGTGGACGGCCAACCCGGCTACAACCCGGTGCGCGGCGCCAAGGTCATCGACTACGCCCGCCATGTGCTCGACCGCACCGCGCCGCTGGCCAAGGCATCGCACCTGGACGCCACCGCCTATGCCATCGTCGACGGCGCGCTGACCGTCACGCTGAAGAACGGCAAGACGACCGGGCTGAAGAAGGCCAAGCAGCTGGTCGGCTGGCAGGGCGAGACGGCGGCGCCGTCGTCGGTGCTGCTGCAGCACAACGGCCTGCACCTGGACATCCGCATCGACCGCAACACCCCCATTGGCGCCACCGACGCCGCCGGCGTAGCCGACCTGGTGCTGGAATCGGCGCTGTCGACAATCCTCGACCTGGAAGACTCGGTGGCGGTGGTCGATGGCGGCGACAAGGTGCTGGCCTACGGCAATTGGCTGGGCATCCTGCAGGGCACGCTGACTGAAGAAGTCAGCAAGGGCGGCAAGACCTTCACCCGCGGGCTGAACCCAGACCGGGTGTACACCGCGCCAGGCGGCGGCACCGTGTCGCTGCACGGCCGCAGCCTGATGTTCGTGCGCAACGTGGGCCACCTGATGAACAACCCGGCCATCCTGTGGGGGGAGGGTCAGGAGATCCCCGAGGGCATCATGGATGCCGTCATCACCACCACCATCGCACTGCACGACCTGCAGCGCCACGGTGCCAACGGCATCGTCAACAGCCGCAAGGGCAGCGTCTACATCGTCAAGCCCAAGATGCACGGCCCTGCGGAAGTGGCCTTCGCCAGCGCGCTGTTCGGCCGGGTGGAGAAGCTGCTGGGCCTGCCGCAGGCCACGGTCAAGCTGGGCATCATGGACGAGGAGCGCCGCACCAGCGTCAACCTCAAGGCCTGCATCGCCGCCGCGGCCGACCGCGTGGCCTTCATCAACACCGGCTTCCTCGACCGCACCGGCGACGAGATGCACACCGCCATGCTGGCCGGCCCGATGCTGCGCAAGGGCGACATGAAGACCACCGCCTGGATCCAGGCTTACGAGCGCAACAACGTGCTGGTGGGGCTGCAGTGCGGTCTGCGCGGCAAGGCACAGATCGGCAAGGGCATGTGGGCCATGCCCGACCTGATGGCCGAGATGCTCAAGCAGAAGATCGGCCACCCGCGTGCCGGCGCCAACACCGCCTGGGTGCCCAGCCCCACCGCCGCCACGCTGCATGCGCTGCACTACCACCAAGTGGATGTGTTCGCGGTGCAGAAGGACCTGGAGAAGGTGGATGCGCAGGCTGACCAAGTTCGCGAGCGCGCCACGCTGCTGGAAGGCCTGCTCACCGTGCCGGTGGCGAAGAAGCCGACCTGGACGGATGCCGAGAAGCAGCAGGAGCTCGACAACAACGCCCAGGGCATCCTGGGCTACGTGGTGCGCTGGGTCGACCAGGGCGTGGGCTGCAGCAAGGTGCCCGACATCAACGGCATCGGCCTGATGGAAGACCGCGCCACGCTGCGCATCAGCAGCCAGCACATCGCCAACTGGCTGCACCATGGCGTGGTCGACAAGGCCCAGGTGCGCGCGACGCTCAAGCGCATGGCCAAGGTGGTGGACCAGCAGAACGCCGGCGATGCGGCCTACACCAACATGTCGGGGCGCCTCAAGGAGAGCGCGGCCTTCCAGGCCGCTAGCGACCTGGTCTTCAAGGGCATGGCCCAGCCCAGCGGCTACACCGAGCCCCTGCTGCACGCCTGGCGGTTGAAGGTCAAGGCGGCGCCCTGAGGCCCGCCCCGCCCTTGGCGGCGGGTTCGCGCATCCCCGCCACGCGGGCTGCCTGGCAGGCTAGACTCCATCCTGGTTGGTCCTGGCAGGTGCTTTCCTGCCAGCAGGCCACCACGGGCATCAAGATCCAGCCAGCCCCCGGCAGGGGCTGGGCAGCCGGGGGAACGTGATGGCGCAACACAGACCGCAGATGGCGGCGGCAGGACGGTCGGCATGACATTGCCGGCGGATGCCGGACAGTCATCTCCCCTGACTGAACAGCCCTGGCTGGTGGCCCTGGGCGCGTCGGCCGGCGGGCTGGAGGCACTGCAACGTTTCTTCAGTGCGCTGGCCCCGCCCACCCAGGCGGCGTTCGTGGTCATCCAGCACTTGTCGCCGGACCACCGGTCGATGATGTCGGAGCTGCTGGCGCGCCACACGCCATTGCCCGTGCGCGAGGCCGTCGCGGGCGAATCGCTCGAGGTGGACCACATCTACCTGATGCCAGCCGGCGTGCTGATGACCATCGAGCAGGAGCACCTGGTGTTCACCCCGCGGCCGCTGCGGGGTGTCTCGCTGCCGATCGACCGGTTCTTCCGCTCTCTGGCTGGCGCCAGTGCGGCGCGCTGCATCGGCCTGGTGTTGTCGGGATCCGGGTCCGACGGCGCCAGCGGCGCCGCCGCATTGCGGGCCGCGGGTGGCTATGTGATGGCGCAGACGCCCGAGACTGCCCGCTTCGACAGCATGCCGCGCAGCGTGATCACCGCCACCGGCGTGGATGCGGTGCTGCCGCCTGAGGAACTGGCCGCCCAGGTGCTGGGCCTCACCCAAGGCCGCGCCGGCCGCACCGCTGCGGGCGAACTGGTGGCGTCGGCCCAGATCAAGCCGGCGCTGCAGCGGCTGTTCGACTGCCTGATGCAGCATGCCGGGGTCGATTTCAGCCACTACAAGCTGCCGACCATGATGCGCCGCATCGAGCGGCGCATGACGGTGCAAGGCTGCGTCTCGGTGTCGGATTACGCCGACCGGGTGGAGGTGATGCCCGACGAAGTCGAGGCCTTGCGCCGCGAGTTGCTGATCCCGGTGACCAGCTTCTTCCGTGACGAAGGCGCGTTTGCCGCGCTGCGGATGCCGCTGCAGGCGCTGGTGCGCGACGCGCCCCCCGGCCAGACGCTGCGCCTGTGGAGCGCAGGCTGCGCCACGGGTGAAGAAGCCTACTCGCTGGCGATTGCCGCCCTGGAGGCCTGCGCCGCCGTGCAGCGCTGGCCGGGCATCAAGGTGTACGCCACCGATGTCGACCCCGGCGTGCTGGCGGTGGGCAGCACCGGCAGCTACTCGCTGGGTTCGGCCGACCACCTGACGCCCGAGCGCCAGGCACAGTGGTTCAACACCCAGGACGAGCGCCTGTCGGTCAAGCCAGAGCTGCGCCAGATGGTGCTGTTTGCCCGCCACAACCTGCTGGAAGACGCGCCCTTCACCCGCATGGACGCGGTGGTGTGCCGCAACACGCTGATCTACTTCCAGGCCGACGCGCAGGAGCGGGTGATGCGCCGGCTGCAGTACGCGCTGAACCAGCAGGGCCTGCTGTTCCTGGGCGGCAGTGAATCGCTGGGCGCGCTGCAGGCAGATTTCCAGGCGGTGGAGACGGCGCACAAGATCTACCGGTTGGTGCGCCCGGTGCTCACCGCGCTGGCGGTGCGCGATGGCTTCGGCCGGTCCAGCGTGTCCCTGCGCGGGCGCAACCCGGTGCGCAGCAACACCCCGGCCGAGGGTCCGCGCCTGGTCGACACCGCCATGCGCCAGCTGGTCCAGGCCTATGCACCGCTGACCTTGCTGGTGACGGCCCAGCGACAACTGCTGCATGCCTGGGGCGCCACGCAGCGCTACCTGCGCATGCCCGAGGGCGAGCCGCAGCTCGACGTCATCCGCCTGCTGCCGCCGCGCCTGGGTGCGGTGGCCAGCCACGCGCTGCATGTGGCGCTGCGCACCCGCAGCCAGCACACCTCGCCGGTGCTGCATCTCGACCTGGATGGCCCGCCGCGGGCGCTGCGGGTGGTGGCACGCCCGCTGGCCACCGACGACGACCGCGAACCCTGCGTGCTGCTCAGCATCGAGGAACCTGCCGCGGTGGTCGCATCCAGCGACGACGTGCCGCTAACCGAACGCGAGATCGACCGCCTGACCGAGCTGGAACGTGAGCTGGCCGAGGTGCGCACCAGCCTGCAGACCACCATCGAGGAACTGGAAGCCGCCAACGAGGAACTGCAGGCCACCAACGAGGAGCTGATGTCCTCGAACGAGGAACTGCAGAGCACGAACGAAGAGCTGCAGTCAGTCAACGAGGAGCTCTACACCGTCAATGCCGAGTACAACGCCAAGCTCGATGCGGTGAGCGCGCTCAATGCCGACCTGGACGGCATGTCGCAGGCCACCGGCATCGCCACGCTGTTCGTCGATGCGCAGCAACTGCTGGTGCGCTTCACGCCCGAGGCGGCCGCGCTGTTCCGGCTGCGCGCCAGCGACATCGGCCGGCCGATCGGCAACTTCAACAACCCGCTGGACTACCCCGACCTGCTGGCCGACCTGACCGGCGTGCTGGCCGGAGGCGCGGCGGTCGAGCGCGAGGTGGCCGGCCCGGCCGGCACCGGCTT
This sequence comes from Aquabacterium sp., assembly GCA_040400895.1. Lineage (GTDB taxonomy): Bacteria > Pseudomonadota > Gammaproteobacteria > Burkholderiales > Burkholderiaceae_C > Pseudaquabacterium. The sequence continues at coordinate 6,166 of JBBAPL010000048.1, forward strand.
CCTGGTGCGGGTGCTGGGTTATGGCGAGCGGCCCGGCGTGCCGCGCCGCGCGGTGTTGACGCTGATCGACGTGTCGCGCCTGCGCGATGCCCGGCGGCTGCAGGCGGTGATCGATTCCCTGCCCGAGCATGTGGCGGTGCTGGACGTGCACGGCACGGTGCGCCAGGTCAACCACGCCTGGCATGCTTTTGCAGCGCAGAACGACGGCGCCAGCGGCGGCAGCCCGCAGGCCGGCGCGCCGGTGGGCGTGGGCGCCAACTACCTGGCCGTGCTGGCACGCGCCACCACGCCCGATGCGCTGGAGGTGCTGCGCGGCCTGCAGCAGGTGCTGTCGGGCCGTTGTGACCACTACCGCGTCACCTACCCCTGCCACAGCCCGACCGAGCAGCGCTGGTTCGTGATGAATGCGTCCGCCCTGCGCGGCAGCGAGCAGGGCGCGGTGGTCAGCCACTTCGACATCTCTCCCTGGCACGCATTGATGGTCGCTCCGCCGGAGGTGTCCGGTGGCTGAACACCGCCCGTTGCTGGCCCCCGCGCCGACGGTGCTGCCGTCCACCCAGGCGCCGTCCCCGAGTGCGCTGCTGCCCGAGGTCGACCAGACAGCACACGAGAACCTGCTGCTCACCCGGGCGCTGGACGCGGTGCAGTCCGGCGATCTGGAGGCCGCCGACGACCTGTTGCGCGCCGACATCGGCGCGCCGCTGACCCTGGGCCAGGTCTTCCGGCTCTACCAGACCGAGCTGGAGGCGCAGAGCCTGCAGCTGCGCGAGAGCCAGCTGCGCACCGAGCAGACGCTGGACTGGTTCGCCAACCTGTTCCGCACCCTGCCGGTGGCGGCGCTGCTGGTCGACCGGCTGGGCATGATCATCGACGCCAACGCCATGGCGCTGGACGAGCTGGAGTTGCGTGACGCGCTGCGCATCCTGCCGGTGCCGCTGCGCCGCCTGACCGCCACGGCCGAGGGTGAACTGCGCCTGGCCGCGCTGCTGCCCACGGTGACGGCCGAGCACACCGGCGTGCTCGATGACATGGCGCTGCGGTCGTTGAAGGGCCGCGCCCGCTGGGCCGACCTGCGCATCACCCAGGTGCCCGCGCGCGAGGTCGGCAACACCGGGCCGCTGTTTCTGTGTGTGCTGAACGACCGCACGGCCTGGGTGGAGGCGCAGCGGGCCCGCGACGCGGTGGCCATGGCCGAGCACCAGCGTGACCTGGCGCAATCGGCCAGCCAGGCCAAGACCCAGCTGCTGTCACGGGTGAGCCACGAACTGCGCACGCCGCTGAATGCGGTGATCGGTTTCTCGCAGCTGCTGCTGATGCGCCACGAGAACCTGCCTGACGAAGGCCGGCGGCAGGTGGCGCTGATCCAGGAGGCTGGCCAGCACCTGCTGGCGCTGGTGGACGAGGTGCTGCAGATCAACCGCGCCGAGGCCGGGCAGATGCTGCTGGACACCCAGGCCGTGTCGTTGACCGACCAGGCGCGCCAGGTGCTGGCACTGCAGCAGCCGATGGCCGAGGCGCTGGGGCTGCAATGCGCGCTCGACCTGCCGGACGATGGCCCACCCCATGCTGCCTTGCCCGAGGTGCTGGCGTTGGCCGACCCGCGCCGCGTGCGCGAGGTGCTGACCAATCTGGTGAGCAACGCCATCAAGTACAACCGCCAAGGCGGCTGGCTGCGGCTGGAGCACGGGCACGATGCGCGCACGGTGTGGCTGTCCGTCAGCGACAGCGGCATCGGCATGACCACCCAGCAACTCGCACATCTGTTCGAGCCCTTCAATCGCCTGGGCGCCGACCGCCTGCCGGTGGTGGGGCACGGCCTGGGGCTGAGCATCGCCCGCACCCTGACCCACGCCATGGGCGGCACGCTGTGTGTGCAGTCCACGCCGGGCGAGGGCAGCCGCTTCGTGCTGGAACTGCCCCGCTGGGACGCGCCGACGCGCCCGCCGGCCTGAGCGCCGGCCTGAGCGCTGGCACGTCGCCTCAGGTGGGCGTGGGCACGCCGGCCATGCGGTCGTGCTTCAGGAAGAAGGCCCGCGCCAGCGCCACCAGCTGGTTGTCGCTGGGGTGGTCCACCGTCTCATAACCGGCAATCTGTGCGTCCACGCCGGGGCGGTGCTTGGTCACGTAGTGCTTGAAATCAGCCTGTGCGGTGTGCGAGCCGGTCACCAGCACCTCGGTGATGCCGGCCAGCGCGTCGCAGACCTCGCCGAAGAATTCATGCTCGGCGCGCACCGCGCTGCCGTGCTGCTTGGTGGGATGGCTGTGCGCCTTCAGCGCCTGGGCCAGCACCTGGTCGGCGTCGAACTGCAGGACTTGGGCACTGTGGTGGTCGATGCGGACAACGGCATGGAAGAGGGTCATGTCTGGGCTCCGGGTGGTGGGTAGGGCGGTGGGTCGGGGGTTGCGCGGCCGGGGTTGTGCGGGTCAGAGCGTGGCTGGCCGGCTGCGGCCGCGCTCCAGCACGGATTCACAGGCCACGCAGCGCAGGGCCTGCGGTGCCAGCCGCAACCGCGCCAGCGGGATGGCGGTGCCGCAGTCGTGGCACTGGCCATAGCTGCCAGCCTGCAGCCGCAGCAGCGCCTGGTCGATCTCGGTCAGGGCCACCGCGTCGCGGTCGGTGCGGTCGAAGTCGAGCGTGCGCTCGGCATCGCGCTGGGTGGCGTCGTCGCCGTCCTGCAGCAGCACGTCACGGGCATGCACGGCACGACTCTCGCCCGCCAGATGCGCACCGCGCTGGATGTCCAATGCGGCGCGGCGACCCTGCAACTGTTGCTGCAGCTGCTGACGAATGACCGGTGTGAGCACGGGGTTCATGGTGTCTGTGTCCTTCAACGCTGGGGGAATGTTCAGGCCTGCAACGATGGTGGCACTGCGGGCCGGTCCTGGCATTGATGCCGGTCAAGGCGGACCGGGCTGCCTACAATCGCGCCGGTTCTCGCACAGCACCCGACATGACCTCGCCAGCCACCCCCTTGCCCACCTGCGACGTGCTGGTGGTCGGTGCCGGGCCAGCAGGCAGTGCGTGCGCCCAGTGGCTGGCGCGCCAGGGCCTGCAGGTGGTGCTGGTCGACCAGCACGACTTCCCGCGCGACAAGGTGTGTGGCGACGGTCTGATTCCTGATGCCCACCATGCGCTCCATCGGCTGGGCGTGCTGGCCGAGGTCATGGCCCAGGCCCAGTCGGCCGCGCATGTGGGCTGCATCGGCGGCCGGGGCGGCCGGGTGGACGTGCCGGGCCGCCTGGCCGTGCTGCCGCGCAAGCAGCTCGACGACATCCTGAAGCGGGCGGCCGAGCGCGCCGGCGCGTTGTTCTATGCGCCCTGGCGCTTCGAGGCGCCCCTGCTCGATGGGGAGGGCGAGTCCGCCAGCGTGGTCGGCGCGCGCCTGAAATCACCCACAGCCGGGCTGTGCGAAGTGCGCGCCCGCTGGGTGGTGTTGGCCACCGGCGCGGTACCCCGGGCGTTGATGGCCGCTGGCCTGTGCACGCGTCACACGCCCAGCGGCGTGGCCCTGCGCGGCTATGTGCACCACCCTGGCCTGGTGGGCCGCATCCAGGCGCTGGAAGTGTTGTGGCACAAACAGCTTCGCAAGGGCTACGGATGGATCTTCCCGTGCCCGGGCGGGGTGTTCAACATCGGCGTGGGCCTGGCCCACAGCCACGGGCGCCAGGTGGCCGGCCGCGCCACCATGGAAGATGTGAATCTGCGCGAGCTGATGACCACGTTCACCCGCATCCATGCGCCGGCCGGTGAGCTGATGGCGCACGGCACGCCGTTGGGCGACCTGAAGGGCGCGCCGCTGCGCTGCTCGCTGGAAGGCGCGCGTTTCAGCCGCCCGGGCATGCTGGTCACCGGCGAGGCCGCGGGCAGCACCTATGCATTCACTGGCGAGGGCATTGGCAAGGCGATGGAGACCGGCATCCTGGCGGCCGAGGCGCTGCTGGCCGGCCAGGCCCACGCGGAGGCCGAGACCGCCACACGGGCCCGTTACGAGGCCGGGCTGGCGGCGCTGAAGCCGCGCTTCGACCTGTACGAGCGGGCCAACAAGGTCAATGACCACCCGTGGCTGGCTGACCTGGTGATCTGGCGCGCCAACCGCAGCCCACGCATCCTGCAACGCATGGCCGGCGTGCTGGAAGAAACCGGCAACCCGGGCAATCTGGTGTCGCTGCGCGGCCTGGCCAAGCTGTTCGCGCCCATCCGTTAGGCTGAGCCGATGTGCCAGCTGCTGGGCATGAACGCCAACACGCCGACGGACGTGATGTTCTCCTTCGCCGGCCTGGCCACCCGGGCCGACGAGCACAAGGACGGCTTCGGCATCGCCTTCTTCGAGGACCCGGGCCTGCGGCTGTTCGTCGACCACCACAGCGCGCGGCAGTCGCCGGTGGCCGACCTGGTCAAGCGCTACCCGATCAAGAGCGGCAATGTCATCGCCCACATCCGCAAGGCCACGCAGGGCCAGGTGGCACTGCAGAACACCCACCCCTTCATGCGCGAGCTGTGGGGCCGTTACTGGGTGATGGCGCACAACGGCGACCTGAAGGGCTTCCGCCCGCGCCTGCACGGCAGCTTCCGCCCGGTGGGCGACACCGACAGCGAGCTGGCCTTCTGCTGGCTGATGCAGGAACTGGCCAAGGCCCATGCCAGCGTGCCATCGATCGACGAGCTGACCCGCACCCTGGCCGAACTGCTGCCGCAGCCGGCGGCGCACGGCACCTTCAACATCCTGCTGAGCAATGGCCAGGCGCTGTGGGCGCACTGCAGCACCCACCTGCACTGGTTGGAACGCGCCCACCCCTTCGGTGCCGCCCGGCTGGCCGATGAAGACCTGAGCGTCGATTTCGGCCCGCTGACCACACCGGGCGACCGCGTCGCCCTGGTCGCCACCCAGCCGCTGACAACCGGGGAGGACTGGGTGGCGATGGGGGCGGGGGAGTTGCGGGTGTTTGAGGGGGGGCGAGCGCACGCAGCCGCGGCATGAACGGCCGCCCCACATCCAGCGCATTGCCGCCCGGTGGTGACGGCGCGCGCGGCTTGCTGCGCGCCGGCCTGGCGCTGAGCTTGCTGCTGGTGGTCTACGGCAGCCTGGTGCCGCTGGACTTCGTGTCGCGCGACTGGGCAGGAGTGGTCACCGTGCTGCAGGCGCTTCAGTGGCCAGAGGTCGATGCGCTGTCGCGCACCGACATGGCTGTCAACCTAATGCTGATGGTGCCGGTTGCCTTCCTGTGGCGAGCGCTGCTGTCTGCTGACCGGTCCTGGCTGGTGGCTGCCCTCCGGGCCGTCGGCATCTGGCTGGGTTGCCTGGCGCTGTCCTTGGGGATCGAGCTCGCCCAGTTCTACTTCCCTTCGCGCACGCCATCGCTGGGTGACGTGGCCGCCCAGTCACTCGGCGCCGCGGTGGGCCTGGTGGTGCATCGGCTGGTGGGGCGGACGGTCCTGCAGTGGTTGCAAGGCTGGTGGGCGCAGGAGACCGGCAGAGCCTTTGCGCTTCGCCTGCTGCATGGTTGGCTGGCGCTGCTGTTGCTCTTCTCACTGATGCCGCTGGACTTGAGCATCAGCCCGGCCGAGCTGTACCAAAAGTTCAAGCAGGGACGCGTCACCCTGCTGCCGTTCACCGACCTGCCGCGCGAACCGGACTTGCTGGCCTATGAACTGCTGACCGACATCGCGCTGTGGCTGCCGGTGGGCGTCTTGTGGGCCTTGCTGGGCCGCACTGTGCCTCAGGTGCTGCGGCGTGGACTGTTGTTGTCGATGTTGGTGGAACTGGCGCAGGTGCCTGTCATCAGCCGTGTCAGCAGCAGCACCGACGTGCTCAGCGGCGCGCTGGGCTGCGCGATCGGAGCCATGTTGCTGACGGGCGCCTCGGCAAGGCGCCGCGCCGCGCCACCTCACGCGCGTGGTACCGCCTGGCTGCCGGCCTGCATGGCCTGGGCCCTGATGATGCTTGCCGCCTTCTGGTACCCGTTCGACATCGACGCATCGCCCCATGGTATCCAGGGGCGCTGGCTAGCAGCCCAGCAAATTCCGTTTGCTGGTTACTTCGCTGGCGGCGAGTTCCATTCGATGAACGAGATGGTGCGCAAGCCGCTCATGTTCCTGCCGCTGGGCATGTTGTGGGCTGGGCATGTGGCCCACCGAGGCGTCTGGTACCGGCGCAGTCTGGTGCGGCTGGGTCTGGTCATCTGCGGCCTGATGGCCGTGCTGATCGAGGGCGGGCAACTGCTGCTGGTATCCAAGGTGGCCGACTTCACCGACCTGTCCCTGGAGTGCCTGGGCGGCTGGGCGGGGCTGCTGCTCGGCCTGCGGCTCTGGGGCCTGTGGTCGGCGCCACAGAAGGTGGCGCCCGCCGTGGCTGTGCCGGCTGCGGCGTGGGCACCGGCAGCCGGGTCCAGCCGCAGCGCCGGGCGTTGGTGGATGCAGGAGTTACTGGTGGTGCTACTGGTGGCTGGGGTGGCCTGGTGTCTGGCGCAGCATCCTGCCGTGCCCTACAACCTGCGCGAGCTCTTCCAGCGAACACCCTCGGGCGTGGCCAGCGCCCTGACTGTGGTGGCGGTGGCATGGTGGCTGCTGGCGTTGCCATTGCACCAATACCGGCTGTGGCGGGCTCTGCCCTGGCGCGCCAACTGGTTGGTGCTCTGGCTTCCGCTGTTGGGCCTGCCCGCCGGGTTGCTGCTGCTGCAGTTCGCGCCGCTGGAGAGCCTGGGAGACATTGTTGGCAGCCCGGTTTGGGGCGGTCCGGCCTGGTTGGAGATGCTGCTGCGCTACCAGGCCCTGCATGCTGCGCTGGCCTTGGCGGCAACTGGTGCGGCCTGGTTGGTCGCCCGACTGGCCCTGGTCCGCGCGGCTTATCTGTTGCCGCGTTGGTTGATGGCCCTGCTGCTGTGGGCCATGCCGCTGCATGCCCTGGTGGTGACTTGGGCCGCGACCGACAACCTCGTCGAGTTGATGCACGACGGCGGTGGGCCGCTTGCCAGCCTGCTGTTGTTCTCGGGCCTACTGTGCCTGCTGGCCATGGCGTCAGCGCTTGCAGCTGTGGCCGCAGGGATGCCCAACCGCAACCGGCTGTTGGTGCTGGCCGCCGCGGCCTGGCCGCTGGGTACGGCGGCGCTGTGGTACGGCAGCGAGCGCGTGCTCCTCAAGTACGACAAGGTGTTCTCGGCGGCGCAGTTCATCCTGTCGAGTGACCGCAACCACTACGCCGCCTTGCCCGACCTGCTGCAGCGCTTTGCGCTGGCCTGCTTGGCCCTGGTGTTGCTGTCGACGCTGCTGCAGTCGGCCGGCTGGCGCCGGCTCAAGCCGGCGCCGGCAGCCCAGGCGCTTGCTGCTCGGGCGCCACCGCTGCCCTGAATCTGCCAGGCATCGGTCTGCGTTGGGCCAGCGTCTGACAAACTCTGGCCTGCGCAGCGCCATCGATGGCCGGCCACACGAGACAGCTGCTCCAAGCAAGCACCCAGGATGCCCATGCCTACTCCCCTCCCCACCCCCCGCTTCGACACCTTCTACCGCCACACCGAACTCACCCAGTTGCTGCAGGCCTATGCCGATGCCCGGCCGGATCTGGTCGACCTGCGGGTGCTGGGCAAGAGCCATGAAGGCCGCGACATCGCGCTGGTGGTTATCACCAACACGGCCACCGGGGACGATGAAGACAAGCCGGCGATCTGGGTGGACGGCAACATCCATGCTGGTGAGCTGACCGCCAGCACCGCCTGCCTGTACTGGCTGCACCAGCTGGTGGCCGGCCATGGCAGCGATGCCGGCATCACCCAACTGCTCGACACCCGCGTGGTCTACCTCTGCCCGCGCCTCAACCCCGACGGCGCCGAACTGGCGCTGGCCGACCGGCCGCGCTTCATCCGCTCATCCACCCGCCCCTACCCGTTCGACGAGCAGCCGGTGGACGGCCTGACGGTCGAAGACATCGACGGCGACGGCCGGGTGCTGCAGATGCGCGTGCCCGACCCGCACGGGCCCTGGAAGAGCCACCCCGACGAACCGCGCCTGATGATCCCGCGCGAGCCCGGTGAATTCGGCGGCACCTACTGGCGGGTGATGCCCGAGGGCACGATCCTCAACTTCGACGGCCTGCAGATCCAGGTCAACCGCGACCGCGAGGGCCTGGACCTGAACCGCAACTTCCCCGCCTTCTGGCGGCAGGAACACGAGCAGGTCGGCGCCGGCCCCTACCCCACCAGCGAGCCCGAGGTGCGGGCCATGGTCGACTTCATCGTCAAGCACCCCAACATTGGCGCGGCGGTCAGCTTCCACACGCATTCCGGCGTGATCCTGCGGCCCATGGGCACGGTGGCCGACGACCACATGACGCCCGAAGACTTGTGGATGATCAAGCGCCTGTCCGACATCGGCGCCAAGCTCACCGGCTACCCGGCGATCAGCACTTTCCACGACTTCAAGTACCACCCCAAGGAGATCATCACCGGCACGCAGGACTGGGTGTACGAACACCTGGGCGCGCTGTTCTGGACGGTGGAGATCTGGGCCCCGAACAAGGAGGCCGGCATCGACAAGTACGACTTCGTGCACTGGTACCGCGACCACCCGCCCGAAGACGACCTGAAGCTGCTGAAGTGGAGCGACGAGCAATGCGGCGGCAACGCCCACGTCACTTGGTATCCGTTCCGCCACCCGCAGCTGGGCATGGTGGAACTGGGCGGCTGGGACCGGTTGAACTACTGGCGCAACCCGCCCCCGCACCTGCGCGAGCGCGAGGCCGCGCGCTTCCCGGCCTGGCTGACGCAGATCGGCCTGGCCCTGCCCAAGCTGGAGCTGCTGCGCGCCGAGGTGCGCAACCTGGGTGGCGACAGCTGGCGCATCCGCTTCGCGGTGGCCAACGCCGGCTACCTGCCGAGTTATGTGACCAAGCGCGCGCTGGAGCGCAAGGTGGCGCGCGGCGTGGTCTTCGAGCTGCACCCGCCGCCTGGTCTGGCCCTGCAGACCGGCCGCTACCGCATCGAGGGCGCGCAGCTGGAGGGCCACGCTGCCCCCAATTCGCTGCAGGCCTTCCTGCCCAGCCGGCAGATCACCGGTGACCGGGCGGTGGCCGAATGGGTGGTGACCGCGCCGCACGGCACCCGTGTGGCGTTGACGGCCACCGCCGACCGCGCCGGCACCGTGCGCACCGAGGTCACACTGGACTGAAGCGGCGCCGGCAGGCGGCCAGCATCAGCAGGCCACCCAGCATCAGCATCAGCGTCGCGGGCTCGGGCACAGGCTGGGCAGGCGCCAGGGGGACAGTGATGGGTGGGCGTGGGAGGCCGGCCGCCAGGCCGGCGCCGGGCTGCCAGTTGCCGACGAAGCCCAGCCCCACCAGCGGCATCGCTCCGGGCGCGCCCAGGCGGCCCGGCCAAGGGCCATCGGCCGACACCGCCGGTTCGGCCGTCACCTGTGACAGCGGCAGGGCGGCGGCTTCAGCCGACTCCAATGCCGACAGCGACCGCGCCTGCACAAGCGCTGCGGCCTCTGCAAAGGTTTCTGGCGCTGCGGTTCCGCCCGCGGCCTGCTGGTCGGGCACTGCGCCGGCGCCCGCGGCAGCGCTGACGCCAACGCCCCGGCCGGCAGCCCCATCGGCCAGCCGGATGCGGCTGACGTTGCGGCACACCGTGGGCACCAGCACGCAATGGCCGCCTTCGCAATACACCAGGCCCCGCTCCTCGGCCTGCGCCGTCCAGCGGCTGCGGTCGACCGTGGCGCAGCGCTGGCCACTGCCGAAGTGCATGTCGTGGATCTCGCTGCGGTAGGTGCGTCGGCCCTCAATGCTGTCGCGGCGGATGCGCACCACCTCGTCGTAGGCGCGCTCGGCCATGCGTTGGCGCAGGCGGGCGCGGGTCGCGGCCGGGATGTCCTGGTAAGCGTCCACCGCCGCCGCCACATCGCCCATGAACGGGTTGTGGCCTGGCGCGTTCCAGGAACAGGCGGCTTGCGGTGCGGGGACTGCAGGCCCGCCTGCGGCCACGCGGGCCTGCACCTGCAGGGGCAGCGCACAAGCGGCTGTCAGCCCCAAGAGGCCCAACACATGGAAGAGTGCAGACGGGATGCGCTTGCTGGCACGAGAAGCGCCGGCAGGCTGTGGCCGGCAATGGCCCCCTGACCGCTGGGATGCGATGCCACCTGGTGGCGCAGTCGGCTGCCACTCTGGGTGACCACCACCCGCATGCAAGATGAACACAGACAAGATCTTCGCCCCTCCGGCCCTGGCGCGGGCAGACCAAGCGTCAACACTGGGCGTTCAGCAATTGCCGTGTCGACCGCGCAACCTCGCATGCTAAATCAGCAAAATCGGAACCTGCCGACGCATACAGCACCGCGCGTGACGAATTGACCATGATCGGCCCGGTGCTGCGCAGGCCGTCGACGCCGCGGGTGCCGCGCCACCCCGCGCGCACCGTGGCCTCGGCATCGCCGCCCTGCGCGCCCACGCCGGGGATCAGCAGCGGCAGCGTGGGTGCCAGCTCCCGCACCCGGGCGATTTCAGCCGGGAAGGTGGCCCCCACCACCAGGCCGAGCTGGCCGTTGCGGTTCCAGGGCCCGGCGGCCAGGCGGGCGATGTGCTCGTACAGCAGGCTGCCGTCTTGCAGGCGCTGGGCCTGCAGGTCGCTGCCGCCGGGGTTGCTGGTGCGGCACAGCAGGATCAGGCCGCGGCCGTCGTAAGCCATGTACGGCTCGATGGAGTCGAAGCCCATGAACGGCGACAGCGTCACTGCGTCGGCGCCATAGCGCACGAAGGCCTCGCGCGCGTACTGCGCTGCCGTGCTGCCGATGTCGCCGCGCTTGGCGTCCAGGATCACCGGCACGCCCGGCGCCACCCGGCGGGTGTGGGCCATCAGCCGCTCCAGCTGGTCTTCGGCGCGGTGGGCGGCGAAGTAGGCGATCTGCGGCTTGAAGGCGCAGGCCTGGGCATGGGTGGCGTCGACGATCGCCGCGCAGAAGTCGAAGATGCGGTCCGCATCGCCGCGCCACGCGCCTGGAAAGCGGTCTGGCTCCGGGTCCAGCCCGACGCACAGCATGGAATCGGCCTGGTGCTGGGCGCTGGCCAGCTGCTCTGTGAAGGGGCGCAGGGGGGCAATCATGCAGTGCATTGTCCCGCGAAGCCCAGATGGCCACGTGGCCTTGCCGGGGCCTTGTAGGACAAGGGCCACAGCGCGGCGCGGCACCCTCCTCTGGCTGCGGTGGGGTGGCCTGCCCACACTGAAAGCCCAGACCGCGGCGCCATCGCACCGGTCGCCAACACTTTCCCCGGACCCGACATGACCTTCTCACTGCAAGCATCTGCCATCGCCACCGCCCTGTCGCTGACGGCGGCGCTGGCCTTCGCACCGGCCCACGCCGCCCAAGTCGGCACGGCGGACTACAAGGCTGGCAAGACCAGGATCTCGGCCGACTACAAGGCCGACAAGCTCGCCTGCAAGGCACTGACCGGCAACGCCCAGGACGTGTGCCACGAAGAAGCCAAGGCCAAAGAGAAGAACGGCCTCGCCGCACTGGAATACGACCACACCGGCAAGGCGTCCGACCAGAAGAAGATGCTGGCCGTGCGGCTGGACACCGCCTACGACGTGGCCAAGGAGAGGTGCGACGACCTGGCCGGCAACGCCAAGGACGTGTGCGTGCAGGAAGCCAAGGCCGTGAAGGTCAATGGCCAGGCCGAGCTGAAGCTGGCCAAGGCCGTGGACAGTGCCAGCAAGGACGCCACCGCCACGACCCGCGAGGCCGACCTGAAGCTGGCCGAAGAGAAGTGCGATGCCCTGGCCGGCGATGCCAAGACCAGCTGCCAGAGCGCGGCGCAAGCCCGCTTCGGCAAGCGCTGAGCCCGTGATGGCGGCGCCCGTTGCGCAAGCGCTGTGGCGCGCGGCATCGTTGCCGCCTGCGGCCTGGGCCACCAGCCCGGCATCCGGCAGGGCCGCAGAGGATGCGGTCGACTTCGCACCCGGCGACGCCGGATTCATCGCCCTGTGCGCGGCTTACCGCAGCAGCGGCGGCATCGCCCGGGGCGCCGACCTGGCCCACTGGATGGCCGGCCGCGGCGAAGGTGACAGCCGCGCACTGGCTGCGTTGATCGTCGGCCAACAGGCCTTCAGCTTCGCCTGGCACGGCACCTTCTGGGTGCCGATGTTCCAGTTCAGCCCGCAGCAGCCGGCCTGGGGCGCGGGCGCCCGCCAGGTGCTGGCCGAGCTGGCACCGCTGCTCGAAGGCTGGCAACTGGCCGTCTGGTTCGTGCGCGCCAACACCTGGCTGGCGGGGCAGCGCCCGCTGGATCTGCTGGCCGACCAGCGCGACCGCGTGCTGGCGGCGGCCCGCACCGACCGCTATGTGATCAACGGCTGAACCGCAGCCCTCCCCCCAATCGCGTCACCAGGAGCCCCCATGACCCCCGTTTCTGCTTCCACCAGCTTGCTGGCTGCTGTGCTGGCCCTGCTGGCGCTGCCGGGCCAGGCCCAGGTCGCTGGCTCCACCGCGGCCAGCGTCACCCTGACCGAGCGCCATGAGGTGGCCATGGGCTGGAGCGCCAAGCGCAGCGTGCTCGGCAAGACCGTCTACACCGAAGCGGGGCAGAAGATCGGCCAGGTGCAGGACATCATCATCGCCCCCGGCGGCAAGGTGTCGTACCTGATCATCGGCGCCGGCGGCTTTGTCGGCATCGGCCGGCATGACGTGGCGGTGCCCGCTGCGCAGGTGCGCGACCATGGCGGCCGGCTGGAGATGCCGGGTGCCACGCAGGATGTGATCCGCACCACGCCGCGCTTCGACTACGCCACCGACACGGCCGTGCGCGACCACTTCATGGCCGCCGCTGCCGATGACATCGCCCGCGCCCGCCGCAATCTGGCGGCCCTGCAGAAGGCTGCGGTCGCCGCCGAGGCGGTTGCGCAGGCCAGGCTGCGCGTCGAGATCGACCAGTTGCAGCGTGATGTGCAGGTGGCCGAGGGCAAGCTGGCTGAGATGCAGAACGCCAGCGTGGGCCGCTGGAAGGACTTCCAGGCCGCGCTCAGCGAAGCGGTCGACCGCCTGCACAGCGGGCCCGACAGCGCCGTGCCGGGCTGAGTCTCAGGTCGGCAGCCCGCGCGCCAGCTGCACAGCCAGGCCGGTGTAGCTGGCCGGCGACATCGCGCGCAGCCGGGCCTTCTCGTCCTCGGGCAGGGCCAGCTTGTCGACGAAGCCCAGCATCAGGTCCCGTGTCATCGGCTGGCCGCGGGTGAAGGCCTTCAACTGTTCATACGGCTCGGGCAGACCGTGGCGGCGCATCACCGTCTGCACCGCCTCGGCCATCACCTCCCAGGCGCTGTCCAGGTCGGCGGCCAGCGCGGCTTCATTGGTCTCCAGCTTGTCCAGGCCCTTGGCCAAGCTGTCCAGGCCCAGCACCGCGTAGCCGAAGGCCACGCCCATGTTGCGCAGCACGGTGCTGTCGGTCAGGTCGCGCTGCCAGCGGCTGATCGGCAGCTTCTGGCTCAGGTGCGTCAGCAGCGCGTTGGCCAGGCCGAAGTTGCCCTCGGCGTTCTCGAAGTCGATCGGGTTGACCTTGTGCGGCATGGTCGACGAGCCCACCTCGCCGTCCTTGAGCCGCTGCTTGAAGTAGCCCAGGCTGATGTAGCCCCACACATCCCGGCTCCAGTCGATCAGGATGGTGTTGCAGCGGGTCATGGCGTCGAACAGCTCGGCCATGTAGTCGTGCGGCTCGATCTGGATGGTGTAGGGGTTCAAGGCCAGCCCCAGCCGCTGCTCGACCACCAGGCGCGCAAACGCCGGCCAGTCGTGCGCCGGGTAGGCCGCCAGGTGGGCGTTGTAGTTGCCCACCGCGCCGTTCATCTTGGCGAGCAGGGCCACGCCGGCGATGCGCGCGCGCGCCGTCTGCAGCCGCGCCACCACGTTGGCCACTTCCTTGCCCACGGTGGTGGGGCTGGCCGTCTGGCCATGGGTGCGGCTGAGCATCGGCAGCGCAGCCATGGCCTGGGCCATGCCGTGCAGCTTGGTGATGATGCGGTCGATGGCCGGCAGCAGCACCTGCTCACGCGCGGCCTTCAGCATCAGCGCATGGCTGGTGTTGTTGATGTCCTCGCTGGTGCAGGCGAAGTGCACGAACTCACCGGCAGCCTCCAGGTCGGCATGGCCCTTGAAGCGCTGCTTCAGCCAGTACTCGACCGCCTTGACGTCATGGTTGGTGATGCGCTCGATGTCCTTGATGGACTGGGCGTCAGCCTCGGAAAAGCGCAGCACGGTGCTGCGCAGGTAACCGCGCGTGGCCTCGGCCAGCGGCTTGAACTCGGCAAAGCCGGCGTCCGACAGCGCGATGAACCATTCCACCTCCACCTGCACCCGGCGCTGCATCAGGCCGTACTCGCTCATCAGCGGGCGCAGCGTGGCCATGCGGCTGGCATAACGTCCGTCCAGCGGGGACAAGGCGGACAGGGTGGAGTGCGTCATGGTGGTGGCTCGACAGGTTGCGGTGGGCAGGCGGCACGGCGCCGCGCGACCTCAGGGGAAACCCCGGATTTTAGGCTGGCACGCCCGGCCACCCGGTCACCAGCGCAGCGCGAACCGGCAGAGCGGGTCGCCGCGCGCCTCGCGGTGGGTTTGCACCACCTGCACGGACGGGCGCACCCGCACCTGGAACAGGCGCTCGAAGGTGGCGCTGCAGAAGTCGCAGACGGGCTGCGCCCTGGCGTCACGGCCGCCTTCATCCAGCGGCCCACGCGATTGGCGATGCGGCAACTTCAGTCGACACATGCGCGACGGAAGGACGACCTCAGGGAACACCCGTAGCTGCTGTCATGGCACGGAGATTGCGAACCATGTGGCTCTACAGTCGGGCGTTCGACCACGCCCCTTCACCACCCCAACCCAACCCGGAGCCGCCGATGTCTGTCACCCGCCGCCTGTTGATCACTGCCACCGCCCTCGCCGCCACCTTGACCGTGGCCGCCCCCGCCTTTGCACAGGCCAAGCTGAAGGTCGCCGCCATCTACACCGTGCCGGTGGAGCAGCAGTGGGTCAGCCGCATCGACAAGGCGCTGAAGGCGGCCGTGGGCCGTGGCGAGATCGAGTACGTGTTCAGCGAGAACGTCACCAACGCCGACTACGAGCGCGTGATGCGCCAGTACGCCGAGCAGGGCAACACCCTGATCGTCGGCGAGGCCTTCGCGGTGGAAGCCGCCGCGCGCAAGGTGGCCAAGGACTACCCGAAGATCAGCTTCCTGCTGGGCAGCAGCGGCAAGCCGCAGGCGCCCAACTTCGCGGTGTTCGACAACTACATCCAGGAGCCGGCCTACCTGACCGGCATGCTGGCTGGCGGCATGACCAAGAGCAACAAGATCGGCCTGGTCGGCGGCTTCCCCATCCCCGAGGTGAACCGGCTGATGAACGCCTTCATGGCCGGTGCCAAGGAGGTGAACCCCAAGGTTGAATTCAGCATCAGCTTCATCAACAGCTGGTTCGACCCGCCCAAGGCCAAGGAAGCCGCTTTCGCCATGATCGACAAGGGTGCCGACGTGATGTATGCCGAGCGCTTCGGCGTCAGCGACGCGGCCAAGGAGCGCAAGGTGCTGGCCATCGGCAACGTGATCGACACCCAGAAGGACTACCCCGACACCGTGGTGGCCAGCGCGTTGTGGAATATGGAGCCCACCATCGACGCCGCCATCAAGGCAGTGAAGGCCGGCGCCTTCAAGGCCGAAGACTACGGCCACCTGTCGATGATGAAGCCCAAGGGCAGCACCCTCAGCCCGCTGGGCACCTTCGAGAAGAAGGTGCCGGCCGACCTGCTGGCCAAGGTCAAGGCCAAGGAAGCGGCGATCCTGGCCGGCAAGTTCACGGTGAAGGTGGACGACGCCCAGCCCAAGGCCAAGTGAGCTCGGGGGCGCGTTCCGGCGGCGCTGGACGGCGGTGGCTCAGGCCAGCGTCGCCCACAGCGCCAGCAGCAGCAGCGTGCCCAGCAGGGTGATGCCGTACAGCGTGCTGACCAGGCCCGTGCGCAGCAGCGTGGGCCACCACCGCCCGCCATACACCTGGCGCATGGCCAGCCAGGTGTAGACGGGCACGGCCAGCACCGCGGCCAGGGTCAACCAGTCCTGGCCCAGCAGCGTCACGCCCAGCATCAGGAACCAGAAGCTGTGCACATGCAGCGCGACCACCAGGTGCTCGGTGAAGCGCAAGCCTCTCCCGGCATAGGCCAGCTTCAGCCACAGCGCGAAGGCCGGCAGCAGCACGAACATGCCGGCGCCCAGGTTGCCCGCCATGCGCTCGCCGATGCCGGCCACTTCGCGCTGGAAGGCGGCCGGTGCCAGATCGATGCGGCGCTGGGCGCGGTGGCACAGCCAGGCGGGCAGGTCGGTGCAGAAGAACTGGCCATCCCGCAGCCCGGTGCTGCCTCTGCCCAGCGTGATGCGCATGTTGTCAGGCCGCTCGGCCTGCGTGTTCACCTGCACCACGCCCATGTCGGCGCCGGCCAACAGGCGCAGCGCCAGCAGCACTGGCAGGCTCAGGCTCAGGTACAGCCGCAGCGGCAGGACATAGTGCTTGCGCCGGCCGGCCAGGTACTGGCGGGTCAGCGCGCCCGGCCGCAGCAGCAGCTTCAGCGTGCGCCACAGCGCGCCTTCGGTGGCGAAGTAGGCGCCGCCGAACTGCTGCAGGAACTCCATCAGCGTGGGCGGGCGCACCAACGCTTCCTGTCCGCACTGCGGGCAGAAGCGCGGTGGCGGCGCGCCGAAAGCCGTGCCGCAGTTCAGGCAGGCCGCGGGAGGCACATCGGCCTGTGCATCGGGCAGTGGGTTGGGGGTGCTGGAAGCCATGGCGGGCCGGCGCTGGCCCGGCACGCCGCATGCTACAGAATGCCTGGATGGCCCTGCTGCAGCTCCAAGGCATCATCAAGCGCTTCGGCGCGCTGGTGGCCAATGATGCGATCTCGCTGACGCTGGACCGCGGCGAGGTGCTGGCCCTGCTGGGCGAGAACGGCGCCGGCAAGAGCACCCTGGTGTCGATCCTGTTCGGCCACTACCTGGCCGATGCCGGCCAGATCACGGTCGACGGCCAGCCGCTGCCGCCCGGCAACCCGGCGGCGGCGCTGGCCGCGGGCATCGGCATGGTGCACCAGCACTTCACGCTGGCCGACAACCTGAGCGTGCTCGACAACGTGCTGCTGGGCACCGAGCGCCTGTGGCAGCCGTTTTCGCGCCGCGCTGCCGCAAGGGCGGCGCTGGCCGACACGGCGCAGCGCTTCGGCCTGCAGGTCGACCCCGACGCGCGCATCGCCAGCCTGTCGGTGGGCGAGCGCCAGCGGGTGGAAATCCTCAAGGCGCTGCTGCCGTTCGGGCGCAAGGCCGGTGCCCGCATCCTGATCCTGGACGAGCCCACGGCGGTGCTGACGCCGCAGGAAAGCGAATCGCTGTTCGCCACGCTGGGCCAGCTGGTGGCGCAGGGCCTGGCCATCATCTTCATCAGCCACAAGCTCGACGAGGTGCTGCGCGTGAGCCACCGCATCGCTGTGCTGCGCGCCGGCAAGCTGGTGGCCGAACTGCCCGCCGCCGGTGCCAGCAAGGCCCAGCTGGCGCAGGCGATGGTGGGGCGTGACGTGCAGCGTGTGCTGCGTGCGCCCCAGGCCGCGCCGGCTGCAGCCGCTGAGCCAGTTTGCGCGCTGCGTGGTGTCACCGTGCACGGCCACGGTGCCTGGCCGCAGCTCGACCAGGTGGACCTGGTCCTGCACCCCGGCGAGGTGGTGGCCATCGCCGGCGTGGCGGGCAATGGGCAGCATGCGCTGGCCGACCTGCTGCACGGCTTGGTGGCGGCCGATGCCGGCACGGTGCGGGTGGCCGGCCGGGCGTTGCCCGCCGTGCCGCGCGCCTGGGTCGATGCCGGCGTGGCCCGCATCCCCGAAGACCGCCACGCCGTGGGCGTGGTGGGCGACCTGCCGCTGTGGGAGAACGCGGTGCTGGAACGCAGCAGCAGCCCGGCCTTCGCCCGCTGGGGCGTGGTCAAGCGTGCTGCCGCCCAGGCGCATGCCCAGGGCCTGGTCACCCGCTTCGACGTGCGTGGCACCGAAGGCGGCGGCCTGGCCACCATCACCCGCGGTCTGTCGGGCGGCAACATGCAGAAGCTCATCTTGGGCAGAGCCCTCGCAGGTGATCCGCAGCACAGCGGCCCGCCGGTGCTGATCGTCGCCAACCAGCCCACCTGGGGCCTGGACATTGGCGCGGTGGCCTATGTGCACCGCCAATTGCTCGACGCCTGCGCCGCCGGTGCCGCGCTGCTGCTGATCAGCGAAGACCTGGACGAGATCTTCGCGCTGGCCGACCGCATCGCGGTGATGCACCACGGCCGGCTGACCGAAGCCCGCCCCGCGGCGGACTGGACGCTGGCCGCCATCGGCTTGGCGATGGCTGGATCGGCCACCCAGGAAGGCGCCCATGCAGCTTGAGCGTCGCGCCCAGACATCGCGCGCCATGCTGCTGGCCGCGCCCATCGGTGCGGTGCTGGCCACGCTGCTGATCACCTCGCTGCTGGTGGCCTGGGCCGGCGCGCCGGTCGGCCGGGCCTATGCGCTGCTGCTCGAAGGCGGTTTCGGTTCGCGCTTCGCCTGGACCGAGACGCTGACCCGCGCCACGCCGCTGATCCTGACCGGCTTGGCCGCGGCCGTGGCCTTCAGGGCCCGGCTCTACAACATCGGCGGTGAGGGCCAGTTGTATGCCGGCGCCATGGCCGCGGTGGCGGTGGGTGGCCTGCACGGCGGCACCGGCTTCGCGCAACCGGTGTGGCTGCTGTTCCCGCTGATGATGGCCGCCGCCGCCGTGGCCGGCGCGCTGCTGCTGCTGGGCCCGGCGCTGATGAAGAGCCGCCTGGGCGTGGACGAGGTCGTCACCACGCTGCTGTTGAACTTCATCGTGCTGCTGGGCGTGTCGGCCCTGCTCGACGGCCCGATGAAGGACGCCACCGCCATGGGCTGGCCGCAAAGCGTGGCCATCCAGGATGCATTGCAGCTGGACAAGCTGATCGAGCGCAGCCGCGTGCACACGGGGCTGTTGTGGGCGCTGGTGCTGGCGTTGGCGCTGTGGGCCGTGCTGGGCTACACGACCCTGGGCTTCCAGATCCGCGCGGTGGGCGCCAATGCCCGTGCGGCGGCCTTTGCCGGCATGCCGGTGGGCTGGGTGGCGGTGAAGGTGGCGTTGCTGTCGGGCGCGCTGGCCGGGCTGGCCGGCGCCATCGAGGTGGCCGGCCGCGCTGGCTATGTGACGCTGGACATGTCGCCCGGCTACGGCAGCAGCGGCGTGGTGATCGCCATGCTGGCCGCGTTGAACCCGCTGGGCGTGGTGGCGGCGGCCGTCTTCGTGGCCGGCATCCTGGTGGGTGCCGACAGCATGGGCCGCGCCGTGGGCGTGCCCACCTACATCGCCGACGTCATCGTGGCGGTCAGCCTGATCACGATGCTGATCGCCACGCTGTTGACGCAATACAAGATCCGCTGGCGCCATGGCTGAACTGCTCGACTTGTTGCTGGCAGCGCCCTTCTGGGTGGCGGTGCTGCGCATCGCCACGCCGCTGATCCTGGGCACGCTGGGTGTGCTGTTGTGTGAACGGGCCGGCGTGCTGAACCTGGGCGTCGAAGGCATCCTGGTGGCCGGCGCCTTTGCCGGCTGGCTGGGCGCCTACAACGGCCTGGGCCTGTGGGGCGGCGTGCTGGTGGCGGCGGCGGTGGGCGCGGCCTTCGGCCTGCTGCATGCCTTCCTGACGGTCACGCTCACCCTGTCGCAGCATGTCTCGGGCCTGGGCATCACGCTGCTGGCCACCAGCCTGGCCAGCTTTGCCTACCGGGTCAGCTTCCCCAAGGTGGACAGCCCGCCCACCATCAAGCCCTTTGCGCCGATGGACTGGCTGCCCATCCCCGTGCTGAACCAGCAGACGCCGCTGACGCTGCTGGCCCTGCTGGCCGTGCCCCTGGTGGCCTGGTTGCTCTACCGCACGCCGCTGGGCCTGGCGGTGCGCATGGTGGGCGAGAACCCCGCCGCCGCCGAAGGCCAGGGCCTGGACGTGCGGCGCCTGCGCACCGGCGCCATCGTGGCCGGGTCGGCGCTGATGGGCATGGCCGGCGCGTTTCTCACGCTGAGCGCCTTCAACGCCTTCTACTTCAACATGGTCAACGGCCGCGGCTGGGTGTGCGTGGCGCTGGTGGTGTTTGCCAGCTGGCGGCCGGGCAAGGCGCTGGTGGGCGCGCTGCTGTTCGCCTTCTTCGACGCGCTGCAGCTGCGTCTGCAGCAGGCCACCGGCGCCGATGGCGGGCCGCTGGGCCTGGCCCTGCCGTACCAGCTGTATCTGGCGCTGCCCTACATCATGGCCATCGTCGCCCTGGTGCTGGTGGCGCGGCGGGCGGCGTATCCGCAGGCCTTGATGAAGCCTTACCGCAAGGGCGAGCGGTAGAACACTGCCCCAGGCGGGGGGTCGGCGGGCATGCAGCGCGTTGTCGACGGGTGGTCGACATGTCGTGGCGTGATGCAGGTCAAGTGCGCCGCTGCGGCTGCTGCCCAGAATCGGCGGAAGCAGCCAAGCCGCACTTTCGGCTGCACATTGGCCGCACCCCGGCCGCATCCAACAGACCGCAGGCGCGGCAAGCCCATCGCCCATGACCGCCCCCGCGCTGCTGGCCCTGATCACCGCCGCGCTGCTGCTGCAGCTGGGCGCGGGCATCGGCTGGGTGGTCTGGCGCCGGCGGTCCGCGGCGGGGGCGGCGGCCCTGCCGGCCGCGGCGGCAGCACGCACCGGGCCCGACACCGCCTGGGCCGGGTGGCGCGACTTCCGGGTGGTGCACCGCCAGGCGGAAGACCCGGCCGCATCGCAGTGCTCGTTCCATCTGCAGCCGGTCGATGGCCTGCCGCTGCCGGCATTCCAGCCCGGGCAGTTCCTGACCTTCAGCCTGGACATTGCACCTGCACCATCGGTTGGGCCGGCCGGTGGGTTGGCGCCCGCCCGGCCTGTCATCCGCTGCTATTCGCTGTCGGACCAGCCCGACCCGTCGCACTACCGGGTGACGGTCAAGCGCGTGCCGGCGCCGGCGGGCCTGCCGGGCTGCGCGCCCGGCCTGTCGTCCAACCACTTCCATGACCGGGTGCAGGTGGGCGACATCCTGCGCCTGAAGGCGCCGGCCGGCCGGTTCTTCATCGATCCCGACCCCGCCGTGCCGGTGGTGCTGGTCGGTGGCGGCATCGGCATCACGCCGATGATGGCCATGCTGCGCTGGTGCCTGGTCCGCCAGCCGCAGCGCCAGCTGCACCTGTTCTACGGCCTGCGCAACAGCCAGGAGCATGCCTTCAAGCCCGTGCTGGAAGCCATGGCCGCTGCGCACCCTGCCTTGCACCTGCATGTGGTCTACAGCCGCCCCGCAGACGGTGACAGGCCGGGGCTGGACTTCCAGCACACCGGCCATGTCGACATCGACCTGCTGCGCCGCAGCCTGCCGCATGGGCGCCACCAGTTCTATGTGTGCGGCCCGCCCGCGATGATGCAGACCCTGGTGCCGGCGCTGGCCGACTGGGGCGTGCCCGTGGCCGACATCCACTTCGAGGCCTTCGGCCCGGCCACCGTCTTGCTGTCGGGTGCGGCCAATGCCGTAGCCACAGCGGCCAACGGTGTCGAGCTGCAGTTCCAGAAGACCGGGCGCACGCTGGCCTGGGACGGGCAGGACGCCAGCTTGCTCGACTTCGCCGAACGGCACGGCATCGCGGTCCCGTCCGGCTGCCGGTCGGGCGGCTGCGGCAGCTGCGAAACCCGCCTGCTCTCGGGTGATGTGCAGTACGACCACCCGCCCGACCACAGCGTGGCGCCCGGCCATTGCCTGCTGTGCGTGGGACGGCCGTTGTCGCCGCTGGTGCTGGACGCCTGATGCCCCGCGCCGCCAGCCTGCTGCGCCACGAGGTGCTGCCCTTCCTGGGCAGCTTTGCCGCGCTGGTGCTGGGCGCGCTGGCCATCGACGGCCTGCTGCATCTGTTCGACCTGCTGTGGGTCGGCCGCTGGCTCGGTATCCCGGGCACCCTGCTGATCATCGGCTCGACCGCCTATTCGCTGCGCAAGCGCAAGCTGATCCAGCGCGGCAACCCGGCGCAGCTGCTGCGCTGGCATGAGGCGCTGGCCTGGGCCGGCTCGCTGCTGGTGCTGGTGCATGCGGGTGTGCACTTCAACGCCATCCTCGGCTGGCTGGCGGTCGGGGCGATGCTGGTCAACGTGGGCAGCGGTCTCACCGGCAAGTACCTGCTGGCCCGCGCCCGCAAGCGGCTGGAAGAAGCACGCCAGCGCCTGCGTGGCCAGGGCCTCGGCGACGCCGACCTGGCCGACCGCCTGTACTGGGACAGCCTGACCTTCGACATCGTCAAGCAGTGGCGGGTGGTGCACTTCCCGATCACCCTGGCCTTCACCGTGCTGGCGCTGGCGCACATCGTGGCCATCTTCCTGTTCTGGGGCTGGTCATGAAGAAGAGGCCGGTGTTGCTGATCGTCATCGCGCTCAACCTGCTGGTGCTGGTGGCGCTGGCCTTTGCCTACCCGCAGCTGACGGTGAGCCCAGGGCCGCTGGTCAAGGGCCAGGCCGACCTCAGCACCGACTGCTTTGCCTGCCATGTGCCGCTGCGCGGCGCGTCGCCAGCGCTGTGCATCGGCTGCCATGCGGTGGCCGACATCGGCCTGAAGACCAGCCAGGGCACACCGATCGTGGCGCGCGCCACCCGGACTGCGTTCCACCAGGATCTGGTCGAGCAGGACTGCATGGCCTGCCACAGCGACCACCAGGGGCCCAAGCTCACCAAGCGCAGCCGCAAGCCGTTCACCCATGCACTGCTGAACCAGCCGGTGCAGCAGCGCTGCGCCTCCTGCCATGCGGCACCCAAGGACACCGTGCACCGCGACCTGAAGGTGGAATGCAGCCAGTGCCACCAGACCGACGCCTGGCTGCCGGCGCACTTCGACCATGCCTTGCTGGCGGTTGCTGCGCGCGACCGCTGCGAGACCTGCCACAACGCGCCCACCGACCGGCTGCACCGGCAGATCCAGGGCCACTGCAAGTCATGCCACCAGACCACCGCCTGGACGCCCGCCACCTTCGACCACGACAAGTTCTTCGTGCTCGACCGCGACCACAACACCACCTGCGACACCTGCCACAAGAACAGCGACTACAGCCGGTACACCTGCTATGGCTGCCATGAACATTCGCAGGCCAAGGTGCGGGCCGAGCATGTGGAAGAAGGCATCCAGAACTTCGAGAACTGCGTGGAGTGCCACCGCAACCCCGGGGTCGAGCCCGAGAAGCAGGGCCGCGGCGGCCAGGGTGGCGGCCGCACGAAGGGCGAGCGCGACTGAGCGCCGCCTGTCACAGGTCGGCCGCGTAGCGCCGTTCCATGGCTTCCTGGCTCTCGGGTTCGACCACCAGGCCGGTCTGCGCGCCGATCATCTGGCCGATGGTGGGCAGCGTGGACCGCGGCACCTGGGCCGACGCATGCCACAGCTTCGACCGCATGAAGGCCTTGGCGCAGTGCAGGTAGGCGGCAGCCACCGCCACCCGCACCACCAGCTTGGGGGCCCGGCGCTCCGTGGTGCAGGCCGCCAGCAGGCCCGGATCGGCCGACAGCGTGGCCCGGCCGTTCACACGCAGCGTCTCGTTGAATCCGGGGATCAGGAACAGCAGCCCGACCTGCCCGGTCGCCAGGATGTTCTCCAGCGAATCCAGCCGGTTGTTGCCCGGTGCATCCTGGATCAGCAGGTCGCCGCCGTCGGTGACCTTGACGAACCCCGGATCACCGCCGCGCGGCGAGGCATCGAGGTGGTGGCCGGCGTCGCTGGTCGAGACGATGACGAAGGGCGACAACGCGATGAAGCTGCGGCAATGCGGGTCCAGCGCGGCGATCTGCTTCTTCACGGCCCGCTCCTGCGGGGCGGCGTAGAGCTGGCGCAACTGATCAAGGGTGGTGATGTCCATGGTGTGCCTGAATGTGGAAGTTAGCGGATGAACTGGTCGACGTAAGCCGCACCCAGGCCCACCGCCTCGTAATGCTTGCGGCACATCGTGATCTTGGTGAACACGTCTTCATAACCGGTGGTGGCGCCGGCCTCGTCCACGTAGACCATCGCGCCGTGGATGTTGAAGAAGGTGATCATCTCGGTGGCGCCCGCCTGTTCATCGACCACCAGGGTGTGGATCTCGCCGGGCGGCTCGTAGACGAAGCTGCCTTCGCTGGCCACCCAGTCGTGCTCTAGGTAACGCCAGGCGCCGCGGATCACGTAGCCCGTCACCCACGACGGGTGGATGTGGCGCGACAGCACACCGGCCTTGCGCACCCGCAGCAGGTTGCACCAGCTGCCGGTCACCGTGTTCAGCAGCAGCGGGCGGAACCGGACTTCGGGCGCCTGCGGCACCCACACCCGCTCGTCGTCGGGGATGGCCTGGATGGCGATCTCGGGCTGGATGCCCGGCAGTTGCACGATCATGGGTCGTCTCCTTCGTCAGCTGATCAGATAGCCACCATCGACCGGCAACACCACGCCGGTGACGAACTGCGCCGCCGCGCTGGCCAGGAACAGCACCGGCCCGGCCACGTCGGCCGGCGTGCCCCAGCGGCCCAACGGCGTGCGCGCCAGGATCTGCCCGCTGCGCGCCGCGTCATCCTGCAGCGCCTGGGTCAGCGGCGTGGCGATCCAGCCCGGTGCCACCGCGTTGACGCGGATGCCCTCGGCGGCATACGCAATCGCCAGGCTCTTGGTCAGCTGGGCCACGCCGCCCTTGCTGGCGCTGTAGCCCGGCACCAGCCCGCCGCCGAAGAAGCTGAGCATCGACGCGGTGTTGATGATGCAGCCGCGCCGCGCCGCCAGCGCCGGGCGCGCCGCAGCGCACACCCGCATCGTGCCGTTGAGGTTGATGTCGACGGTGTCGGCAAAGGCCACCGGGTCATGCTCGGCGCCGCGGCGGATGACGCCGGCGCAATTCACCACCACGTCCAGCGGGCCCAGCGCCGCCACCAGGGCCTGCACGGCGGCGCCGTCGCGCACGTCCAGCACCTGAGGGGTGGTGTTGGCGCGGCCGGCGGCAGCGGCCACCTCGGCCGCGGTGGCGCCGGTCACGTTGACCTCGTCGCCCGCTGCCGCAAATGCGGCGGCAATGCCGGCGCCGATGCCGCTGGTGCCGCCGGTGATCAAAATCTGGCGTGCCATCACAGATCCTGCAGCGCGGTCTGCAGCTGCTGCCGGAACAGCGCCGCATCGCCCAGCGCCTGGGCGTTGAGCAGGGCCAGCTTCACCAGCATCAGTTCGCTGCGCTCGGGGCCGGCCTGGTCGACGGCGGCGGCCAGGTCGTCGTAGACGGTTTCCAGGCCGGTGATGTCCAGGCCGGGTGGGCTGAGGGTCATGGTGGTGTCTCCGGTTCAGGCGGGCAGGGCCGTGGCCAGGGCGGCCTGCATGCGGTCGGCGCCCAATTGCAACCAGCGGGCGCACACATGCTGGTCGGGCCGCAGCAGGTAGGCTGCGCCGTCGCTGCCCACGCCGTAGCGTTGCCGCACGCGGCCTTCGGCATCGGCCAGGTGGGTGTCGGCGCCGGCCACCGGCTGCGCCGCGCCGACGGCCAGCACCCGCAGCGGCATGCCGCGCCCGCGCGCGCCCTGCACCACCTGCTGCACATCGGCTGGCAGTGCGGCGTTGGTGAAGGCCAGCAAGTGGAAGCCGGCGCCGATGTGGTCCAGCAGGAAGTCATCGGCGCCCAGCCGCACGTTCTGCGGCGGTGCGCCATGGCTGGGGCCCGCGCTGAACAGCGCGTCGTCGTCGTCCGGGCAGTTCAGCGCCGACCGGGCATAGGCATGCGGCCGGCTGGTGCGCCAGTGGTAGAGCGGCCGCACGAAGTCCTGCGTCAGCGACAGCGACAGCACCGCGTCGCGCAGCAGCCGGAAGCCCCGGCTGGGTGGCGCCATGAAGCGGGTGCTCTTGCCGGCCTCGTCGATGATCTCGCGCGCCGCGCCCACCCGCTCGGCGCTGTAGTTGGCCAGCAGCGCCGGTGGGGTCACGCCGCGGCACACCAGCGCCAGCTGCCAGCCCAGCGCCTGCGCGTCCTGGAAGGCGGTGTTGGCGCCGCGCACGCCGAAGATCGGCAGCAGGTGGGCCGCGTCGCCGGCAAACAGCACCCGGCCGACCACGTAGTCGGGCAGCGTCAGCGTGCGGGCTGCATAGACCGAGCTCCAGTCCATCTGCCAGGGTGTGCCCGCGTGGCCGATCATCGCCAGCTGGGCGTCGATGCGCGCGCGCATCGACTCGGGCTGCA
>JBBAPL010000049.1:0-32377 GCA_040400895.1 Aquabacterium sp.
TTCTGCCGTCCACGATCAGCCTGAAACGGGCGTCCACGATCGCTGAAATACGCAGTTCGTGGACTGTGCCATGCGCTTCTCGTGCGGCCGATGCTCGGGCTGCGTACGCGGTTGCGCCATGGCGGCGACATCGCCCTGGAGTGCCTGCCCGACACCAGAAAGGAGCCTGCGCTTCAGCAGGTCCGCCGACTGGGTCGGGACGCCGAGTTCGCCGCGGCGCAAGCCTCTTTCGAACAGCAAGGCAGTTCGACGGTGGCCGTCACGACGACGGCCGAGGCGTCAGCAGTCCCGAAAGCGTCAGCCGCGGCGGCTTGAGATTTCTCCCGAACAACGTGCCCCTGGGCGCGTTGTTCGAAGGAGCCCCGGTACTACGCCGCCTGACGACACTGGGCGGCTTCGCGGTCGATGAGCCAGTGCAGAAAGCGGGTCTCCTTCGACACGCCCCAGTAGTGCGCCTTGCAACGCGCGATGTAAGCCTCCAGGTCGTCGATCGTGCAGACGCCCACCGGCTCGATGTCGGTGATCTTCAAGAAGCGCTCGACCTCCCGTCGGGAGAGGCGGATCTGTGAGCCCAGGCGGATCATGGTCGGTCGGTCGGTTGAGTGCACTACCGGTCATCTTGGCTGGAAATCGGCGAGTTGGCACACCGGTCGGAGCAGGCGTGAACGAAATTTCTGCAGTGATCCTGGAGTGACGCTGCAGTGCCATTAGCGCCGGCCCGACCCCCCGAATCCTGACGACGACGTCGGAGATTGGCAACACGACCACAGCGCCAGTTTCCCGACAACTGGGCACCACCTCGAAGCCGGCCTGATTGCCACCGGTTGAGCGAGGCTCCCTGCTCGCCCGCTTGAATCTTGTCGCCTGTTGGAGCAGACTTATCAGGCTTTGTTGTACTCACTCTTGGAGTGCTGTCCGGCGAACATGCCGACGTCGCAGTCGATACCTGCCTTTGCAACCGTGCCGACGCACCCGTCTGCACTTTCTTCCCGCGCGGGGACCTCGTCCCCAGCGGGAGCGGCGTTCCCGCCTTCTTTCCCTTAGAGAGGAGAACGCCATGAATGTGACTGCCCTGTCCCGTGAGGACCTGGTCAGCGAGATGCTGGCCCCGCTGCCACCGACCTTCGCGGCCGGAGCGCTGCGTGTCAGCGATGCCGACCTGTCGGCGCCCTCGTCACCGGAGTCCCTGCTGGCCCGTCGGCTCAGCGTGGCCCGCGAGTTGCTGCTGCGCGACCTTCGCGAGCAGATGCACACGGGCCCCGTGATGACTTCCCCGCAGATCTTGCGCGACTGGCTTCGGCTGTACTGCGCAGGCCTGGAGCACGAGGTCTTCCTCGTGCTGTACCTGGACGCGAACCACCGGCTGATCGAGCCCCAGGAACTGTTCCGCGGCACGCTGACCCAGACCTCGGTGTACCCCCGGGAACTGGTGAAAGGCGCGCTGGCCCGCAACGCGGCGGCACTGGCGGTGGCCCACAACCACCCGAGCGGCCAAGCCGAACCCAGCCGTGCGGATGAGTTCCTGACTCAGACGCTGAAGTCCACGCTGAGCCTGGTGGACGTGCGCATCATCGACCACTTCGTCGTGGCCGGTGACCAGGTCGTCAGCTTCGCCGAACGGGGACTGATCTGAGGTCATGCACAAGGTCCACCCTACGTGCCGTGTTCAACCCCGCGGGGCCAGTCAGCCCCGTCGGGGCGACTGGCCCCTTCCATCCACAGAAAGGGCCGCCATGTCGGCGAGAACCCCACCACCCTGCCCCCTGTGTGCAGGCCACGGCGTGCCGCTGGGCGCGCTGGGCCACCTGCACTGGTTGCGTTGCCGCGACTGCGGCATGAACTTTGGCCGCATGAACCGTCAACGCATGCGTGCGCGCCAAGCGTCCGAGTCACCTTCCACTCCTGGAGGAGTCCACCTTGGAAACACCATCCATCGCGGGCCTGCGCCAGCAGGCCGAGTTGTTGGCCGCCCTGTCGATCGCCCATCTGACGTCGGCCACCCGAAGGAGACTGGCCGCTGACGATCTGTCGGTCAATGCCTATCCGACCGATGCCGGCGGCTTCGTCTACGTCGGCACCCCGAGGTACCGCATTCCGACGGAGCCGGATCTTGCGGCCATCTTCGAGGCCGCGGAGCAGGCCGGCGTCGCCTGGCTGATGTTCGACCGCGAGGCGGCCGTGGTCGATGGGCTGCCTGTCTTCGACGTGGCGACGCCCGGCGCATGAGCCGCCACCAGGCCGAAGTGAGATGCTAGGGGCGGTCGATCCTCGTCGCTGACCATGTCAACCGGCGACCAGGACAAGGACGCAACTGAACGACTGCACCCGAAAGTCCTGGGCAGGCGCTACCGACCCCAAGCAGCCGAAGACCCATTACGTTTGGACGCCCGCAAGCGGTCATTTGGCCAGCGACAGCAACCGTCAAATGACCTGCGAGAGTGCCTTGAGCGACGACACGGTCCCTCAATCTCGCAAGCGACGTCGTCTTTCATCACCACGCCAGTCGACCACGATTTCACGCAGCTTTCGATGGAGTCACAGGCCGTGCATCCCACACAGCACGTTCGAATACATGCCCCCGTCCACTGGCACGTTCGTCCCTCGGATCCAGGCCGAACTGTCAGACAAGAGAAACGCAACCACTGGCGCGATGTCACCTGGCTTGCCAGGCCGATCCATGGTCTTCATGTCCTCCTCGGCGCGAGCCCCGAGCGTGGCAATGAAATCCTTCAGGATGGGCGTGTCGACCGGACCGGGGCTGACCGCATTCATCCGGATGCCGCGTGAGCGCCAGGTCCAGCGGTTCTGCATGGTCCAGACGATCAGCGCTTCCTTCGAGAAGAAGTAGCTTCGTCCGCCTGCAATGCCGTGCCGGGCGCAGAAGGCGGAAACTTCGTCGAAATCCAGGTCCGCGCTCTCAAGCACCGCGTCCTTGGACTCGGCCCAACCCAGGCCCGCCAGCGACGCGAGGTTGACGATGGAGGCGCCATCGGACAGCTTCGGCACGAGTTGGTTGGTCAGGTACTTGAGCCCGACGAGATTGACTTTCAGAACTGCTTCGGCCGCGCGCGTCGGCGGAAGTCCGGCGATGTTGGCCAGACCATGGGCTCCTGATGGCAACGACGCCACGAGGCGATCGATCGACGATCTGTCGGCCAGATCGGCCTGCATGAACCGACCCACCGGTGCTGCTGGCACGTTGATGTCCACCGAGATCACCTCGGCGCCGTGTGATGAAACGAGGGTCGCCGTGGCGGCCCCGATGCCGGATGCAGCACCGGTCACGATGATGGTCTTGCCCTGCAGCATGGGATCAGCCTTTCGATTCGAGTTGAAGTTGAGCGCTTGGGTCATTCGATGCAGTACGGCACCGGGCCAAGTTCATTCGATGGAGACGACCACATTCCCGACGACGGATCCCGCTTCGACCATGTCATGCGCCTGCGCAATAGATGCAAGCGGCAGACGGGCGGCGATGTTGTGCTTCAAGAGGTCCCTGCGCAGGAAGTCATCGAGCATCTCGTTCGCGCGCTGACGGTCGGACGTGCTGAGGTGGTACACGATGAAGAACCGGACCAGGATGTTGCGCGAGATCATCGGGAAGAACGGCAAGCTGAACTGCCGCGCCCCGCTTCCGTACACAACCCACATCCCGTCTGGCCGAACAACTTCCATGTCGATGGCGGCGTTCGCTGCGATGTCGACTTCGATGACACGATCGACACCCGCGCCATCCGTCGCTTCACTGATGCGTTCCACCACGTTCTCGCTTCGGTAGTCGACGACTACGTCGGCGCCCGCTGTCCGGGCCACCTCTGCCTTCGCCGGTGAACTCACCGTCGTGATGACCTGGCGCGCGCCGAGCAGACGGGCAAACTGAATGGCGTAGTTGCCCACCGCGCCCGCACCGCCTGCCACCAGGACACGCTGCCCCGCCACGCCGCCATCAGTCAGAACCGCATGAGCCGCGGTGAGTGCCGGTATGCCCAGACATGCGCCGACCTCGCCGGGCACGTTGTCAGGCAGCGCCACTGCTTGTTGCTGCGGCAGAACGACGAGGCTCGCGGCTGTCCCGTTCGGTCGACCCCAGCCAGCATTCCAGATCCACACCCGCTGGCCGATTCGCGCTGGATCCACCTCGGCACCGACGGCGTCGATGACGCCCATTCCATCGCTGTGCGGAATCACCCGAGGGAACGGCATCGTCGGACCGCGCGCGCCGGACCGCGCCTTCACGTCTGAAGGGTTGACACCGGACCACTGCAACCGAACTCGCACCTCTCCGGTTGTCGGTTGCGGATCAGGCAAGTCGTCCACAACGAACACTTGTTCTGCGGGTCCGGTCTCCTTGTAGTAAGCCGCTTTCATCTGACTTTCCGTTCCATGTTTAGGCCGATGCGAAGCGGCACTGTAGTGCTTGCCCGTGCAGTGCACGCCGAAGTCTTGGGTGTATCTGAGGCGCAAGCGCGAGCGTGTTCCATCGGGGCTTGCCCGCGTGCGATTCGAATTTCACGCAGTGAAAACACTGCCGATCGGGCTACTGCTCCGTGCCGTCAAGAACACATCATCCGTCCCACTCTTCGAGCAAATATCTGCCGGGGAAGAACAAGCGACGCCAGGGCATCGAAGCGGGAACAGTGATTCCTGCCGACCGGCGCGATGGAGACAACATGATCGACTTGAGTGGCAAAGTTGCGGCCGTCACAGGCGCCGCAGGCGGCATCGGCGCCGAGGTGGCGCGCACATTGGCAAAAGCGGGTGCCCTTGTTGTCTTGGGCGACGTTCAGGCCGAGCGCGGCGAGCAAGTCGCAGCGCAGATTCGCGGGTCCGGCGGCCAGGCCAGATTCGTAGCGCACGACACGTCCGTTGAAGATCAATGGATCGCGTTTATCGACACCGCGCTCGACAGCTTTGGTGGCCTGGACATCCTGGTCAACAACGCCGGGATCGAGCAAACCTGCTTCCTCGAAAACATCACTGTCGCCGACATCCAGAAGCTGCTGGCCGTGAACGTGACCGGTGTGCTCATCGGCCACAAGCACGCGGTGCGGGCGATGAAGCCGGGCGGGCGCGCCGGCAAGGGCGGCAGCATCATCAACCTGTCGTCGGTGGCCGGCCTGATCGGCACACCCGGGCTGGGCGTCTACTCGGCGTCCAAAGGCGCGGTCCGCTTGCTCACCAAGGCAGCCGCCGTCGAATTCGGTCGACTCGGCTATGGCATCCGGGTGAACTCCATCCACCCGGGTCTGGTGGAAACCGAGATGGGCGAGAAGTTGCTCAACGACTTCGTGAGCCTCGGCATGTTCAAGGATCGCGACGACGCCTACACGCAGATGAAGGCGGCACATCCGCTGGGCATCACCGGCCTTCCGAGTGACATCGCCAACCTGGCGCTCTTCCTCGCCTCCGACCTGTCGCGCTGGATGTCGGGCGCTGAACTCGTCGCCGACGGTGCGATGACTGTCAGCTGAACCCGCGCACCGAACTGCGCCCCTTCGTCAGGAGCTGAGCCCCATGCATGTGCTGAAGATGTTCGATCTGAGCGGCAAGGTCGCCGTGATCACGGGCGCCGGCAACGGCCTGGGCTTCCAGTTCGCCGAAGCGATGGCGGAGGCTGGTGCCGATGTCGTGTGTGCCGACATCGATATGCAATCCAACGAACTGACTGCAGCCCGGGTTCGGGACCTCGGACGCAAGGCACTCAGCGTGAAGTGCGATGTGACGCGCGAAGGCGATGTGGCCGCGCTGTTCCAGGTGGCCGACAAGACCTTCGGGCACGTCGACATCGCATTTGCCAACGCGGGGATCGCCGACGCGGCGCCACAGCCTCTGCACGACTACCCGACGGACAACTGGAATGCGGTCTTGGCGGTCAATCTGCAGGGTGTGTTCTACACCGACCGCGAGGCGCTCAAGATCATGGCGCGCCAGCGCAGCGGCAAGCTGATCAACGTCGCATCGATGTGGGGCCTGGCCGGCGCGTCGAGTGTCGCGCCACTTCCGGCCTACAACGCCGCCAAAGGCGCCGTGGTGAACCTGACCCGCGAACTGGCGCTGCAGTACGCGACGCAGAACATCCAGGTCAACGCCATCTGCCCCGGCTTCTTCCGAACGCGGTTGGCCGACGGCAAGTACGACGACCCCGACTTCGTCGCGGCAGTGTCGGCCTTCACTCCGATGGCACGCGTGGCAGATGCCAGCGAGATCAAGGGCACGGCGCTGTACCTGGCGTCGGCCGCCTCCAGCTTCACCACCGGCCTGATGCTCGTCACGGACGGTGGCTGCATGGCCAAGTGAACCCGCACCAGTCCTCGCCGTCCTTTCCGCCCGCATCGGTTCATCGACAGGCCGGGCTCACCCCTCACAACCAAGCACCAGGAGACAAACCCATGAGCAAGCAAGACACCCCCGCCACCATCGTCGAATCCATGCCTTCCCGCCGCACCGTTCTCGGCGCGGGCGGAGCAGTCGGCCTGACCCTGCTGAATCCCAGCTCGATCTTCGCCCAGGGCGCCGACGGGGCGAACACCATCCGGGTGGGTTTCATCAGCCCGCGCACCGGTGCGCTGGCCAGCTTTGGTGAAGCCGACGGCTATGTGCTCGAGCTGGCGCGCAAGGCACTGGCGGGCGGCATCACGGCCGGAGGCAAGAAGTACGCCGTCGAGATCCTGGACCGCGATACCCAGTCGGATCCGGGTCGCGCCAGCCAGCTGGCCAAGACGCTGATCAACGTCGACAAGGTGGATCTGGTCCTGGTGACATCCGCGCCTGAGACCGTCAACCCCGTCGCCGACGCCTGCGAGGGCGCAGGCGTGCCCTGCCTGTCGACCGTGACGCCGTGGGAAGCCTGGTACTTCGGCCGCGGTGCCAAGCCCGGTGAGCCCTCGCCTTTCAAGTGGACCTTTCACTTCTCGTTCGGCGTCGGCGAATTCGTCAAGTGCTACACCTCGCAGTGGGGCCAGTTGTCCACCAACAAGAAGGTTGCGGCCCTGTACCCCAACGACGCGGACGGCAACGCCATCCGCGCCAGCCTGGCACCGGCGCTGCAGAAGGCGGGCTTCACCATCGTCGATGCCGGCCCGTATGAGACGGGCACCACCGATTTCTCGGCGCAGATCGCGAAGTTCAAGGCCGAGAAGTGCGACATATTCAACACCTTCCCGATCCCGCCCGACTTCGCCACCTTCTGGCGCCAGGCGGCCCAGCAGGGTCTCGCCAAGACGATGAAGATCGTCCAGGTCGCCAAGACTGGGTTGTTCCCGTCGACGGTCGAGGCACTGGGACCGCTCGGATTCAACCTGTCGAGCGCCTGCTACTGGCACAAGGCCTTTCCCTACAAGTCGGCACTGACAGGTGTCACTGGTATGCAACTGGCCGACGGCTACGAGAAGGCTGCAAACAAGCAGTGGAACCAGCAACTCGGCGCTTCACTGTCGCTGCTGGACGCGGGCTTCGAGGCGCTGAAGGCCAGCACCAATCCGAAGGACAAGGCCAGCGTGGCCAAGGCGCTGAGTACCCTGGTGACCACGACCATCGTCGGCAAGGTCGACTTCACCAAGGGACCGGTCCCGGGCGCCTGCGCCACGCCACTCATCGGCACGCAGTGGGTGAAGGCTGCGGCGGGCTCGAAGTACAAGTACGACTACGTCATCACCGAGAACGCTGCCGATACCAACGTCCCGGTGTCTGCCAAGCTGCGCTCTTACGCTTGATCAACGCCTGAACTGCCGCAGGATCGTTGCACCATGGCGTCTACCGATGTA
Source organism: Aquabacterium sp. (assembly GCA_040400895.1). GTDB lineage: Bacteria > Pseudomonadota > Gammaproteobacteria > Burkholderiales > Burkholderiaceae_C > Pseudaquabacterium. The sequence goes on from JBBAPL010000049.1 coordinate 7,764, forward strand.
TTGCTTTCGGCACAAGGGCTGCGCAAGCAATACGGTGCGCTGGTCGTTCTGGACGGCGTGGATTTCGAAGTTCGGCGAGGCGACGCCATCGGCATCGTCGGACCGAACGGCGCCGGCAAGACCACTCTTCTGAGTGTCTTGTCCGGCTCGCAAGCCGCCAGCGCAGGCAACATAGCCTTCAAGGGCAACGATGTGTCGTCGATGGACGCCGCGACACGTTGCAGGATGGGCATCGTGCGCACCCACCAGGTGCCACAGCCCTTCAGCGGCATGACCGTGTTCGAGAACGTGTTCACGGCGGCAACGCACGGAGGCGGCTTCCGCCGGTCGGAAGCCTATGCGCGCTGCATCGATGCGATCGAGCTCTGCGGCATGACCCGGGTGGCCAATCGACGAGCCGCGACGCTGGGTCTGCTGGACCGCAAGCGGCTGGAATTGACCCGCGCACTGGCCACCAATCCGCAGGTGCTGCTGCTGGACGAGATCGGTGGCGGCCTCACCGACGGCGAGGCTGCGGAGCTGGTGCAGACCATCAAGGTGCTGCACGCCCGCGACATCGCCATCGTATGGATCGAGCACATCGTGCATGTGCTGCTGCAGGTGGCCAGGCGCTTGGTCTGCATGGACTCCGGCCGTGTGATCGCCGAAGGCGATCCGCAGCAGGTGTTGTCCAACGCCACCGTCGTCGATGCGTATCTGGGGGGCGGCGTATGAGCCCCGCACGGCCGCCCGAAGGGGCTCGCACCGCAGTGCGCAGCACGAAGGTACTCCAATGAGTCTCCTCAGCATCCAGAACCTGGAGGCTCGGCACGGTCTGTTGGCAGCGGTGCAGGGCATCAGCCTGGAAATCGAACAAGGCGAAACGCTGGCGCTGGTCGGCGCCAACGGTGCGGGCAAGACGACCCTGCTTCGAACGCTGGCCGGCGTGCATCCTGTGGCCTCCGGGCGCATCGTCTTCGACGGCGTGGATGTGAGCACGATGCCAGCGCACCGCCGGGCTGCGGCCGGACTGGCGCTGGTACCGGAGGGCCGCAAGCTCTTCCCCGCGATGACCGTGGAAGAGAACCTGCTCGTCGCGCTCTCGGCCAAGCGAGATGGCAGCTGGAACCTGGGCACCGTCCTCGACGCATTCCCCCAACTCAAGCCCAAACTGAAGGCGGCAGCCGGGACTTTGTCGGGCGGTCAGCAACAGGCGGTGGCCATCGGCCGAGCCTTGATGACCAACCCTCGCGTCCTGCTGCTCGACGAAGTGTCTCTCGGCCTGTCGCCGCTGGCAGTGCAAGGGGTCTACGACTCCCTGCGCACACTGATGGGCAAGGGCACCGTCCACGGTACGACGGTCGTGCTCGTCGAGCAGGACCTGAAGCGGACCTTCCAGGTGGCTGACCGCATCGTCTGCATGCTCGAAGGCAAGGTCGTTGCCAGTGGGCGCGCCGATGAGATGACACGCGAACAGGTGATGGAGCACTACTTCGGTCACCGCCCAGCCTCAACTGACACCACTTCGCAACCGGCGGCGGCAACATGATCTGGATGAACCAACTCACCCAGGGCCTGATGCTGGGTGGCTATTACGCGCTGCTGGCGTGCGGCCTGTCGTTCATGTTCGGCGTGATGCGCATCATCAATCTCGCGCACGGCAGCCTTGCAGTCTTGGCGGCCTACATGCTGTTCGTCCTGGCCGACCGTTTTGAGGTGCACCCATTGCTGGGGCTGGTCGCCGTTGTCCCTGTGATGGCGCTGATCGGGTGGGTGCTGCACCGGCTGGTGCTGGAGCGCAGCGCACGCGCGGGCGCATTGCTCCCGCTGCTCAGCACCTTCGGTCTCGCCAGCGTGCTGGACAACTCGATGTTCCAGGGCTTTGGCGCCGACACACGCTCACTGGCACCGTACATCGATTCGCTCAGCTACGACGGCTGGACACTGCCGGGCGGCATCATCGTCGGCCAACTCGCCGTGTTGACGCTGGTCGTCGCCATCGTGTTGCTCGGCGGCCTGCATCTGATCCTTGCCCGAACCGCCTTGGGCCGGCGTATCCGCGCCGCGGCACATGATCCCGACACGGCCCAGTTGGTCGGCGTGGACGCTCGGTCCGTCTACGCAGCATCAACCGCCATCGCCATGACCACGGTGGCGATTGCCGGTGCGTTCATGGCCATGCGGGCCACGTTCGATCCCTACGCCGGTCCCTATCAGCTGATCTTTGCCTTCGAGGCGGTGATCATTGGCGGCGCAGGCTCGTTGTGGGGAACGCTCGTGGGCGGCATCGTGCTCGGCGTCGCCCAGAGCATCGGCGCGCAGATCCATCCACAAGGCTTCCTCATCGCCGGGCATGTCGTCTTCCTGGTGGTGCTGTTGGCACGGGTGTACGCCGCGGACACCTTGCGCCGCTGGGGGCGATCCATCCTCAGCCGATTCGGTAACCGGGCCAGCGCCTCATGAACCTCACTCCTACCGCCGCCGGTTCCGCAAACGCTGCGCGCGTCACACGCTGGACCGTGCCGTCCATCGTGACCGTGTCACTGGTGGTGGCCGCGCAACTGTTGCTCGTCGCCGGGCCGCTGTTCCTGTCGGCCAACATCGTCGAGCGTCTCACCACCCTGTTCATCTACGGCATCCTGGCCCTGATGTGGAACGCCCTGGCGGGCTATGCCGGTCTGCTGTCGGTCGGACATCAGGCGTTCTTCGGTCTTGGCGCCTACGCCGCCGTTCGACTGGCCGACTGGGGTGTCAGCCCTTACCCGGCGCTGCTGCTTGCCGCGGTCCTGGTCGGAGCACTTTCGTTGCCCATTTCCGCCTTCATGCTCCGCCTGCGCGACGGCGAGTTCGCCATTGGCATGTGGGTCGTTGCTGCGTTGTGCCACCTGTTGGTCAACCTGGACAACCTCGTGCAAGGCGAGACGGGAACCTCGTTGATCGCATTGCAGGCCTATGCCGCAGACGATCGGCGGAGCTACACCTACTGGGCGGCACTCGGCACCATGGCCGCTCTGGCCTGGCTGGTGTTCGTGATGCTGCGCGGCAAGATGGGTACGGCGGCGCAGGCCATCCGCGACAACGAGGAGGCGGCAGGCTCGGTGGGCGTTCGCGTGCTGCCCTCCAAGCGCTTGATCTTCGTGCTGTCGGCCTTCGGATGCGCCGCAGCGGGTGCACTCTGGCTCGCCAGCTCGATCACGTTCCAGCCCAAGACCTACTTCAGTGTGCAGTGGACGGCCTACATGATCTTCATGGTGCTCGTCGGCGGCATCGGAACCTACGAAGGTCCGATCCTCGGTGCGGTGCTGTTCTTCACCATCGAAACGCTGTTCGGTGCGACGGGGGTGACCTACCTCATCGGCCTGGGTGCCACGGCGCTGCTGTTTGCCCTGCTGCTGCCCCGAGGGATCTGGGGCGAGATTGAACACAGGCTCGATCTGCAGCTCCTGCCAGTGGGCTATCGATTGCGGGCTGCATCCGTGGACCCAGCCCAGAAGCCTTGACGCAAGTGACGACGATGCTTGATGACTCGCAGGACATCGGGCGCCTCGACCGGGCCTTGCATGCCTTCGTCAGCATGGGCTCGGCGCCATCGGGGCCGGTGTCTGCGGGCCCGCTCTCGGGCTGGCGCGTGGCGATCAAGGACAACATCGACATCGCTGGTGAGATCGTCAGCGTCGGCAGCCCCATGTTCGCGCAACGGCGGGCGACGTGCACAGCGGGGGCAGTCCGGCGACTGCTGGATGCGGGCGCGACCATCGCCGGCCGTACCCACATGGTCGAGCTGGCCTTCGGTGGATGGGGCATCAACGCAGCGCTCGGCTCGCCCCGCAATCCCTGGGACGGACGTGTCGTGCGCCTGCCAGGAGGGTCGAGCAGCGGCGCGGCGGTTGCAGTCGCCGCACGCATGGCGCGAGCAGCCCTGGGCAGCGACAGCGCAGGCTCGATCCGCATGCCAGCGGCGCTGTGCGGCATCACGGGACTGAAAACGAGCTTCGGCCTGATACCGGTGGACGGCGTGTATCCGCTCGCACCGTCATACGACAGCGTCGGACCGATGGCGCAGAGCGCAGAAGACTGCGCGCGACTGCTCAGCGCGTTGTCGGATGCACCTGTCGAGCTGCCGCAGATTCCGAACGGATGGCGCATGGTCGTGCTGGGCCAGGAGTCCTACCCGGTGCCTGTCGAACCGGCGGTGCAGTCAGCGCTGGAGGCCGCCGCGGTTGTCTTTGAGCAGCTTGGCGTGGTCCTTAGTCAGAGCGGGCTTCCGTTCACGCTTTCAGGGTTGACACGCGATGCGGGTACGCTGATCGCGGCCGAGGCCCTTGTGGTTCATGGTGCCCGGTTCATTGCTGCGCCTCAGGTGTTCGGAGCCGAACTCAGGCGGCGCCTCGAACAGGCGCGAAACACGCCTGCATCCACGATACGAACCGCCGCAACCGCGCGCGATCGGGACAGCAAGCTCTTCGAGTCTTGGTTGAACACAGACGACACCCTGCTCATGCCGACAGTGCACTGCACGGCGCCTGTTCTCGGCTCGGTGGATGAGCGGAGCACGCCACTGGGTCAGTTCACGCGTTGGGTCAACCACGTCGGCGGATGCGCGCTCAGCCTGCCGGCGGGCTTCGATGCGCAAGGCTTGCCAGTCGCCATCCAACTCGTCGGGCGCGCTGGAACCGAAGGCCGCCTGCTGGCGCTGGGTTGCGCCTTCCAGGCGGAGACCGACTGGCATCGCCGTGTGCCGGACCTTTCCTGGATCGGCAACGACTGACGCAGCGGCGACCACTGCGCAGCTCGTTCAGCCCTGCGTCGCCCCGAGCCTCAGCAGCCGCACGGCGTTCTCTTTCAGGATCAAGGGCTGCACCTCGGGCTTGAAGCCGGCCTCGCTGAAGTCCTTCATCCAGCGGTCGGGGGTGATCAGGGGAAAGTCGCTTCCGAACAGGATACGGTCCTTGAGCAGCGTGTTCGCGTACTGCACCAACTGCGGTGGAAAGTACTTCGGGCTCCAGCCCGACAAATCGATCCAGATGTTGGGCTTGTGCATCGCCAACGAGATCGCTTCGTCCTGCCACGGCCAGCTCGGATGCGCGATGACGATCTGAATGTCCGGAAACGCGATCGCCACGTCCTCCAGCAGCATCGGATTCGAGTTCTGCAGCCTCAAGCCGCCACCGCAACGCATGCCAGAACCGATGCCCGAGTGCCCACTGTGGAAGATGGCGGGCAGCTGGAACTCGTTGATGACCTCGTAGATCGGCCAGGCCATCCGGTCCTGAGGCTCGAAGCCCTGCACCGTCGGGTGGAACTTGAACCCCTTGACGCCGAATTGCTCGATCAGCCTGCGCGCCTCGCGCGCGCCCATCTTTCCCTTGTGCGGATCGATGCTGGCAAACGCGATCATGATGTCGCTGTTGGCCATCGCTGCTTCGGCAATCTCCTCGTTGCTGATGCGCTGCCGCCCCAGTTGAGCTTCGGCGTCAACCGTGAAGTTCACGAAGCCGACCTTGCGTTCGCGGTAGTAGGCCAGCGTCTCGTCCATTGTCGGCCGGCGTGTCGACCGGAAATACTTGTCGGCCGCCCGGTCGTATTCCTCCCCGTAGCTGTCGAAGGGGTTTCGACACGACACCTCCAGGTGGGTGTGTGTATCGATCGCGATCAGCTGGTCGATGTCCATGTCATTTCCTGTCCGCTTCGGATGGCAGCCCGACATAGTTTTCCGCCATCGTGGTCAAGGCGGCGGTCGATCCGACCAGGTAGTCAAGCTCGGCGATCTGCAACTTCTGCCCAATCGTCCCCGCGTCGGGGAAGCGATGCATCAGCGAAGTAAACCACCACGAAAATCTCGAAGCCTTCCAGATGCGGCGCAGGCATGTCGCCGAGTAGGCATCGATTCCGTGCTCGCTATGTTCGACAAAGCGCTCCACCAGCGCCCGTGCCAGATAGTAGACATCGGAGGCAGCCAGGTTCAGGCCCTTGGCCCCGGTGGGCGGCACGATGTGAGCCGCGTCGCCTGCCAGGAAAAGCCGTCCGAATCGCATCGGCTCGGCAACGAAGCTGCGCAGGGGCGCAATGCTCTTCTCGATCGACGGTCCGGTCACCAGGCGCTCGGCTGTCTCGGGGTCGAGCCGGGCTCGCAGTTCGTCCCAGAACGCGTCGTCGGTCCAGCTTTCGACCTTGTCATCCAGCGAACACTGCACGTAGTAGCGGGTTCGCGTCGGTGAGCGCATCGAGCACAGCGCAAAACCGCGGGCATGGTTGGCGTAGATGAGTTCGTGCGACACCGGCGGTGTATCGGCGAGCACGCCCAACCAGCCGAACGGGTAGATGCGCTCGTGGCAGGTGATCGCCTGGGCGGGAACACTGGCGCGGCTCACGCCGTGAAAGCCGTCGCAGCCCGCGATGTAGTCGCATTGCAGGGTGTGCTTCACGCCATCCTTGACGTAGGTGACCTCTGGCGTTGCGCCATCGAAGCCGCGCAAGGCCACGTCCTTCGCCTCGTAGACCGTCGGCAGGCCGAGTTCGGCTCGGGCGTGCATCAGATCCCGCGTCACCTCCGTCTGACCGTAGACGGTCACCTGCTTGCCGCCGGTCAGACCATGCATATCGATGCGGTGCCGCTCCCCGCCAAAGCCGAGCTCGAAGCCGCCATGCACAAGTCCCTCCCTGCGCATGCGCGAACCGACGCCGGCCGCATCGAGAAGATCCACCGTCGTCTGTTCGAGGACCCCGGCGCGGATGCGGCCGAGCACGTAGTCGGCGCTCTGGCGCTCGAGGACCACCGTGTCGACGCCGGCCTTGTGCAGTAGTTGCCCCAGCAAGAGGCCGGAGGGACCGGCGCCGATGATGGCGACCTGGGTGCGGTGAGAAGTCATATGGGCGGGCACTGAAGGCAAAGAGCGATGAGATCACGGCCGTCCTGGCCACACCGAAGCAGAGCAGGCGCGGTGCACGCCGAAGGACCGGCGTGCACCTTGTGCGCCTTCGCTGCGGCCTACTTGCGGTTCTGGGTGTAGGCCAGCACCTGTTCAACGATCGCGTCCGCGAACTGCGCGTCATTGATGTGGCAGTTGAACTCGCGCGGCGCGACCGTCTTCGGCAGGGCGTCCTTCAAGGCGTCCAGGAACACCGGGCACATCGACGGATCGTGCAGGTGGCCTTCCGGGCTGTCGTGGTGCGAGAAGCCCTTGAGCGGCACGAAGAACGACACGGGGCCCTTGGCCTCGGCGATCAGGCCGCCCATGTGGTTGGCCAGCGCCTTGAGTTCGCTCGGTTCGGTGCGAACCGCCGTCAAGGCGTGGTTGTGCATGTGGTAGCGGTGGTTGGGGAACATGGCCTTGGCCTGGTCGATCGGGCCAGCCACCATGAAATCTGCATTGCCAGGTGCAAAGATCACCGGCACACCTTTGGCAAGCGCCGACTTGGCGCGATCGGGGCCGGCGCTGCACAGGCCGTTGTTGAGGAAGTCGTTGATCTCCACCAGCGAGGTGTCGACGACTGCCGCCACGTCGCGCTCACTCACGATCTGGTCCATCGCCATGCCGCCGGTGCCCAGGGTGTGGAACACCATCACTTCGAAGCCCTTGGCTTCCAGTTGCTTGCGCACGTTGACAGTGCAGGCGTCGATGGTGCTGAGCGTGGTCATCGCCACCAGCGGCTTCGGCTCGACGCGCGTGGGCGAGTAGTTCTTGGCCATGGCAGCTGTGGCCAGCGCTGCATTGCGGAACACGTCGCGCGTGATGCTGTTCAGGCCGGCGATGTCGCACACCGGGTTGAACATGTTGATGTCCTTGGCCCCGATGAAGGGCTTGGTGAAGCCCGACGCCATCGTCGACACCATCACCTTGGGCAGGCCGTACGGGAACATGCCCATGACGACGGTGCCCAGGGCCGTGCCCATCGATCCCCCCACGCCGATGATGCCGCTGAAAGCCTGCTTGGCGTGGTACTCCAGGGCGCACTTGACCGAGCCTTCGATCATGACGCCTTGGCATTTGCCCTCGTGCTTCAGGTCGCGCACTTCCTCCAGGGTCTTGCCGGCCGCCGCCGCAATGGCTTCCGGCGGGATCTCGACGCTCGAATCGGTGGACCTGCGGATGCTGGCGTCGAGGTGGACCACGTCCACGCCTTGAGACTCCAGCACTTCACGGATGTAGCGCGCCTCCACCGCCTTGGTGTCCAGCGTGATGATCATCAATACCTTGGGCTTGCTGCTCATGCTTGTCTCCTACTTGTGCTGCTGCACGGGTTGAGGTGCGGGTGCCATCGGTGTGCGGCCTGCCGCGGGGTTTGAAAACAGGATGTCGTTCGATGCGGAAGTTCAGGTGGTGCGATGTGCACTCAGGTCATCGGCCAGCTTCTTGAAAAAGCCGATGCTCTTCGGGTTGGCCATCGCATCAGGGCTGGCCACCTTCTCGGCGATCGCGCCGAGCAACAGCTTGCGCACCGGCACTTCCATCTTCTTGCCGGTGAGCGTGCGCGGGATCTCGTCGACCTGGAAGATCTCGTTGGGCACATGCCGGGCCGAGGCCTTGGTCCGGATCTGCTGAACGATCCGCGCCTTCAAGGCGTCGTCCAGAAGCTCACCGGGGGCCAGCACGACGAACAGCGGCATGTAGGACGGCCTGCCGAGGTACTCCAGGTCGACCACGAGGCTGTCGCGGATCTCGGTCAGCTCCTCGACCACCCGGTAGATTTCGGCCGTGCCCATGCGGATGCCGTGTCGGTTGATGGTCGAATCCGATCGGCCATAGATCACCGACGTGCCACGTGTCGTGAACCGGATCCAGTCGCCGTGGCGCCAGAGTCCCGGGAACATCTCGAAGTAACTTTCGAGATAGCGTCGATGCTCCGGGTCGCCCCAGAAGTAGATCGGCATCGACGGCATGGGCTTCGTGATGACCAGCTCACCGACCTCGTCGATGACCGGCTCACCGTTGTCATTGAAGGCATAGGCCGCCACGCCCAGTTCGCGGCACTGAATCTCGCCCGCGGTCACCGGCAGGATCGGTGCGCAAGCCACGAAGCCAGATGCAATGTCGGTGCCGCCGCTGATCGAGGCGAGCCACAGATCGGGCTTCACGGCGTCGTAGACCCAGTGGTACGCATCGATCGTCAACGGAGACCCCGTGGCGTTGATGGCGCGCAGGTGCTGCAGGGGCGCGATGTCGCGTGGCCGCAGCCCCTCCTTCATGCAGTTGATCAGGTACGCTGCGCCACAGCCGAACAGCGTCACCTGGTGCTCGTCGATGAAGCGCCACAGTGCTGCCGTATCAGGCCAGGCCGGGTTGCCGTCGTAGAGCACGATGCTGGCGCCGGTCAACAACGCACCGAGCTGCAGGTTCCAGACGATCCAGCCTGTGCCCCCGAGGAACAGCAGCCGATCGGCCGGCCGCAGGTCGTGCTGCAGCGCCATGGTCTTCAGGTGCGTCAGAACGATGCCGCCCTGGCTGTGCACGATGGCTTTCGGCAGTCCAGTCGTGCCCGAGGAATAGACGATCCACAGCGGATGTGAGAACGGCAGCCGCTCGAAGCGCAACTCGGCATCCGTGGCGATCGCCTCCGACCATTCCATGCGATCACGCCATGCCGGCGGCTTGTGGGACGCAGCGCGGCAGATCGGCCCCGCCACATGGATGACGTGGCGAACTGTCGGCAACGCCAGGAGCAACTCGTCGACCAGCTCGCGCCGGTCGTGGGTCTTGCCGTTGTAGCTGTAGCTGTCCACGGCCAGCAGCACTTTGGGTTCGATCTGGCGGAACCGGTCCAGCACCACGGTGGCACCCATGTCGGGCGCACAGCTGGACCAGATGGCGCCCAGGCTGGCGCAGGCCAGGAATGCCACCACCGTCTCCGGACGATTCGGCATGTAGGACGCCACCCGGTCTCCGGGGCCCACCCCAAGTGCGCGCAGGCGTGCCGCCAAGGCACCGGTGTCGCTTTTCAGGTCCGCCCACGACACCTCGTGGGCGCCGGTGTCCTCGCTGCGGGCGATGATCGCGGGGCGCGCGTCAGTCTCACAGCGAAACACATGCTCGGCATAGTTCAATTGGGCATTCGGATACCACTGCGCTCCCGGCATGGCCGACGTGCCCAGCACAGGTTCGCATACGCCATCGGCCTGGACGTCGAAGAAGTCCCAGATGGACTGCCAGAAGGCCTCCAACTGGTCGACGGACCATTGCCACAGGTCTTCGTAGCTGTTGAAGCTCAGACCCCTGTTGGCGGCCAGCCAGCGCAAATAGGCAGCCAGACGGGTCGGCTCGATCTGATCCGGTCGGGGCTGCCAAAGGACCTCGACAGGCGCGACAGCGGAACTCGCGCTGGTCATGACAGCATCTCCAGCAAGCGGTCAACGCCACTGAGCGACAGATGGGGACGGCTGTCCACGGCCAAGCGCGCGAAGTCTTCTGCGCTGCTCAAGCCGGTGTGAACACCGATCGACATCGCGCCGCCACGCAGCGCCATCGCGTTCTCCAGGCTGATGTCGTCGCCGACGATCGCCATGTGGGCGGGCTTCACGCCCCCCAGGCGCCCGCTCGCGCACACCAGGGCCTGAGCCGAGGGTTTGCCGACAACCACGGCCTTCTTGCCCGTGACGCTCTGCACCGCCGCTGAGAGCGCACCCGAGATGCCAAGCGTGCGGCCTTCCCGGCTGGCGATGACGGCGGCCTTGGAGACGGTGTAGAACGCTGCGCCTGCCCAGACTGCCCGGCATGCCGCGTCCAGGTCGGCCAGGACGAAGGTGGGATGCCACCCAATCAGCACAGCATCCGCGTCGTCGGCGCGCTCCGGCGATCGCACGACATCGAAGCCCGCGTCCACCAGGGGTTTCCAGACGCCTTCACCGCCGAGCACCAGCAGCCGCTTGTAGCGTCGGCGCTGGAAGAGATCAACCGCCACGCTGACGGGGGTCAGGGTGTGCCGCTCATCGAGCTCGATGCAGATCTGCGTCAGCGCCTCCGACAACTGCTGCGGCGTCTTGGTGCTGCCGTTCGTGAATCCGACATGCGGCAGCCCGCGCTTGCGCAGCAAGGCCAGCAACTCGCAGGCACCAGGCAGTGGCTGGTAGCCACTCAGCCGCTTGTCCGCAAGTGCCAGGGTGCCGTCGATGTCGAAGACAAAGCCACGAACCTCGGCCAGCTTTGCAGCCGCCAGTGCCGCCGCTGGCGACACGTCTGTCGGTTGAATCGCGCTGGCATTCATGTCGTGGTTCCCGCGGCAGCGCCCGGCTGGCTGGCACGCAGGTCCAGCAGGAAGCCGTCCCGTTCGACCCGTGCGTGGGTGACATCGGGCCGGCGCGACAACTCGGCGACAAGGCGCTCCACGGGGCTGGCCACAGCGCTGTAGCGCTGGCGGCAAGGGCCCGCCGCCACCATCGCATCCACCTGCTCCGCCGGCATGGTGGCCCGCAGGACGAATTCCTCGTCGGACAGGCGCGCATCGAATCGGCGGCGCAACTCGGCAAGCTCCGGCATCGCGCTCTGCGTGGCCAGTTCCCGCGCGCGCGGCAACTGCTCGATCCGGTCGCGCACGTTCGGATCCATCGGCGCAGGCGGCGTGCCGAAGCGGCCGAGTACGTAGCGAATGACCTCGTCGGGCACGTTGGCGTAACGCTCCGGCGCCAGGACGTTCATCACGGCCATCGTGCCCACCACCTGCGAAAACGGGGTGACCATGATCGGGTAGCCCAGTTCGCGGCGTACGCGTGCGACCTCCTCGAACACCTCCGGCAGGCGGTGCTCCTGGCGCATCTCGCGCAGCTGGCGCCGCATGGTGCCGATCATTCCGCCTGGCAACTGGTGCTGGAAGTACCTCATGTCGTATTCCTGCGGCACGCCGGGCGCCAGGCCCTCGGCTGCGGCCAGCGCTGCGAAGTAGCTGCTGACACGACCGATGGCGTCCATGTCCAGATTGACCGAGACGCCCTGGCTTTGCAGATTGGCCACCACGTTCTCGATGGCGGGCTGGCTGCTGCCGTTGCCCAGTGGCCGCGCGGCGGTGTGCAGGGTCTGAACGCCGAGCTCCGGCGCATCGGCGTAGGTGAACGGGGCCAGGCCGATCGTGCAATGCGAATGCAACTCCAGCGGTTTGCCGCCCAGCGCCTCGCGCAGCGCAGGCAGCAGCGTGCGTGCCCGTTCAGGCGTCAGCAATCCGCCCGGGTCCTTCAGATAGACGCGGGTGATGGCAGTCACCGCGGCAAGCTTGCGCGCTGCATCGGCAAAGTGCGCGTCGTCATGGATGGGGCTGACGGTGTAGACGACGGCGCCGACGATCTCGCGTGCGCCTGCAGCCGCGATCGCGGTTGCGCTGTCGGTCACGGCCTGCATGTTGTTCATGGGATCCATCACCATGAATCGCTCGATGCCGTTGCCCACCAGCAGCTTGTAGGACAGTGCCATCAACTCGGGATGCGCCGTCTCCCAGGAAATGAAGCGCATGCCCGTCGAGAGGAAGCTCAGCGGCGTGCGCGGCATGCGCGCCTTCATCAGGCGGATGCGCTCCCAGGGGTTTTCCTTGTGAAAGCGCACCGTGACAGCCATGTGCGTGCTGGTGGTGAAGTCGATCGCGCGGTAGCCGGCGCGGTCGAGATCGGGAGCGACCTCCAGCATCATGCCGGTGCGCAGGCCCGTGGCGCCCCACAGGCTCTGGTTGCCGTCACGCAGCGTGGTGTCGACGAAGTCGAGTTGGTTCGCACTCATCAGCGTTGTCCTTCAGAAGCGGTGGGTGCTGCGGGCTGGCCAAAGGCGGCCGCGCCGGAGCCGGCCAGGAAGCGCCCGAGAAAACCGGTGTCGAAGCCGCCTTCGATGAACTCGGGCGTTGCCAGAACGGCGCGGTGCAGGGCGATGTTGGTGAGCACGCCTTCGATGCGCACATCCGCCAGAGCCGATTCCAGCAAACGCCTGGCTTGCTCACGGTCGCTGCCCGTGGCGATGACCTTGGCGATCATCGAGTCGTAGTACGGCGGGATCATGGCGCCGGCTTCCATGTGGGTGTCCACGCGCAAGTCAGGCCAGGCCGGGAAGTGGGCCGCCGTGAGCCTGCCGGGCGCCGGACGGAAGTCGTGTGTCGGATCTTCGGCGTTGATGCGGCACTCGATCGCGTGGCCGGTCAGTCGAACGTCCGCCTGCTTCAACCGAAGCGGATGACCCTGTGCCACGACCATCTGCTCGGCCACCAGATCGAGTCCAGTGATTTGCTCGGTCACCGGGTGCTCGACCTGGATGCGCGCATTCATCTCCAGGAAGTAGAAGCGTTGGCGCGCAACATCGACCAGAAACTCGATCGTGCCCAGGCTGCGGTAGGCAATGTGCTTCGAAAAGCGCACGGCTGCCGCATGCAGGTCGCGACGCATGGCATCCGTGAGGTTCGGCGCGGGCGCTTCCTCGACCAGCTTCTGGTAGCGACGCTGCACCGAGCAGTCGCGGTCACCGAGGTGGATCACGCTCTCGCCGTCGCCCAGGATCTGCACTTCCACGTGGCGGCCTTGCGTGACGAAGCATTCAACGTAGACCCGGCCATCGCCAAAGGCTGCAAGTGCTTCGGAACTGGCGAGGTCGAACAGCGCGCTCAGCTCCGCGGGTGAGTTGGCTCGCTTCAAGCCACGCCCGCCGCCACCGCCGACGGCCTTGATCAGGACGGGGTATCCGATCTGCTCGGCCATTTCCAGTGCAGCAGGCAGGTTGTCGACCTGCCCGCCAGGCGCAATGGGAACCTCGGCCTGCTCGGCGCAGCGCCGGGCTTCGAGCTTGTTGCCAACGCGTTCAATCTGCTCTGACGTCGGGCCAATGAAGATCAGCCCGTTTTCTTCACATGCCGCGGCGAACTCTTCGCGCTCCGAGAGGAAACCGTAACCTGGGTGGATGGCCTGGGCCCCGACGCCACGCGCCGCCTCGATGAGGGTGCCGATGCGCAAATAGCTGTCTGAAGCGCGTGCCGGGCCGATGCACACCGCACGGTCAGCCAGTCGGGCACCCATGCTGTTGCGGTCAGCGGCCGACACGGCCAGCACCGATTCGATGCCCAGGCGTTTCAGGGTACGGATGATGCGCACGGCGATCTCGCCACGATTGGCAACCAGGACGCGTCGGATCGGGCCTTCCACGGCCAGTTGATCTGCTGTCTTCATGGCCGTGCTCAGGCCGGCCGCACGCGCATCAGAACCTGGTCGAACTCGACCAGGTCACCGTCGCGGACGAGGACCTCGACCACGACGCCGTCAACGCCGGCAGAGATCGAGTTCATCAACTTCATGACCTCAATGATTCCCACGGCACTGTCCGCGCTGACGGGTCCGCCTACGGTGACAAAAGGTGCAGCACCGGGCTTGGGGGCGCCGTAGTACGTGCCGAGCATCGGCGCCCGGACTTCGAGCAGGGACGCGTCGCTGGTTGCCGGGGGCGCCGCCGCGACGGGCACTGCCGCAGGCGCAGAAGGCACCATTGGAAGCGTCCTAGGCCCTGAAGCCGAAGCAACCGGGGACGGCGGCGACGCCGCGGCACCGGGGCTCGAGATCGCACCGCCTCTGCGCAGTGTCAGCTTGACGCCCTCTGCTTCGAGATGCAGTTCGTCGAAGTGCGAATTGTCGAGCAGTTGCAGCAGGCGCTGCACGTCTTCGTGGGAGAAACTCATGAACATGGCTCCTGGGTTGCGCGGCGGTGACCGGGCTTTGTGCAGGAGCCATAGCACACCCGGGCCGAGTGGCCAGCGCATGCTTGTCTCCTGTCGGTGTCTTGTCTCCCGGTTTGAACGGCTCCGGGTATGGCCAAAGTATTGGCGTCATGCGGACAGCGCGGGTAGCATCACACACCAAGTTTTCTCCTGGTGAAACTCACCGGATGACAGCCAGACCAGGGCAACAGCATGCGCGACTACAAGGTCAAGACGATCCGGGCCCTGGACCGGGGCCTCGAAGTGTTGTCGTACCTCCACCAGGCGCGCGCCGCCAGTCTGCATGACCTGTTCCTCGCCACCGGCCTTCCGAAGGCCACGCTGACGCGAGTGATCGTGACGTTGGAGAAGCGCGGCATGGTCTGGCAGCGCCTGGCCGACGGCGCCTACATGGCGAGCCACACACTGCAACCGCGCGCGCCGCAGCTGAACGACGAAAACTACCTGGTTGAAGTGTCGGCGCCGGTGATGGAGCGGCTGTGTCGCAAGGTCAACTGGCCGTCCGTGCTGGCCGTTCCGCGGCTCGATTGCATGGAGGTGATCGAGACCAATCGACCCAAGTCCTACTTCTCGCACGTGCCGGTGGGCCCGATCGGTTTTCGGATCAACATGCTGCGATCAGCGACGGGCCGCGCCTACATCGCCTTTTGCAGCGAGAGCGAGCGTCAGGCGATGTTGCAGCGGCTGGCGGCCAGCGCCGAGCCTGGTAACTACATGGCGCGCAAGCCCGCGATGGTGGAGCGCCTGCTCGATGAAACGAGACGACTGGGGTATGGGCACCGAACCCCTGACTTTGGTGGGCACTTCGACCAGACTCGTCGGGAGTGGAACGACGACCGGGATTCGATTGCCGTGCCAATCTTTGTCGGCGACGAGGTGATTGCGTCACTCAACATGACGTGGATGCATAAAGTCGCAACGGTGCCGCAGATCGTGAAGGTGCACTTGCCGCAACTCACCGCCGCAGCCAGAGAGATCTCGATGCGACTCGTAGGGACGTAGAAGCGGTGAACGAGAACGAAAGGCCGTGGAGCTGCCTGTCGCGAAGGGCAGTTGATGGCCGGGAAGGATCTTTCCAAGTCGCTCCAGTAAGCCGACGCTCGGCACTTCACCACCGAACCGCTGCCGCGCAATGCCCTATGCCGCCGCCCTGTGCTCACCCGCGGCTGCAAAGACCTCCAAGTCGATTACCGCGTCGGCCATGGCCGTCAACTCCGGCGTCTGCGACACGAAGAACTCGCGGCCATAACCACCGAGCTTCAGCACCTCTCGCTTCATCGCCATGAACATGCGCTTGCGCTCGGGATCGAGCGGTCCATCGGCCTCGTCGGAGAACAGCGTGTCGTACTGCCGCCCGGTGTGCTGCGCGAGGTACAGCGCCACCGCCCGGATCAGGCACTCGTTGACGAAGACCCTCTCGCCGCCGCTCATCAGGCCGACGCTCTTGCTCTCGTCCGACTCGCCGTCGTGCACGACGATGTCGAAGCCCTCCTTCTGATCGCCCTTGCCGGTCTCCAGCAAGGTCAGGATGGAGACCGTGAAGCGGGCGCCGTAGCAGGCCAGCAGCAGGCCGTTGGCCAACCCCGACAAGGCCGGGCCCGCGTCATCGATGGCCAGTGCGATCAGCCCGTCGTTGCTCATGCAACGGGCAAACAGGTTCCAGTTGCTCAGTTCGGTCTCGACACCGGCGATACGGCTCGCCGCTCGGGCCTGTCGCGTTGCCACGGCCGCCGCCTGCAGCGTCAAGCCCGCCAGCGCCTCGGCATCCCGCACCGCGTCCAGGTGAGTCCTTTCGGCGGCAACCGCCGCGCGCGCCGCTTGGTCCATGGCCGACTTCGCAGCGGTCAGTCTCTGCACATCAAAGGCATCGGGCATGGCACCCAGCGCCGCATGCAGTCGGTCCAGCGTGGCGCGAAGTTGGTGCGACTGCTGCTCAATCTGGTTGGCGATCTGCTGCCGCGTGGCGTCGATCTGGTGGTGCTCCGCCTGCTCCTCGGTCGTCTCCACGGGTTGCCCATCGGTTGCACCGGGCGATGCAGCCGCAGCCAGTTCCTCGTCGATCTCGGTCAGGGCCACACGGGCCTGCGCAATCTCGGCGGACTTGGCGGACCATTGCGCGAGCCTTGTGACCCGTGCGCGAGCGCGTTCACATGCGACTTCGACCCGGGACAGGGTCATTGGCGCGCCGGACAGCGCCACCCGTTGCGACCGCAGCGTCGCCAGTTCCGCGTCGATCGATGCTTTCTCGCGCGCCAGGCGGGCGATCGCGGCCTGGGCGCTCGGGATCAAGGTACTGGCCTCCCGCGCATCACCCAGCAGTTGGCATTGCCCCTGCAGGTCGGTGCCGGCGCAGGGAACGGCATTCGTCAGACCGAAGCGACGCGCCAGGTCGTCCGCCCTGATCGCTGCCTGTCCCGCCTCGCGCAGGGTTGCCGAGAGCTTCTGTTCGGCCGTGCGAATGGCGCCCTGGCACTCGGTCAGGCACTGGACCTGCTGGCGCCATGCAGTCTCCCTTGCCACCCGTGCCGCGAGGACGATCTCGGCCAGCGGCAGACGCCTCTCGGCACGACGCACGGTCTGCGCCGGCTTCAGGGCGTCGAGACACTTGCGCCGACGATCCTGCAACGCGCTCCAGCGGCTGCGTTCCTGCGATGTGCGGTGCGCGACGCGCTGCTGCAGGCGATCCAGCCGCTGCTGCTCGCCCCGGTCCTGCGCCTTGAGCGCCTCGATGGCCTGGATGCTGGACTGGTTGGCTGCAACACACTCGCCCTGCAGCTGCGAGCGGCGCGCTTCGGTGCTTCGCGACTGATCCTGCTCGGCAAGCAGTTGCGCCTGCTGCTGTCGTGCGACTTCAAGGGTTGCCTGCGCCGCCTGTCGCTCAGAGAGGCACCGGGCCACGCGGTCCTCGGCTCCCTGCAATCTGCCCCGCTCGTTCGCAATGCGCAGCCCCTCTTCGTCCACGCCGGCCAACTCTTGTCGCATGGCGCCGAGGCTGGCCTTGAACAAGCGCGCGGTCTCTGCCGCCCGCAGTCCCTGCGTCCGTATCGCTTCCTGCCCCAGCAGGTCGGCCAGCAGGGTCTTGATCTCGCCGTTGCGGTAGGCGCTCAGCTGCCGCTTGCCCTGCGCCGAGAACACGGAGGTGAAGAACGTGTCGGCACTGCCGCAGATGGCCTCGACACAGCGGGTGTAGGTGTCCACCTTGCCGTCCGACACGGTGCCGTCGTCCAGCACGACCGGCTTCCACATACCGTCCTGGTCGAGCGCGAACAGGAACGCCTCGGTCTTGCGCCGGCCGTTGGTGCGGACAACGACCTGCGAGCGGTAACTGCGGCCGGCGTGTGCCCAGGTCAGGTCCTTCTCGCTCTCGGGCAGGCAGACATGGTCGTAGTACGAGAAGCCGCCGGGGCCCGCTGCGGCCGCTCGCGACGGCATCGTCAGGTACGGGTGCATGTTGTCCATCACGGTGGTCTTGCCGCGACCGTTGGCTCCGGCGATGGCGACTAGCTCTGCACCGTCGGCCAGCCGTTCCAGGTCCAGGGTCAGCGCATCGCGGCCGAGGCCATCGCGGATGCCCCGGAAGCCTTTCAGCGTCAGTGAGAGTGGTTGCATTCTTCTGCTCCAACGGGATGAACGACCAGTCTGTCCTGGCTTCGTCCGTCGTCAACGTCAGACTCCGCCGACGCCTCGTCGAACCGGAGCGCCTGTTCAACGATGTCTTGCGGAGGAGCGGCGATCGACTTTGCCAGGCAGGTCAGCAAGGGCGTCGGGTTCACGCCGGTGGCCGCCGCCCAGGCCCGCACCTTGTCGTCCAGGCTCGCCATGCGCGAGATACCCTGCGCCCGGCTGCGCGCCACCGGGACGATACTCCCCTCCAGCTTCGCCTCCGTCGCACCCGCCAGCAGGCGGAGGATCGCCGCCCGATCGACCTCGTGCCGGTCTTCGTCGGCGACCACCCAGCGCACCCGGACGAACGCGCCGCCGACCTCCTGTTGCTCGGCCACCGATCGCAGCACGTCGAGGTCGGGCTTCCCCTCGAACACGATGTCCAGCGTGCGCCGTGCCGGCGTCGGCTCCAGCGTGCAGCGCGCCCCGTCCGGCCCGACCTCCCAGACCAGGAAGCCTTTGTCACCTTCCTCGCCGTAGTGAAACCGGCCGATGGAACCCGGGTAGGCGATGCACTGCTGACCCGCTGCGCCGTCAACCACCCACGACTGATGCCGGTGGATATGCCCGAGCATGAAAGCCTGGGCCTCGGCGCCGAACAGCGCACCCGTGGTGAACTCGTGGTCGAAGCCCGCCATCGGCACACCGTGTTCGCTGATGCAGCCGAACACCGTGCCGTGCGAAACACCGATGGTGGGCAAGCCCTGCGCTCGGGAGGCGCGATGAATGGGCGCGTAGCCGCGCTGCAGGTCCGCCAGGTGCTCTCCCACCGCCTGTGCGGCTTCCGCCGCGCCGACCACAGCGGCCACCGCCGCCTTGTTGACCGTCGGCAGGCAGGTGAACAGCGCACGAGCATCAGGCGGTACCGCATCGAAGCACCAGCCCTTCGATTCGATCCACTCACCACGCACTGACAGCGCCACCTGAGCGATGCGTTCGGCCACGTGCACCGGATGATGCCCACCCAGCAGGCGGAACACGGCCAGCGTGCCCGGCGGTTCGTGCGAATACGTGCCCTGCAGCATCAGCACCGGACAGTGATCGGCCAGCCGCCGAACCTGGGCGATCAGCCGCACCGCCGCCGGTGCATGCAGGTCCAAGGGGTGGTCGGTGGCGTCCCCGGAAATGACGGCGGCCTCCACCCGCAGCGCAACGGCCCGGTCGATCGCAGCGCCGAAGCAGCGGTCGGCCTCGACCAGCGTGCGGGTGCCGTAGTGCAGGTCCGAAAAGTGTGCAACGCGGATCATGTCGGCCACCCTCATGACGCTGCCTGCAGTTCGCTCTCGATCTTGTCGAGGTAGCCCTGCGGGTCGTTGCGGTAGCGCTCGAGCTCGTTCCAGGCCCGGGCGCGTCCATGCGGATTGAGCTTCCAGCCCGCGCCCCACCGGTTATCGGCATAGGTCTGGTACAGGTCCGGGGCGATCCCGCCTGCCTGCACGCGGGCCATCAGTTGCTCGAGGGTCGGGTGTCCTGCGCGCAGTGGCGCCTCGACGGACGCACGCAACACCACGGCCGGGCGCGACGCTTCGAGCGCGACGGCCGTCACCGCTTCTGCGGGCGATACCCTTCGATCGTGCTCGAGGATCTGGCTGGCCAGGTTCGCCTGCACGAGCGTGGCTTCGATGTCCTCGTTTTCGCGGAGCAAGGTGGTCACGTCCACCGGCGCCTCCAGGTCGATGATCCACTGCGGCACGCGCACGGCACGCCCGTGCTCGTCGATGTGGGCCACCTCCATCAGCGTCTTGGTCAGGTAGAACGGCGTGCGCTGCCGGTCCAGGAAGCCCGAGATGCGTCCGTCGCGCAGGAAGCCCACGGTCTCGAACTTCCGGATCGCCGCGTTCATCGCGTAAAAGCTGTTGGTGTGCAGCTCGAACGCACTGATCGAGCGGATGCCGGGGATGAAGAACAGGAAGCGGCCGCTCAGGTTGCACTGGCGCTGCTGGTACTCATGGCAGGACTCCGGCTCGCAGACGCCACCGTTGGCATCGCGAACCACGGTCTTGCGCCCGCCGAAGAGGCGGATGGTGCGTCGGCCGGTGTCATCGACGGGCACCGGTGCATGGGTCATGCAATGGCGGACCCGGCCGTCGGTCGAGTACTGCGACCAGAAGTGCTTTTCGTGCATTCCCCAGGCTGCAAGTTCGTGGGGCATGACCGTCTGCCAGTGATCCGTCGGAAACACCACCGGGAAGCGGTAGAGGCGACGGCCCTCGCCCCGGTCCTCGCCATGGGCTTCGAGAATCTGCTCGGCGATCTCCGGGTTGGGGAAGTCCTGTGCCCGCACCGTGAACCACTGGACGTTGCGCGGCACCAGCGGCGTTTTCAGGTCAGGCAGGGCCTCGGCGATCGCGAGCTCGATCTGCTCGAAGGATTGGCCCGAGGCCACCCCTTGGTCGTAGATCGCCCGTGCCTTGGGCTGCTCGGCCGCCTTGCGCGTGAGCACCTTGATACCGGCGCGGATCTTGCCGCCGGTGGGGATGCGGACGGGGCCTTGCCCCAGGATAGTTGGCGCGGCGATCAAGCCGCCTTGCTCGACGAGAACGCGTTGTGCGTTGGGAGGGGCCATGGCGGCACTCCTTCATGAGCGTCGGGACATTCCGACGATTCATGCTCTCGCGACAATCCGGCTCATCAACCCCTTCGCTGGCACCGGACCACTTGATCTGCCCGCGGGCATGCGCAACGTCGTACGCATCGACGGCGCTCAAACGCGCGCGCCCGCAAGTTGGCGCCACGCACCCGTTAACCCCCTACGATGGGCGCTGCATGAGCAACACCGAACCGCCCACTCCGCATCACGAAACCCCGGCCTTGATCGCGGCATTGAGCGACAACGCGCTACGTCGCGCCAGCAGCGCTGCGATCTTCCAGCGCGGCAAGACCTACGCCACTTCCGGCACCGTGCAGGTGCTGTCCGAGGAGCCCGGCGATACACCGGCCATCTACGCCCAGGTCGCCGGCAGCGACACCTATGAGACCGAGGTGTGGATCCACGAAGGCGAGGTGGAAGGCGCCTGCGACTGCGCCAATGCTCAGGACGGTTGGTTCTGCAAGCACCAGGTGGCCCTGGCGCTGGTCTGGCGCGACCGGCTGAGCGGCGAGGTGCCGGTTGTCGACGACGAGGCGCGCATGAAGGTACAGGCCGGCGCCAAACGGGCGAGGACGATTCAGGACCGCCGCCAGGCACTGCAAGACTTCCTTCAAGCGCAGGATGTCTCAGTGCTGGCCGGTAGGCTGCTCGACCTGGCCGATCGTGATCACGAGATCGCGCGCGAGTTGCAGCAGTGGCGCAAGCTCAGCGAGACCCGCGATGGAGCGGCCGACCCGAAGGCTCTGAAAGCGCTGGTGACCGAGATCCTGTCGCCTGGCCAGGGCTTCGTCTCCTGGCGCGAGAGCCACGCCTACGTGCATCGCGCCGAAGCGGTGCTGCCCTTGCTGGCCCAGGCCCGCGCGCAGGACCCGGCCGGTGCCGTGGCGCTGTGCCTGCACGCCATGCGCCGCGGCTGGGCCGTGCTGATGCAGGCGGACGACTCCGACGGCAACATCGGCGGCCTGATCCAGGCGATCGGCGCCGAGTGGGTGGCCGCGCTCCAGCGCGCCGGCCCCCAGCTGGCCGCGTTCGGTGAGGCCTACCTGCAACTGCTGCTGGACGATCCGTTCGGGGGCTTCGACACCGCAGCGGCGGAGGCGGCAATGGGCGAGCCCGCCCTCACCCGCTATCGCAAGGCGCTGGCCGAACGCTGGCGTCAGGCCAAGGACGCCACGGTCGCCGCCAAGGCCGAGCACGACGCCCAGGTCGCCCAGGTCGCCCAGACCGGGACCCGCCGACAGCGACCGCCACCGATCGAGCGCGACACCGAACGCGACGTGCGGCTGTGGACTCTCGAACGCATGCATCTGGCGCAATTGGATGCCATGGGCGACGTCGACGGCGCGCTTGCGGTGATGCGTGAGGACCTGTCCGAGGCGGCGGGCTATCACCAGATGACGGAGTACCTCGAACGGCACGGTCGGCTGCGCGAAGCGTTTGTCAATGCGGAACTGGGGTGCAAGGCGTTCCCAGGGGATTCGCGGCTGCAGGAGGACCTGCTGCGGTGCTACGAGCGGGACGGCTGGGTCGAGGAGGCGCTGGCGCTGCGCAGGCGCCGTTTCGACGACAGCCCGAGTGTCGAGAGATACCACCAGGCGCTTCGGGCCGGCGCGGCGGCCGGGCGGGACGCTGCGGCCTTGCGCGACGAACTGCAGGCAGTGCTTCAGGCGCGCGAGGAAGCGGCGATGAAGCAGGGATCAACAAGGCTGCCGTTTCTCGGCCGGGTCAACGGGTCGGGCGCCGGGCAAAGGGACGTCTCGCTCAGAGCGGAGGTGTTGTGCTCGGAGGCCCGCTGGGAAGAAGCACTGGCCTTGGTGCAGCAGCCAGCGTACTGCCGCGACGGTGTTCTGGCCTACATGGCCAGGACACTGGACCAGGACCACAAGGCCCAGCGGGTCGAGCTGCTGATGCGGGTCCTGGAGAGCGAAATGCGCGGCTCGAAGAGCCCGTATCGGCGCGAGCTTGAGTTGGTCGAGGAGATCGCCAGCGCCCTCGAACCCGCCCGGCGCGCCGCTTGGCTCGACCAACTGCGGGTGGAGTACAAGACCAAGAAGAACTTCGTACGGGATCTGCCGTCAAGTTGACAAGGCAGGTACGAACGCTGCTAAATGTTCAGCACCGAGCTGTCGGGCGAGAGATTGACCATCGACCGACAGTCGGGTGCGGCCGCGTAGGGCTTCAGATCGCACGCGCAGCGGGAGACTGTGAGGTGCTCGCGCTACGCGCGAATCTCGGGGTCGAAGCGTGCATCGAAGGAAACCGGAGCGGCGGATGTCCCCATCGCGGCGTGGCACGTTGCACAGTCAGATGGCGCTCCGGTTCCTCTGCTGCGGCCTCAGGTGACGAGTCTTTCAGTCGACCTGGAGGAATCGTTGACGGGGTCATGCCATCGCCGGTTGTTGCCATATGCTGGCGCTCATAGGTCATGCCAGTTCTTGCGAGCCCCAATTGATGCAACCGACGCCAACGAACACTCCCAGCGGGCCGTCGACTCCCGACACGACCGGAGACGCGGCAGCACGCATCTACGCGTTCACGGACGCGATCGTCCGCGAGGCTCTGTCGGTCCGGGCGCTCGTCGACACTCTCAAGGGCGCCAAGAAGTTCATCGAGCAGGCCGCGCGGGAATACGCCGAGCGATTCCTGTTCGAGCTCATCCAGAACGCCTACGATGCTCAACCGTCCGCGTCACGCGGGAGAGTGCTCGTCGTCTTCGACGCGACCGAAGGGGAGTTCGGCTGTGTCTACGTTGCCAACACTGGCCGACCGTTCACCGACGCCAACTTCCGCGCCATCTGCGAGATCGCTCAGAGCAGCAAGCGGCCAGGAGAAGGGATCGGCAACAAGGGGGTAGGCTTCAAGAGCGTCCTACAGGTCGCGGCCTGGCCGGAAATCTACTCACGTGGCAGTCAGGGTGTCGGGTTCGACGGGTATTGCTTCCGCTTCGCCGACCCCGCAGTAATGCGGAGCCTGACATCGAGCGACGAGGAGGCATCCGATCTTGGTGACCGAATCTCGCCGTATGGCCTACCCATCTACATCGCTCCCGCCGATCACCCAACCCGCCTGAGCGGAATTGCCGACGGGGGGTACGTTTCGGTCATCCGCCTTCCACTGAGAACGGCACGTGCGGGTGACATCACCCGGAAGCAGATTGCTGACGCCGTCTCAAGTCAGGCCCCGCTGCTTCTCTTCCTCGATCGCCTTGCGGAACTGCGAATCGAGGTCATCGAGCCATTTGAGGAGCTGGTCGTCCACGAGCTAGTTCGGGATGAGGCTCCGTCAGGCATTGAAGTCGCTGGCATTCGTTCGTGCGAGGTGCACTTGGGCGACGCGGGCCGATGTTTGCTGCTGACGAAGACCGTTCCCCACGAGGCGTTCATCGAAGCGATCGAGGCATCGATCACTGCGACCCTGGTCGACGAGTCTTGGCGCGACTGGGATGGAGACGCGGAGGTGGCGATTGCTCTGCGGATCGATGAAGTGGATGCGGCGGACTCGCGCCTGTATTGCTTCCTGCCAATGGACCATCGAGTACGTGGCCCATTTGCAGGGCACCTGAATGCTCCGTTCGCGGTAACCCTGGCGCGTGACGGGCTTGTGCCGAGCGCGCCTCTCAACGAATACCTATTCGATGTAGCGGCCGACATTGTTGCGGCGTCATGTGGCCTGCTGCCGGTTCCGTTGACACCGACCTAGGCTCGTTGAGCCTTCTCGA
>JBBAPL010000050.1:0-19774 GCA_040400895.1 Aquabacterium sp.
CTGGCGTCGGGCACCGGTCTGGCGCCGGTGAAGGCCCTGGTCGAGCAGCTGCGAGACACCAACGATCCCCGTCCGGCCTGGCTGTACTGGGGCTGCCGCAGCCGGCGCGACCTGTACCTGCACGACTGGGCGCTGGAAGCCGCTGCCGACTGGCCCCAGCTGCGTTACGTGCCCGTGTTGTCCGAGCCCTTGCCCGCCGACGACTGGCGCGGCCGCACGGGCCTGGTGCACCAGGTGCTGATGGCGGACTGGCCCGACCTGTCCGGGCACCAGGTCTATGCCTGCGGCACACCGGCCATGGTCGATGCTGCCCAGCGCGACCTGATCGTCCGATGCGGCCTGCCGTCCGACGACTTCATCGCCGATGCCTTCACCTCCGAGGCCGACAAACATGCGTGATCAACACCCCCACCGCGTCACCCGCCGCCAGCTGCTGGCCGCCACCAGCCTGTCCGTGCTGCCCGGCTGGGCCACCGCCCAGGCGGCCCGCCCGATCCGCCTGATCGTGCCCTACCCGCCCGGCGGCCCGCTGGATGTGGTGGCCCGGCTGCTGGCCACGGCCGTCAAGGACAGCCTGGGCCCGGTGCTGGTGGACAACAAGCCCGGCGCCGGCGGCAACCTGGGAGCCGACCTGGCCGCCAAGGCCGCGCCCGACGGCCAGACCATCGTGATGGGCGCGGTGGCCACCCATGCCATCAACCCCTGGCTGTTTGCCAAGCTGCCCTACGACCCGGTGCGCGACTTCACACCCATCACCCGCGTGGCCATGGTGCCCAACGTGCTGGTGATGAATGCCGCCACCGCCGACCGGCTGAAGATCAACACCCTGGCTGACCTGGTGGCCCACGCGCGCCGCAGCCCTGGCCAGCTGAACTACGGCTCGGGCGGCAACGGCAGCGCCGGCCACCTGGCCGGCGAGATGTTCAAGACCCAGGCAGGCCTGTTCATCGTGCACATCCCGTATGCCGGCGGCAACCCGGCACAACTGGGCCTGCTGTCGGGCCAGGTCGACCTGAACTTCGACAACCTGGCCAGTGCCGCAGCCAACATCCAGGCCGGCCGGTTGAAGGCGCTGGCGGTGACGACCGCCAGCCGCGCGTCGGCCATGCCTGAGCTGCCCACCGTGGCCGAATCCGGCCGCAGCCTGGGCCTGGGCAACTTCGACGTGGGCACCTGGTTCGGCCTGTTCGGCCCGGCAGGCCTGCCGGCCGATGTGCTGGCGCGGCTGAACAAGGCCTTTGTGGACGCGTTGGCCACGCCCGAGGTCAAGGCCCGCATGGCCCAGCTGATGGCCGAGCCGGCCCCCAACACGCCGGCGCAGTTTGGCGCCTTCGTGCAGGCCGAGCTGGCCAAGTACGGGCCGGTGGTCAAGGCGTCGGGCGCCAAGGTCGACTGACACGGCGCCCGGGCCGGCGGGCGCCGGCCTGGGCGCAGGCGCGGCTGTGTCCTACAGCATCGCAGCAGTCTGGCGCGCAAGCTGTGCCGCATGCCTGCCCATGCCACGTCCCCGGATCCCGCTGCCAACTGGCGCGCTGGCTGCGTCCTGCCGTTGCTGCTGCTGGCAGGCTGGCTGGCGACTGCCACGCCATCGGCAGTGGGCCAGCCACGCCCGTCCACACCCGCGCCGCTGGCACCGGCTGATCCCCAGCGCACGCCGCAGCGGCTGTCGCCCGACGCCGAACGAGACAGCGCGACCGCCCCCGGCAGCCTGCGCCCCGAGCGCGCGGCCCTGCCACAACTGACCGTGCCCGTCGGCACGCCGCCGGCCAGGGCCGCAGCATCCGCGCCGGGTGCGCTGCCACCCAACCCGTCAGCATCAGCCGGCGGCATCAGCGACGCGGTCGCTCGGTGCGAGGCCACCACCAGCGCCCAGGAACGTAAGGCCTGCCGGCGCCAGCTGGCCATCCAGGCGCCCATCGCGCGCTGACTGCGCGACACCACCCTCGACACATCCAGGAGCCAGACCATGTCCAAAGGCCAGCGCGGCAACAAGGAAATGAAGAAACCCAAGGCGGGACCGGCCCCGGTCGTGCCCGAGGCAATGGCCGGTTTGCTGCCCGCGGGCCGGCCTGCGGCGGCGTCGCCCAAACCCAAGAAGCGCTGATCGCGGCGCGCGCCTCAGCGTGCTTGCAGGCGCCGCAGCTCGTCCAGTGTGTTGGCGTTGAAAAACGCGTCGGCGTCGTCAAACACCACGGTGGCGCATCGGTGCTGGCCGGTCCAGCGGTCGATCTTGCGCTGCCCGCCCTGGGTGAAGGCGACCAGGCTCTCCACCAGCGTGGCCGCCATCAGGCAGAACACCGGCTGCACCTGGACTCGGCCGTCTTCCAGCGTGGCGGCCATCGCGATGTCGGCGTCCTCGGTCGCCAGGGCGGCGGCCAGGCGCTCGACCAGATCGGTGGGGAAGTTCGGTGTGTCGCAGGGCACGGTGACGAGGTAGGGCGTCTCGCAGCGCTCCAGCCCGGCCAGAAAGCCAGCCAGCGGGCCGGGGTAGTCGGCCAGCGCATCTGGCCGCACCGGCACGCCCATCGATTCATAGGCACCCAGGTTGCGATTGGCGTTGACCATCACCGCGCCCACCTGCGGCTGCAGGCGCAGCAGGGCTTGCATCGCCAGCGGCAGGCCCAGGTGGTTCTGCAGACCCTTGTCGACACCGCCCATGCGGCTGCCGCGGCCGCCGGCCAGGACCAGACCGGTGATCTGCTCGGGTGGGATGGTGGTCACGGTCACGTCTCCAGCAGATCGAAGTCCTGGGTCTCGACATCGATGAAGGCGCTGGTGAAGTCCGCCACCGCCCGCCACACCAGCGCGCGCGGATGCGCAGCGGTGGCCGTACACAGCGGGCCCCCCCAGGGCTGCAGGAGCTGGCGGAAGAAGCGGCGCTGCTGCTCCGGGTTGCACGCCGGGATGTCGTCGCCAGCGATCGGGTCGAACGAGCCATGGGCCATCACCTTGGCCTGGCCTACTCCGTGGAGCAGCGCGTCGTGCCGGGCGGGCGCCGCCGCCACCAAGTCGCCCCAGGGCGAATCCAGGAGGCGACACAGCTTGGCACGCGCCAGTTCCTCGCTGTCGGCGGCGGTGGCGAAACTGAGTGCACGCAGGTTCGGGACGGGCAGGGTGGGCGGGCGCACAAGTCGGTGATCTTCACTTCGTTCGGGTTGGTGTGGATGTCGATCACCCGGCCGTCGCACCGTGCAGATGTTGCGCACGATCCAT
Source organism: Aquabacterium sp. (assembly GCA_040400895.1). Lineage (GTDB taxonomy): Bacteria > Pseudomonadota > Gammaproteobacteria > Burkholderiales > Burkholderiaceae_C > Pseudaquabacterium. The sequence continues at coordinate 3,214 of JBBAPL010000050.1, forward strand.
CCGGTATTGTCGATCCTGGTGATGGTGTTCCTGCTCGGCCACACCCACATGGGCATCATCGACACCCGAGGCGCCTACAAGGCCATGCGGACCGGGGACGTGAACGACGGCTGGGCGCGCGAACACCACGCGCTGTGGCTCGACGATGTGGAAGCTGCCAAGATCTTGTCGCAGCGGTCCGCCCCAACCGGGGCGCACAGCCCGGTGGGCAACTCGCCGGCACAGGCATGATGCTGCAGGAGAACCACTTGATGATGTCGAAGACGCTCGCTCCGCTGTTGCTGCTGGCCAGGGCGGCCACCACGGCCACCGCCAAGCTGCCCGCCCCCAGCGGCGAAGCCAAGGCCAGGGCGGCAGAAGCTGCTGCCAAGACTGCCCACGCCGGCACGGTGGACAACCACAAGCTGTGCCCGACGTTGGCCAAAGACGCAGCGAGCGACCACGCCGCCGCCAAGAAGTCCGGCGAGTCCTTGTCGGCCACCACCGAAACATCGGCATGCGCCGATCCGGGGCCGTTCGTCGCCCCGCTGCAAGCCGACCTGGTGCCTGGCGCGCCCCAGCTCACCGCCGCCCAGTGCAAGCTGCTGCGCGAGATCACGGTGCAGGACGAACACGGCGCCCGGCGCACGCTGCACATCCCAGCCGAACGGCCGCTGACGGTGTTCATCGACAAGCGTGAACTGGTCACGCTGATGACGCTGGGCGCCTGCCCTGAATTGCTGGTGCTGGGCTGGCTGCTGAACCAGCGCCTCATCGCCCGCGTGACCGAGGTGCACTCGATCACCGTCGACTGGGACGTCGGCGCCGCCGCCGTCAAGACCCATGCCGGCATCGACGACCTGGCGGGCAAGACGGCACACCGGGTGGTCACCACCGGATGCGGCCAGGGCACGGTGTTCGGTGACGCGATGTCCCAGTTGGCCGGCATCCGCCTGCCTGATGCCGCCAGTGCCCGCATCCGTCAGGGCACGCTGAACGCCCTGCTGGAGCAGATGCGCCAGCGCAACAGCATCCACCGCCAGGCCGGGTCGGTGCACGGCTGCGCACTGTTTGCCGGCAGCCGGATGCTGGTGGCGGTGGAAGACGTGGGCCGCCACAACGCCATCGACACCATCGCCGGCTGGATGGCACTGCACGGCGTGCATGGGAATGACAAGACCTTCTACACCACCGGTCGGCTGACCAGCGAGATGGTGATGAAGTCGGCCCAGATGGGCGTGCCGATCATCGTGTCGCGCAACGGCGTCACCGCCATGGGCCATGCGCTGGCCGAGCAACTGGGCATGGCGCTGTTCGGCCGTGCCGCCAACCGCCACTTCCTCTGCTACACCGGCTTCGACCGCTTCGACGCCGAGCCCGTGGCCCAGCCCGCTCCGGTGCGCGTGGTCGCAGGTTGACGGCTGCGCAGCCATGCCGCGCAGCATTGCACAGGGTCGTCGCGCGGGCGCCAGCACGGCCCGCTGCAAGCCTGCGAAAATACCCAGGTGCACCTACTCAACGCCGATCTGCATTGCCATTCCCGTTTTTCTGACGGCACCCTCAGCCCGACCGCGTTGGCCCAACGCGCCCATGCCAATGGCGTGGAACTCTGGGCCCTGACCGACCATGACGAAACCAGCGGCCTGGCCGAGGCGGCCCAGGCCGCCGCAGCGCTGGGCATGGGCTTCGTCAACGGCGTCGAGATCTCGGTCACCTTTGCCGGCGAAACCGTGCACATCGTCGGCCTGGGGTTCGACGCCACCCACCCGGCCCTGCTGGCCGGCCTGGCGAGCACCCGCGGCGGCCGCCTGCAGCGCGCCCAGGCCATGGCAGACGGCCTGGCCCAGGTGGGCATCAAGGGCGCGCTTGACGGCGCGCTGCGCTATGTGGGCAACCCGGCACTGGTGTCGCGCACCCATTTCGCCCGATGGCTGGTGGAGACCGGCACCTGCAGCGATACAGGCGCGGTGTTCCGCCGCTTTCTCACCGAAGGCAAGCCTGGCTTCGTGCCGCACCAGTGGGCTGGTCTGGGCGAGGCGGTGCGCTGGATCACCCAGGCCGGCGGCGTGGCCGTCATCGCGCACCCGGGCCGATACAAGTTCAGCGTGAACGAGGAGTACGCGCTGTTCTCCGAGTTCAAGGCCCATGGCGGCCAGGGTGTCGAAGTGCTGACTGGCAGCCACGGTCAGGCCGACACCGCCAAGTACACCGCCATGGCGCAGGAGTTCAGCCTGTTCGCATCACGCGGCAGCGACTTCCACTCGCCCGAGGAAAGCCGCATCGACCTGGGCACCCTGCCCGACCTGCCCGGCACCCTGCAGCCGGTGTGGCAGGTGCTGGCAGGCCCCGGCAGCACCTGGGCCGCCACAGCCACCAGCCTGCAGGCTTGATCGATTGCGGCCCCAGCGGGCCGCTGGGGGCGCGGAGGGCGTAGAGTGCCGGGCTCACCCGGCCAGCCCACCGCACCCTGCACCCGCATGACGCAGTACTTCGACGTCCACCCCGACAACCCCCAGCCCCGGCTGATCAAACAGGCAGCGCAGTTGCTGCACCAGGGCGGGGTGTGCGCTGTGCCGACCGACAGCAGCTATGCCCTGGTGTGTCATCTCGACGACAAGGCCGCCGCCGAGTCACTGCGCCGCATCCGCCAGGTCGACGACAAGCACCACCTCACCCTGCTGTGCCGCGACCTGTCGGAACTGGCCTCCTACGCCCGGGTCGACAACCGCCAGTACCGGCTGCTGAAACTGGGCACGCCGGGGCCGTACACCTTCATCCTGGAAGCCACCAAGGAGGTGCCACGCCGGTTGTCGCACCCGTCGCGCCGCACCATCGGCCTGCGGGTGCCGGAGCACAAGGTGGCGCAGGCGCTGCTGGCCGAACTGGGCCAGCCACTGCTGGCCACCACGCTGATCGCGCCGGGCGAGACCGAGCCGATGAACGACGCCGACGACATCCTGGTGCGGTTCCAGAAGCTGATTGCGGGCGTGGTGGACGCCGGCGCCTGCGCGATGTCGCCCACCACGGTGATCGACCTCAGTGGCGATGTGCCTGCCCTGGTGCGCCAGGGCCGCGGCCCGCTGGCCCGTCTGGGTCTGTGAGCCGGTGATCAGCCGCCGCGCTGCAGGCCGTCCAGCACCTGTTGCGGGCTGAAGCCCAGTTGCATCTGCCCGCGCACCAGCAGCGTGGGCGTGCCACGCGCGCCCAGCGCCTGGTAGCGCGCAGCACAGTCGGCGTCGCGTTCGATGAAGCATTCGGTGAACGGCACCTGCTGGTCGTCCAGCCAGCGACGCGCGGCGGTGCAGAACACGCAGGTGGTGGACGACAGCATCTGGATGTCGCCAGGTCGCGCGTGCGTCACCAGTTGCTCACCGATGTTGCCGGCCAGGTGGCTGCGCCACCACTGGCTGGCGCCGCTGGCCAGTGCCACCACCACCGCCAGGCCGGCCAGCGTGCGCCACTGTTCGCGGCCCATCGCAGGCGGCAGGGTCAGAGTGCCGCGGTGACGACGATCTCGACCTTCCACTCCGGCTTGGCCAGTGCAGCCTGCACGGTGGCCCGCGGCGGCGTGTTCCCCGCCACGACCCAGGTGTCCCACACCGCGTTCATGCCCGGGAAGTCGGCGATGTCGGCCAGGAAGATCTGCGCCCGCAGGATGCGGGTCTTGTCGGTGCCGGCCTTGGCCAGCAGTGCGTCGATGGCGGCCAGCACCTCGCGGGTCTGCCCTCCGATGTCAGGGGCGCCGCCCACGGCCACCTGGCCGGCGAGGTAGCACACACCGTTGTGCACGGCCATCTCGGACATGCGGGCGCCGACGTCAAAACGCTGAACCATGGTGGTCAATTTCCTTTGGAACGGGAGGAACGGGATTCGTAGCCGGGTGCGGCCTCGTCGTGCAGACGCTTGACGCGGCGGCGCCGGCGACGCGGCTTGTTGGGGTCGGGCTCGGCGGGCTTCTCGCCGAGGCGCGATTCTTTGCCCTGGATCAGCTTGAGGATGTTGCCCCAGTGCCGCCAGATCAGCAGCAGGCACATCACCGCCACCGCCAGTGCCACGCTGGGCCGGTCGAAGAACATCAGGGTGAAGAACGGTGCAAAGACCGCTGCCACCAGCGAGGCCAGCGACGAATAGCGGAAGCTGGCGGCCACCACCACCCAGCACAGCAGCGTCACGCCGCCCAGGATGGGCTCGTAGGCCAGCAGCACGCCGGCAGCCGTGGCCACACCCTTGCCGCCCTGGAACTTGAAGAACACCGGAAACAGATGGCCGAAGAACGCGGCCACGCCGACGAAGGCGATGGTGGTGTCTTCGAAGCCGAGTTCGAACGCGTAGTACTGCACCAGGGCCGTGGGCAGGTAGCCCTTCAGCGAGTCCAGCAGCAGGGTCAGCACCGCCGCCACCTTGTTGCCCGAGCGCAGCACATTGGTGGCCCCCGGGTTCTTCGACCCATAGGTGCGCGGGTCGCCAAGTCCCATCAGCTTGCTGATGATGACGGCGAACGAGATCGACCCGATCAGGTAGGCGATGAAGAACGCGGAGTAGCTGTAGACCAGATCCATGGCGAGCCACAAGGGCAAATCGACCTCGCAGTGTATGCGGCGTGCCTGCGGTCGCCGGACCTGAGCCCGCGATTGCGCGCCCCGGGCCGGGGGCCGCCCGATCCCGGGGGAGCAGCTAAACTTTCGGCATGCCGTTGTCACGCCGCCGCTTGACCTCCTGGGTGCTGTTGTTTGCCCTGGTGCTGGCTGCCGTGGCGCCGGCGGTGTCAAAGGCCATGGCCTTCGCCCAGGGCCAACTGGCACCGTGGTCGGTGGTGTGCACGTCGCCCAGCGACGCGCCGATGGCGCCGGCCGACGATGCCAAGCACCTGCTGGAGCATTGCGCCTGGTGCCACCTGCAACACCAGGTGCTGGCGCCGCCGCCAACCGCCGGCGTGCTGCTCAGCCCGGCGCTGCAGGACGTGGTGCCCGCGCTGTTCCTGCGTGCGCCGCGGCCCTTGCCGGCCTGGGCGACCGCACAGGCCCGCGCGCCACCGGCCCTGACTGGATGACTGGCGCCGGCAATTGCCGGCTGCCCCTTGCCTGCTGCCGGCGGCACCTGACCAGGGTGCGACCGACCAGGACACCACCATCCAGCCACCCAGGCCCCGTGCGCCCCGGCCAGCCCGTGACGCCGGTCCTGGTGTGGCCCCAAGTGCTCTGCCCATGCCATTCTTTCGCCATCCCCTCGCCCTGGCGGCGCTGGCCGCCTGCCACGCCGCCCCGTCCCTGGCCGACGACGCGGCCGCCGGCCCCAGCCGCAACGCCGGCGTCGTGGTCATCACCGGCGTGCAGCCCAGCTCGCTGCCCACCCGCATCCCCACCACCATCGAAAGCACCACCGCCGCCGAGATCGACCGCAGCGTCAACGCCACCGACAGCGAAGACGCGCTGAAGTACCTGCCCAGCCTGCTGGTGCGCAAGCGCTACATCGGCGACTACAACCACGCGGTGCTGTCCACCCGCGCGTCGGGCACCGGCAACAGCGCGCGGTCGCTGGTGTATGCCGACGGCGTGCTGCTGTCGAACCTGCTGGGCAACGGCGCCACCTTCACGCCGCGCTGGGGCATGGTCACGCCCGAGGAGATTGCCCGCGTGGACGTGCTCTACGGCCCGTTCTCGGCCGCCTACCCCGGCAATGCGGTGGGTGCAGTGGTGGACTACACCACCCGCATGCCCCAGGCCTTCGAGGCGCATGCCAAGCTGGGCGTGAGCCACCAGCCCAACAGCCAGTACGGCCAGCGCAGCAGCTTCAACGCCTGGCAGGCCAGCGCGTCGCTGGGCAACCGGGCCGGCAAGTTCAGCTGGTGGATCAACGTCAACCGGCTCGACAGCCAGGGCCAGCCGCTGACCTTTGCCACCAAGCTGCTGAGCGCGGGCACCTTGCTGCGCGGCGGCGAGACCGCCACCAGCGGGGCCGTGGCCGGGCTGAACCGCAGCAACCAGGCCTGGTGGCTGGTCGGTGGCGCCACCCAGTACGACACGGTGCAGGATCACCTGAAACTCAAGCTGGCCTGGGACATCACCCCCGCGCTGCGCGCCAGCTACCTGGGCGGCCTCTGGCACAACCAGTCCGACAACCGCTCGGCCAGCTGGCTGCGCGACGCCGCCGGCGGCACGGTCGACAACACCAGCGGCGGCGGCGTCGCCCAGCCGGTGGCCCTCGACGGCCAGCGCTACACCCTGGCGGCCAGCGACTTCCCGCGCAGCCGCGAGACGCTGCAGCACCAGATGCACGCACTGAATCTGAAGTCACGCACCGGCGGCACGTTCGACTGGGAACTTGCGGCCAGCCAGTACGACTACGGCCGCGACCAGGCCCGTGCCTACGCGCCGACCAGCGCCAGCGCGCCGCAGGCCGGGCGCATCACCGACCAGGCCGGCACCGGCTGGCACACGCTGGCGGCCAAGGGCACCTGGCGGCCGGGTGGCACGGGTGGCGCGCACACGGTGGACATGGGCGCCGGCCAGGACACCTACCAGCTGCGCACCCGGGTCAACACCAGCACCGACTGGCAGACCGGCACGGTGGGCGCGTTCGCCTCGCGCTTCGACGGCAGCACCCGCACCCGCAGCCTGTTTGCGCAGGACACCTGGACCTTCGCACCGGCCTGGGCCACGGTGCTGGGCCTGCGGGCCGAGCGCTGGGAAGCCTGGGACGGCGCCACCGAATCGGCCTTCACCGGCGCCGCCGACCGGGGTAACTGCAGCGCGGCCAGTGGCCGCTGCCTGCTCAGCCACCCGGAGCGCAGCGCCAGCCACCTGTCGCCCAAGGCCGCGCTGTCGCACGCCGTGAACGACAACTGGGTGCTGAAGGCCAGCACCGGGCGTGCCATGCGCTACCCCTCGGTGAGTGAGCTGTACCAGGGCGGCACCAACGCCGCCGGCCAGGCGATCAACAACAACCCCGACCTGCGCCCTGAGCGCAACTGGACCAGCGAGTTGAGCGCCGAATGGACCAGCGGCGGCGCCCTGCCCGGCATCACCGCCCGCGCCACGCTGTTCCACGAACACACGCGCGACGCGCTGTACAGCCAGCTGAACACCACCACCAACGCCAACACGGTGCAGAACGTCGACCGCATCCGCACCACCGGGCTGGAGCTGGCCGGCCGGGCCGGCGGCAGCGCCACCAACTGGCTATTGCCGGGCCTGAGCCTGCAGGGCAACCTGACCTATGCCGATTCGCGCACCGTGGCCAACAGCGGCTTCGTGGCTGTCCCCGGCGACACCATCGGCAAGTGGCAACCCCGGGTGCCGCGCTGGCGGGCCACCGCCCTGGCCGTGTGGCAGGCCACGCCGCAGCTGTCGGCCAGCCTGGGGGCGCGCTACAGCGGCCGGCAGTTCAGCACGCTGGACAACAGCGACCCCAACGGCTTTGCCTACCAGGGCGCCAGCCAGTACTTCACCACCGACCTGCGGCTGCGCTGGCAGATCGACCGGCAATGGCAGGTGGCGCTGGGCGTCGACAACCTGAACAACGACCAGTACTGGAACTTCCACCCCTACCCGCAGCGCACCTGGACTGCGGAACTGACATTCAACCTGTGACCACCATGACCACCTGCTTCACCCGCCACCGCATCGCCGCCCTGGCGCTGGCCGGCGCCTGTCAGCTGGCCGGCGCGCATGTCGTGCTCGACCAGCCCCAGGCCCCGGCCGGCAGTGCCTACACCGCCAGCCTGCGCGTGACGCATGGCTGCGACGGCAGCCCCACCCACACCGTCACCGTGCAGGTGCCTGCCGGCTTGCATGGCGCCAAGCCGCAGCCCAAGGCCGGCTGGGCGCTGACAGTGCGCAAGGCGCCGCTGGCCCAGCCCTATACCAGCCATGGCCGCACCGTCACCGACGATGTGGTCGAGGTGCGCTGGCAGGCCCGCAGCCGCGACGCCTGGCTGGACAACGCCTGGTTCGACACCTTCAGCCTGCGTGGCCAATTGCCGGCCGAGCCCGGCCCGCTGTGGTTCCGCGTGCAGCAGCTGTGCGAGACAGGGCAGATCGACTGGGCCGAGGTGCCGGCCGGCGGCTCCAGCACCCAGGGCCTGAAGTCCCCGGCTGCGTTGCTGCAGGTGGTGCCGGCCCAGCCGGCCGGCCACCAGCACTGACCTTCCAGGGCGCGGCACACTGCAGGCTGGTGGCCGCGCGCCTCACTTCCTCAACACCCACCCTCGAACGGACACACCATGACCCCCACCCTGCGCATCGCCGCCCTGACCCTGGCCCTGCTGAACCTGCCCGCGCTGGCCCAGACCACCGTGAAGGACCCCTGGGTGCGCGGCACCGTGGCCCAGCAGAAGGCCACCGGCGCGTTCTTCCAGATCAGCAGTGCCGCCGGCGGCAAGCTGCTGTCGGCCAGTTCACCGGCGGCCGGCGTCGTCGAGATCCATGCGATGTCGATGGACGGCAACACGATGAAGATGCGCGCCCTGCCCAACGGGCTGGACCTGCCCGCCGGCAAGGCGGTGGACCTCAAACCCGGCGGCTACCACGTGATGCTGATGGACCTGAAGGCGTCATTGAAGGCGGGCGAGTCCGTCGACATCAACCTGGTGGTCGAAGGCAAGGATGGCAAGAAGGAAACCATCGCGGTGAAGGCGCCGGTCAAGGAGCTGGCTGCCGCTGGTGGACACGGCCAGCACAAGCACTGAGCGCGCACGCCTGGCCGGCATCCAGGCCGAGCGGCACGGCAACCAGGGCGGCGCCTTCATCGGCGCCCGGCGTGAAGCTGTGCCCGGGCAACCTGTGGCGGGCCGCGCGCCTGCGGTGCATCAGCCGCAACACCCTGTCACGCCGGCTGGCCATCGCCACCGCCCCAGCGGGGGCTTGATGCGCCCAGCCGGCTACCCTATCGCCAGTGCGGTGGCATGCAGGCGGGACACGCCGTCGGCCAGGCGCTGCATCTCGGCCGCCAAGGCCTGGGCCGACGCGGGCACTGCGTCGGTGTCTGCGGCACTGGCCTCAGGGCGCAGGCCCTGCAGCACCGCAGTGGCCAGCACCGACAGCTGCATGGCGCCCAAGGTGGCGCTGGCGCCCTTCAGGTCATGCGCCAGGCGCAGCGCTTCGGCCGACTCGCCCAGTTGCACCAGGGCCACGATGCGCTGCGGGTCGTGGCGCTGCTGGTCGATGAACTGGCGCAGCAGGCGCATGTAGCGCGGCATGTCACCGCGCAGCCGGGCCAGCGTGGCCGGCACGCCAGGGCCCAGCAGCGTGCTCAGGGCGGCCAGCGGATCGGCGGCTGCCAGGCTGGGCTGGGTCAACGGTGCACTGGGCGGGACAGTCGCCACCGGTAGGACCCGCGCCGTCGGTTGTGTTGGGGCGGCGTGGGCCTGGGACGTGCTGTCCAGGCAGCGCAGCATCGCTGCATACAGGTCGGGTGGATTGACCGGCTTGGCCACGAAGTCACTCATCCCGGCAGCCAGGCAGGCTTGGCGGTCCTCGGCAAAGGCATTGGCTGTCATCGCCAGGATGGGCAGGCCCGCCAGCGCTGCATCGCGCCGGATCACCCGGGTGGCCTCCAGCCCGTCCATCTCGGGCAGTTGCATGTCCATCAGCACCAGGTCATAGGCGCGGGCATGCACCCGGGCCACGGCCTCGCGGCCGTCCCCGGCGCTGTCGACCTGCAGGCCGGCAGCATGCAGCAGCGCCTCGGCCACCTCGCGGTTGACCGGGTTGTCTTCCACCACCAGCACCAGGGCGCCGCCATGGCGCCGTTGCAGCAGCGTGCACGGGTCGTCGTCGCCTGGCCGGCTGTGGGTCGGGATGCGGCCCTGGCCCAGCCCCAGCGCGGCGGTGAACCAGAAGGTGCTGCCCTGTCCCGGCTGGCTCACTGCACCCACGGTGCCCCCCATCAGCTCGACCAGGCGCCGCGTGATGGCCAGCCCCAGCCCGGTGCCGCCAAACCGGCGGGTGGTGGACGCATCGGCCTGGGCAAACGGCTGGAACAACAGCGGCAGGTGGTCTTCAGCGATGCCGATGCCGGTGTCCTGCACCTCGAAGCGCAACTGCACCCCGCCCGGCCCGCTGGCCAGCAGCCGCACCCGCAGCGTCACCTGGCCCTGCAGGGTGAACTTGACCGCATTGCCGGCAAAGTTGAGCAACGCCTGGCGCAGCCGGGTCGGGTCGCCACGCAACCACAGCGGCATGGCGTCGACTTCCACCCGCAGCACCAGGCCCTTGGCCGCGACACTGCCGGCCACCATGGCGCGCACGCCCTCGAGCAACGGCGTCAGTTCGAAGTCGACCAGCTCCAACTGCATCTGGCCAGCCTCGATCTTCGACAGGTCGAGGATGTCGCTGATGATCGACAGCAGGTGCTGCGCCGCCGCGTCGATCTTGTCGAGCCGGCCGCGCTGGTGGGTGCTCAGCGGCTCCATCCGCTGCAGGTGGGTCAGGCCGATCACCGCATTGAGCGGCGTGCGGATCTCATGGCTCATGTTGGCCAGGAAGGCGCTCTTGGCCAGGTTGGCGGCCTCGGCCGCGGCCCGGGCGGCTTCCAGTTCGGCGGTGCGGCTGGCCACCAGCTCTTCCAGGTGGTGGCGGTGGCGGGCCAGTTCCTCGCCTTGGCGGCGTTGCTCGGTCACGTCTTCCAGCAGCGCCAGGTAACGGGTGACGGCGCCACCCTCGCGGTTGCGCAGCGGGGTGATCACAGCCGCGTCCACCGCCAGGCGGCCGTCACGCCGGCGGTTGAGGAACTCGCCGCGCCAGGTCTCACCGCGGGCCAGGGCGGCCTTCAGCGCGAGGTCGGTGGCCGCCGGCGTGTGGCCCGACTTCAGCACGCGCACCGGCTGGCCGATGGCGTCGGCCCGGGCACGGCCAGTCTGGTGCACGAAGGCCTCGTTGACGTACTCGATGCGCCCGCCTGCGTCGGTGATGACCACCGCCTGCGCGCTCTGCTCGATGGCTTGCGACAGGTCCTGCAGCGCTGCGTTGGCGGCCTCCAGCCGCTGGCGGGCCGCCAGCGCGTCCTCGATCAGGTTCAGCGACGCCAGCCGCGCACGGCGCTGGTCTTCGGCAGCGGCGGCCTGCGCCTGGCGGCTGCGGTCTTCGGCGGCACGCTGGGCGGTCACGTCCAGCCAGCTGGTCAGCATCTGGTCGCCGATCATCACCAGCTTGACTTCCACCTGCCGGTCGACCCCGCTCTTGCAGTGCAGTCGGTATTCCCCGGCATTGACCACGTCGCCGCCACGGGCCTGCTGCTGCGCCTGGCTGCGCCGGGCCACCACGGTGGCACGGTAGGCGGGGTCAGGGTAGGCCTTGCGCGACCAGTCTTCCAGCGTGGCCAGGTCGGCCAGGGTGTAGCCGAACGCGCTGGTGAACTGGTGGTTCAGATCGACCACCCGACCAGCCTCGTCGACCAGCACCTGGGGCAGCGGCGCCTGGTGGAACAGCTGGCGGAAGCGGGCCTCGCTGGCCAGCAGCGTGTTGCTGCCCTCGGCCCGCCGGTGTTCGGCGTCGGCCAGTGCACGGCGGATGGCCTCGATCTCGGCGATGCCTGGTGTCGGCATGTGCGCGCCCACGGGCTGCACCAACTGGGCCAGCAACCGGCCCATGCGGCGGCTGGCCAGGTGTGCACCCACCAGACCGAGCAGGCTGGCCGACAGCACGGCCCCGGCCAGGGCCAGCGCAGCCGCCAGCACCGGCGCGCGCACCACCTGCGGCGACACCGACACGGTGACCCGGTGCCCGGTGAGTGCCGACGGATGGCTGTGCACCAGGCCACCTTCGGCCGCCGTGGTGTCGCCAGGGCCGGCCACCCAGCCGTGGTGCGCAATCCGTGCGCCCGCCGCGTCATGCAGGCTGACCGCCCAACCCTCCGGCAGCTCGTGCAGGGCCAGCCGGCGCTGCATCTCGCTGGCCTCGGTCAGCACCAGCAGCAAGCGGGGGGGCTGGCCGGCGCGCAGCACCGGCACCACGGTGGGCACCCAGGCCGGGTCAGCGGACGTGGTGGGCTCCAGGTCGCCCACAAGGGGTTGTCCGTTGGCCACCGCGCGGGCCGCGGTCGCGCGCAACACCGCACCGCGCAGGGGCGGCGGCGCGGCGTCGGCGGGGCGGGCGGTGTCGATGCGCGGCTGCAGGCTGACGTCGGCCAGCACCACGTCCTCGCCCGTCGCTCGGCGGGCCGCCAGCAGCAGCGGCCGTGCACCTTGCCATTGCGCTGGATCGTCCAGCGCGGGCGATGCCGCCAGCAGGTGCAGCCAGGCCATGCGCGCTGCCAGCACGGCATCGACGCGCGACACCAGCGCGGCCGCGAGTTGTTCGGCCTGCGCGCCGTGCCGCGCATGCACGGCATGCACCCGTTCCCAGGCCAAGCCGGCAGCCAGCAGAACCAGCGGTGCCAGGCAGGCCCAGAACAGCCGGGTGAAGAACCATTGCAACGACACCGGCCGCGGACTGTCACCCGGACCCGCCTGGCGGCCGCGCCACGTCGGCCGCCAGCCGCGCCCGCCGGTCATGCCACCCCGACCGGCAGCGTTGTGGTGGCCGCGAAGTCCACCTGGTACGGCGCTGGCAGGTCACGCGCCATCGACAAGGCATTGACTTCACACTTCAGTCCAATCATGTCGAGCTCACGGCCGACAGCGGCGCGGTTGAACCGCTCCAGTTCGGCATAGCGGGCCGACAGCTCATCGGCGTTGCGGCGCAGCGTGTCCTGGTCTGTGCGGCGTGCGGTGATGTCTTCGGCAATGCCGGCAATCATCGTCACCGCCCCCGCGGCATCGCGCACCAGCTTCTTGCGGTCTGACAGCCAGCGCACGCTGCCGTCTGGCCGGCAGATGCGGTACTCGCACTCGGCGCTGCCGGTGTCCATCAGCTGCTGGTTGGACTGCCGGGCCGTGGCGCAGTCGTCGGGATGCACCTGGGCCAGCCAGCGCGACGGGTCGCGGCGGAACACGTCGACCGAAAAACCGTAGACCTGCGTGAAGGCCGGGCTGGCGTACAGCACGTCCTGCCCGTCGGCGCTCACCAGCCACAGCACCTCGGCCAGACTCTGGTGCAGCACGCGGAATTGCTGCTCCTGCCGCTGCAGGGCCTGCTGCGCCGCCACCTGGGCGCTGATGTCCATGCCCAGTACCAGGACCGCGCCATGGTCGTCGTAGCGGGCGGCCTGGGCACTGATCTGGATGTCGATCCATCGGCCCGACTCGCAGCGGTGGCGCGCCTGGTCGACAGCGAGGAAATCCGGCCCGCGGTGCCGCAAGCGATGGGCCAGCGCCTCGCGCTCGTCCGGGTGGCGCATGTCGGGCACGGTCATCTGCAGAAACTCGGCCTGGCTGTAGCCATACAGCCGCTCGGCCGCCAGGTTCACCCGCAGGAATGCCAGGCTGTCCGGGTCGTAGTACCACATGGGTTGCGGGTGGCCTTCGAACAGATCGTGCACCCGCAGCGCGCTGTGCGCACCCTGCTCCACCGCCAGCAACAGGCGGCAGGCACCGTGGTAGACCATCAGCAGCAGCGCCAGCGCCGTCACCGCAATGAAGACCAGGCCCTTGCCCTGCTGCGCTGCCTGCAGCCAGCCCGGGTCGGCCGACAAGGCATGCACCAGTCTGTCGGACAGCAGGATCCAGGCGCAACCAACGGCGCTGTACAGCACGGCCAGCAGTGCTGCCAGCCGGCAGGCACGGTGGTGGTTGCTGGCCGACAGGTGCATGCTCAGGCCTCGGCAGTTGCACCCAGGCGGCGCAGCGCGACGGCGTCCAGCGCGCCCAGGGATGGTGCATCGGCCTGCAGGCGGAACAGCCGCATGCTGTTGTGCACGCCGTCGAACTGGGCGCCCAGGGCCTGGGCCGACGCCGCCAACTGTTCGACCATGGCCGCGTTCTGCTGGATGAACCCGTCGATCTGCACGATCGACCGGTTCACCTGGCCGATGCCCTGCTCCTGGTGGCGCGCGCCGCTGCTGATCTCGCCCAGCAGCGCGCTGACGCTGCGCACCGTGGCCAGGGCTTGCTGCACCTCGGTGGGGTCGGGCCGGGTGCGCATCGACAGGTGGCCGGTGATGCGGTCGCCGTCGGTCAACGGGGCGGCATTGGCCGGCACCCAGTCGAAGTCACCGTTCCTGCAGCGGTTCTTCACCAGGCCGGTCCAGGGCCGACCGCCCTGGATGGTGTCCCACATGTCGCGGAAGGCTTCTTCCGGCATGTCGGGGTGGCGCACCAGGTTGTGCGGCTGTCCCAGCAACTCAGCGGCGCTGTAACCGCTGATGCGCACGAACACCGGGTTGCAGCAGGTGATGCGGCCTTGCGGGTCGGTCACCGACACCAGCATCTCGCCGTCGGCAAGGGTGTGGGCAGTGGCAGTGACAGGCAGGTTGTGGCGCACAGACAGGTCCGGACGATGGCAGATCGACAGGCCGGATTCTGTGGACCGGCGCTGCCGGCCATCGCCGGAACAGGCACCGCGGGGGTGGCCTGTTCCGCGGGCAGGCGCCTCCCGGCGCCTGCCCAGGCGGCATCAGTAGCCGTCGCCCAGCACCAGGCCCTCACGGCGCGGGTCGGCGCCGCCGGCCCAGGCCGGCAGGCCGTTGTCGCGGCTGATGCGCACGACGGTGCTGGTGCCGCTGCTCTGTGCCACCACGCTGACCGTGTGGCCCAGCGCGCGCAGGCCGGTGACCAGGGTGTCGTCGTTGCCGCTGTTGGCGGCATTGAGGTTCGGGTGCTCGCCGCCCAGGCCGGTGGTGGGCCCGTTGCTGGAGCCGAAGTTCATCATCGACGTGGCTTGCTGGGCGTCCAGCCCCCAGTCGAGCACGCCGATGATCGTCTTGGCGACGTACTGGATGATGTTGCCGCCGCCCGGCGAGCCGGTGGCCATCACCAGGTCGCCCGCCGTGCCGTCGGCCGCTTGCTTGAACACCAGCGTGGGCGCCATCGAGCTGCGCGGCCGCTTGCCCGGCTGCACCCGGTTGGCGATGGGCACGCCGGCGCCGTCGGCCGGTGCGGCCGAGAAGTCGGTCAGCTGGTTGTTGAGGATGAAGCCGCGCACCATGCGCCAGGCGCCGAAGCCCGACTCCACCGTGGTCGTCATGCTGACCACGTTGCCCCACTTGTCGACGATGGTCATGTGGGTGGTGCCCGATTCGGCCGGCTGCACGCCGGTGCCCAGCGGCACCGCGCCCAGGTTGCCCGGCTGGGCCGTGCCCAGGCTGCTGCCGAAGCTGATCAGGTCGGCCCGGCCGCGCAGGTAGGACTTGTCGAGCATCGCCTCCCAGCTGCCACCGGGCAGCGACACGAAATCGGTGTCGGCGATGTACTTGTTGCGATCGGCATAGGCCAGGCGGTTGGCCTCGGCCACCAGGTGCACGCCCATCACCGTGGGCTTGCCACCGAGCAGATCGACGGCGGTGGGCCGGTGCGGGGTCAGGTCGAAGTTCTCCAGGATGCCCAGGGTCTGGGCGACGGTGATGCCGCCCGAGGACGGCGGGCCCATGCCGCAGACCACATGGGCCCGGTAGGTGGTGCACACCGCCGGGCGCTTCTTGGCCTGGTAGCCGGCCAGATCGGCCATCGTGGTGGCGCCCGCCGTCAGGGCCGCGCCGTTGGCGCCGGTGGTGGCGGCGATCTCGTCGACGATGGCCTGGGCGATGGGGCCGGTGTAGAGCGCGTCGGCGCCGCCGGTGGCAATGGCCCGCAACGTGTCGGCATAGGCCGGCAGCGTGAAGGTGGTGCCCAGCGCCTTGGGCGTGCCGTCGGCGTTGAAGTAGGCGGCCACCGCATCGGCATCACGCTGGAAGTTGGCACCGGCGCCGGCGATCGCCTCGGCCATGCGGCCGCTGATGGGGAAGCCGTTGGTGGCCAGGTCGATGCCGGGCTGGAACAGGTCGGCCCAGGCCAGTTTGCCGTGGTCGGCATGGGCCAATGCCAGCAGGCGCACCGCGCCGGGCGTGCCGATGGAGCGGCCGCTGGCACGCGCGCTGGGCAGCGGGGTGGTGCGGGTGGCGTCGCTCACCCAGCGCAGGTAGTTCTCGGTCGCGGCGGCGGGCGCGGTCTCGCGGCCGTCGTAGGACACCACCGTCTTGCTGGCCGCGTCATAGTGCAGCATGAAGGCGCCGCCGCCCAGGCCGCTGCTCTGCGGCTCGACCAGGCCCAGCACCATCTGCACGGCCACGGCAGCGTCGACGGCGCTGCCGCCGTTCTTCAGCACCTCGCAGCCGGCCTTGCTGGCCAGCGGGTTGGCGGTGACCACCATGTAGCTCTTGGTCTTGACCACCGACTTGCCGGTGCGGTAGCCCGACGATGGCTCTGGCGCAGCCGGGTCACCCGCGGCGCCCGACCCCACCACCACCGAGCCGTCGGCCGTGGTGGTCTGGCAGGCGGCCAGTTGTTCTTCTTCGGCCACGCCGCCGCCGCAGCCTGCGGCCAGCAGCGCCAGCGCGCTCACCCAGACAGCCAGTGACGCGCTGCGCTTCCCCTCGAATCGACCCATGACAAGCTCCTTGTGTGTGCGGCGGTGGTGGCCACCAGTCCCTGCGGCCTGCCCGCTGATGTGGGCGGCCTGCGTCTGACCATAGCGAGTTGCGCGCCAGGCCGTGCAGCGGGTTAACGCGGGTG
>JBBAPL010000050.1:19784-32255 GCA_040400895.1 Aquabacterium sp.
GTGCAGACGGGCGCGACAGGCGTGCGCGGGGCGCCGTCGACCATGGCCGACAATCGCGCATGACTGCATCTGAATCCCTGACCGCCGGCCCCGCCTTCTCGCAACTGCCCTTGTCAGCGGCCATGCTGGCCAATCTGCAGACCCTGGGCTACCTGGCGATGACGCCGATCCAGGCCGCCGCCCTGCCCCTGGCCCTGGCCGGACATGACCTGGTGGCCCAAGCCGCCACCGGCAGCGGCAAGACGGCCGCCTTTGCGCTGGCGCTGCTGCACCGGCTCGACAGCAAACGCACGGACATCCAGGCCCTGGTGCTGTGCCCGACCCGCGAACTGGCCGAGCAGGTGACGCAGGAGATCCGCCGCCTGGCACGCGGCGAGGACAACATCAAGGCGCTGACGCTGTGCGGCGGCACGCCGATCAAGCCGCAGAGCGACAGCCTGGCGCATGGCGCGCACATCGTGGTGGGCACGCCCGGGCGCATCGTCGACCACCTGGAGCGCGGCAGCCTGGTGCTGGGCGCGCTGGCCACCCTGGTGCTGGACGAAGCCGACCGCATGCTCGACATGGGCTTTGCCGAGGACATCGCCACCATCGGCAGCCGCTGCCCCAAGGTGCGGCAGACGCTGCTGTTCTCGGCCACTTACCCCGAGGGCCTGGCGCAGATCAGCCGCCGCTTCCTGCGTGACCCGAAGGAAGTGACGCTGGCCGCCCAGCCCAGCGCCGCCAAGATCCGCCAGCGCTTCTATGAGGTGGCCGAAGAACAACGCCTGCATGCCGTGGGCCTGTTGCTGAACCACTGGCGCCCCGAGCGCACGCTGGCCTTCTGCAACACCAAGGTGCAGTGCCGCGACCTGGTGGCCGTGCTGCAGGCCCAGGGCGTGGCCGCGCTGGCCCTGCATGGCGACCTGGAGCAGCGCGACCGCGACCAGGTGCTGATCCAGTTTGCCAACCGCAGCTGCCCGGTGCTGGTGGCCACCGACGTGGCCGCCCGCGGGCTCGACATCGTCGGGCTGGAGGCGGTGATCAACGTGGAGGTGACGCCCGACGCCGAACAGCATGTGCACCGCGTGGGCCGCACCGGCCGTGCCGACGCCGAGGGCTGGGCCTTCAGCCTGGCCAGCCTGGACGAGATGGGGCGGGTGGGCCGCATCGAGCAGTTGCAGGGACGGGAATTCGATTGGTTCCCGCTGGACAGCCTGACACCCGCCGGCAGCGGCCCGCTGCGCGCGCCGATGGTGACGCTGCAGATCCTGGGCGGGCGCAAGGAGAAGATCCGCCCTGGCGACGTGCTGGGCGCATTGACTGGCGACGGCGGGCTGCCGGCGGCTCAGATCGGCAAGATCAACGTCAACGAGTTCTCGACCTACGTGGCGGTGGACCGCACGATTGCCGCCAAGGCGCTGAAGGCGCTGAACGACGGCAAGGTCAAGGGCAAGAAGGTGAAGGCGCGCCCGATGGAGGGGTGAAGGCGCGCTCGGGCGCTACGGGTTGCCGGCATCAGCCGCCGGCTTGTACCAGCGCGGGAAGAACTTGGCCACCTGCGGGCTGCTGGCCTTCAGCGCGTGGCAGCCGTCGATGCTGAACGGCTTCTGGTCCGGGTCTGGCGTCACCACGCTCCACAGGGCCTGCATCGCGGCGCTGCCCATGGCACCGGCCAGCTCGTTCATGTGGGTGCAGCCGGCGGTGCGGCCGAACAGGCGGCGGATGGCGTCCCTGTAGCCACGCGCCACCTGCACACCCACCAGCTGGTTGTATTCGGGGGCGATGGCGCCACAGGTGCTGCCATAGGGCCCGGCGTCGGTGACGGCCTGCACCGCCACGATGGTGGCGGTGCGGTCCAATGTCAGCCGCAGCCACATGTCGTGCATCGGCTTGCCGCCGTCCAGCATGCCGCCCGCGCAGGGCACGGGGGCGGGCCAGACATCGGTCAGATGGCCCTCCAGGTCCCACAAACCGCCGCTGCGGGCGTAGGCTTGGATGGTGATGGTGCGGCAATGGGCCGCGTCGCGGGGGCAATCAGGCGTGGGCAGAGGCATGGATTCAGGGCAGGAACAGGTGGCAACACAAACATGCGGGCCGCAGCCTACACCGGCGCGCCGCACCCGGCTGCCCGCGGTGGACACCCACCGCTGCACCGGCTGCGGCCGCTGCGTGGGTGCTTGCGCGCCGCAGTTGCTGAGCCTGGCGGTGGTGCAGTGGAAGAAGCACGCCGTGCTGGACGGCGCGGAGCGCTGCACCGGCTGCAGCCTGTGCGCGCTGCGCTGCCCGTTTGACGCGATCCAGATGGTCAGGCCGGCGGCCTGAGGTGCCTCAGGCCGCCGCCGGCGGGCGGTCGAAGTCGCTGGCGTCGTGGCGCTCGGCCAGTTGCTCGGCGGCAGGGCCCCACGTCCGGTTGACGCGCCGGCCGCGCTGCACCGCCGGACGGGCGGCAATCGCCGCCGTCCAGCGCTGCACGTGGGTGTAGCCCTGCACCTGCAGAAACTCACCCGCGCTGTACAGCAGCCCCTGGGCCAGTGCGCCGTACCAGGACCACACGGCGATGTCGGCGATGGTGTAGTCGTCGCCGGCCAGGTAGGGGGTCTCGGCCAGGCGGCGGTCCAGCACGTCGAGCTGGCGCTTGACCTCCATCGCAAAGCGGTCGATGGGGTATTCCATCTTGGTCGGGGCATAGGCGTAGAAGTGGCCGAACCCGCCGCCCAGGTAGGGCGCGCTGCCCATCTGCCAGAACAGCCAGGCCAGGCACTCTGCCCGCGCCGGCTGGGTGGTGGGCAGCAAGGCGCCGAACTTCTCGGCCAGGTGCATCAGGATGGCGCCGGACTCGAACACCCGGATCGGCTGCGCACCGCTGTGGTCGACCAGCACCGGGATCTTGCTGTTCGGGTTGGCGGCCACGAAGCCGCTGCCGAACTGCTGGCCTTCACCGATGCGGATCAGCCAGGCGTCGTACTCGGCGCCGGTGTGGCCCAGGGCCAGCAGTTCCTCCAGCATGACCGTCACCTTCACGCCATTGGGCGTGGCCAGTGAATACAGCTGCAGCGGGTGCTTGCCCACCGGCAGGTCCTTGTCGTGCGTGGGGCCGGCCACCGGCCGGTTGATGTTGGCGAACTGGCCGCCGTTGGCCTTGTTCCAGGTCCAGACCTTGGGGGGGGTGTAGTCGGTTGCGTCGCTCATGAAAGTCTCCATCGGTGTGCCGCCACTGTACGGGCCCGGGCTCAGCTGACGTGCATCAAGGCTGTTCAGCAGCTTCGAAGTCCAGTTCCACCCGTGCGCCGTTGGGGCAGTGGCAGAACAGCTGCCACATGCCGCCGCCCGGCAGCGGGCGCAGCGTGTAGTCGACACCGGCGGCGTCCAGCCGGGCCTTGACGGCCGGCAGGTCGGTGGCGGTGAAGGCCATGTGGTCGATCACGCCGGTGCGGGGCGTGGGCAGCGTCCGGCCGAAGACGATGTGCAGCACCGCCTGGCTGCCACCGAGCGCATACAGCCAGGCGCCTGGGAAGTCGAACGGTGGCCGCGGGCCTTCCACCAGGCCCAGCAGCCCGCAGTAGAAGCCCAGCGTGGCCTCGCGGTCGTCGGCGACGATGGTGAAGTGGTTCATGCCGTGGATCATGGTGGGCCTCGGGGCTGGGGTGGGTGCGCGGATTCTGCCGCCACGCCATCGACCAGGTGTCGGCCAGGTGACGGCAGGCAGCCCGCCGCGCCATAGCATCAGCGTTTTCAAGGAGCCGACCATGACCACCGACGACCGCGCCGCCATCGAGCAGACCATCCAGACCTATTTCGACGGCCTGTACGAAGGCAACGCCGACAAGCTGGCCAGCGTGTTCCACCCCGGCAGCTCCCTCACCTACGACAACGCCGGCACCGTGCTGGCGTGGCCGCTGGCCGACTGGCTGAAGGCGGTGCGCGAGCGGCCGTCGCCCCAGGCCAAGGGGCTGGCGCGCGACGACGCCATCCTGCTGATCGACCAGAGCGGCCCCACCACCGCGCTGGTGAAGGTGAAGTGCCAGATCCCGCCGCGCTACTTCACCGACTACCTCAACCTGCTGAAGATCGACGGCACCTGGCGCGTTGCGCAGAAGGTGTTTGCCACCGAGACGCGGGGCGCCTGATGCACACGCCCGACCCGCTGTACCAGGGCTGCAACGTCGGTGACCTGGTCATCAGCGCCATCGCCCGCGGCGGCGAGCGGGTGGCGTTCATCAGTGACGATACGCGGTGGACCTACCGGGAGCTGGGCGCCAAGGTCAGCCAGGTGGTGCAGGTTCTGGCCGCCCGCGGCTTGCAGCGCGGGGACGCGGTGGCCACGCTGTCGGCCAACCGGCCCGAGGCGTTCCTGATCACCGCGGCGGCCTACCTGATGGGCTTGCGCCTGACCTGGATGAACCCGACGTCGTCGGAAGACGACCACGCGTACATCCTGGAAGACTCCGGCGTGACCACGCTGTTCTTCTGCCCCAGGACCTTTGCCGACCGCACCCGCGTGCTGCGGCAGCGGGTGCCGGGCGTGCAGCGGGCCATGTCGTTCGGCGACAGCGCTGGGGTGGGCGAAGACCTGCTGGCCGCCGCCGCCGCCCACACCCCCGGCCCGCTGGTGGCGCAGGCCGAGGCCGAGGACGTGTGCGTGCTGATCTACACGGGCGGCACCACCGGCCGGCCCAAGGGCGTGGCCCACACCCACCGGGTGCACGTCACGATGATCCTGACCGAAATGGCCGACTGGGACTGGCCGCGCGAGATCCGCTTCCTGGCGCTCACCCCCATCACCCATGCCTCGGGCGCGATGATCATGCCGGTGCTGCTCAAGAGCGGCACCTACGCGATGACCCAGGGCTTCACGCCCGAGAAGTTCATCCGCCTGGTCGAGCAGCACCGCATCACCGCCACCTTCCTGGTGCCGACGATGATCTACGTGCTGCTCGACAGCCCGGCCCGCCCGGGTGCCGACCTGTCGAGCCTGCAACTGATCATCTACGGCGCCTCGCCAATGTCGCCCGCCCGCCTGACCGAAGGCATCCGAGAGCTGGGCCCGGTGTTCATGCAACTGTATGCGCAGAGCGAGGCCCCCAACACCGTGACCGTGCTGCACCAGCATGAGCACGACCCGGTCAACCACCCCGAGCGCCTCGCCAGCTGCGGCACGCCCTGCGTGGGCACCCAGGTGCGTCTGCTCGATGACGACGGCCACGAGGTGCCGCCAGGCGAAGTCGGCGAGATCTGCGTGCGCGGCCCGCTGGTGATGCAGGGCTACTGGAACAAGCCGGAAGAGACCGCCAAGGCCCTGCGCCACGGCTGGCTCTACACCGGCGACATGGCCCGGCGCGATGCGGACGGCTTCCTGTACATCGTCGACCGCAGCAAGGACATGATCATCAGCGGCGGCTTCAACGTCTACCCGCGCGAGGTGGAAGACGCGCTCAGCCAGCACCCCGCCGTGGCGTCGGCCGCGGTGGTGGGCGTGCCCGACCCCAAGTGGGGCGAGGCCGTGCGGGCCCTGGTGGTGCTGCGGCCGGGTGCCACGGTGCATGCCGAGGAACTGATCGCCCTGGTGCGCGAGAAGAAGGGCGCGGTCTACGCGCCCAAGGCCATCGACTTCGTCGATGCCTTGCCGGTGACCGGGCTTGGCAAGCTCGACAAGAAGGCCATTCGGGCGCGGTTCTGGCAGGGACAGGGGCGCGCCGTACATTGATGGGCATGCTGCAGCGCCGCCAGTTCGTCACCGCCTCGCTCACCCTGCCCGCCCTGCTGCCGGGTGCCCAAGCTGCACCTGCCGACCTTCTGCGCGAAGGCGGTCTGGTGCTGGCCCTGCGCCATGCGCTGGCGCCCGGCACCTTCGACCCGCCGCAGTTCAAGCTGGGCGACTGCAGCACCCAGCGCAACCTGAACGACGCGGGCCGCGATCAGGCCAGGCAGATCGGGGCCTGGTTCCAGGCCCAGGGCCTGAAGCCGGCGCGCGTGCGCAGCAGCCCCTGGTGCCGCTGTGTCGACACCGCCGCGCTGGCCTTCGGCATGCACGAGGTCTGGGCGTCACTGGGTTCACCGCGCGCCGGCACCGAGACCACCAACGCGCAGAGCCTCGATGCGCTGCGCGCCGGCCTGCAGGCCGCCAGCCGCCAGCGTGGCGGCTTCGAGGTGTGGGTGACGCACATGTTCGTGCAGTCCGACCTGGCCGGCCAGGGCACCGGCTCGGGCGAAGGCCTGCTGCTGCGCGCCGGGACCAACGGCGCACCCCAGGTGCTGGGGCGCTGGGCGCTGCCTTGACCCGGCGTCAGGCGGCAGGCAGCACCTGGAAGTGGTGCGTGCCGTCGCGCCCCAGTTGGTCGACCAGACCGAATTCCCAGTCCAGGTAGCCCTGCATCGCCTCACGCGGGGCGTCGGTGCCCTCGTAGGGCCGGCGGTAGCGGTCGATGCGCAGGCTCAGCAGGTTGGCTTCACCCGGCTCCAGCGGGTGGCCGTCGGCCAGCCAGGCGGCCGTTCCACCGGCCAGGGCATGCGCCACGCGGCCGGTGACGCGCTGGAAGTCGGCCGCCGCCAGCCGCGCCAGCCGGCCGTCGCCACAGGTGAACACGACGCGGTCGACCACCGGCAGTTCGGGGGCGATGGTGCGCAGGTCGGTGCGCAGGAGCCAGTGCGCGCCGGGCACATGGCCCTTGACATGGGCGGCGCTGGTGCCCACGTCCAGCACCAGGGTGCGGCCGGCGTCGCGCCAGGCGGCAAGCGCAGGGGCGTCGACCTGCGGAACGTCGGGCAAGGGGGAATGCGGCGGGTGCCAGGGGCCGGTGGCGGTGCACTCGGCCGGCGTGTTGTCCACCAGCCAGCCCACCTGCCAGCCCATCTGCGCCAGCCAGTGCGCCGTCATCGCGGCGCGAACGCCGTCGCTGGCGGGCCCGCCGTCGGCCAGGGCGATGCGGGCACCGCGCACGGCGGCACAGACGTCGGTTTCCTGCACCAGTTGGCCACCCGGCGCGCTGCCGAAGCCGGGCAGGTGGCCGGCGGCATATTCCTCGGGCGTGCGCACGTCCCATCGGTACAGCGTGCGGCTGGTGTCGGCAGCCCAGGCCGCCAGTGCTGCGCCAGTCAGCCGCACCGCGCCGGCGCGGTCGGCCAACGCCTGGGCCGACTGCCGCGCGGCGGCCAGGCTGGCCGGGCTGACCGGGCCGAACCGCCGCTGGGCACCATGGTCCAGCACCTGGCCCGCCAGCAACCAGCCGATGGTGCCGTTGCGCAGCGCCGCCACCGGGTTGGGGATGCCCGCGTTCACCAGGCTCTGGGTGCCGATGATGCTGCGGGTGCGGCCGGCGCAGTTCACGATCACCCGGGTGCTGGGGTTGGGCGCCAGGTCGTGCACCCGCAGCGCCAGCTCGGCGCCGGGCACGCTGGTGCCGCCGGGGATGCTCATGGTGGCATATTCGTCGAAGCGGCGGGCGTCCAGCACCACCACATCGGCTTTCGCATCCAGCAAAGCCCGCACCTCCTCGGCCGGCAGGCTGGGGGTGTGGCGCACATGTTCCACCAGCTCGCCGAAGCTCTTGCTGGGCACGTTGACGTCGCGGAACAGCTCGCCGCCGGCATCGCGCCAGCCGGCCAGGCCGCCATCCAGCAGATGCACCCGGGTGTAGCCCAGGGCCTGCAGTTCACGTGCAGCGGGCGCGGCCAGGCCCTCGCCGTTGTCGAACACGGCAATGATCACGTCGTGCCGCGGCAGGCGCCAGGGCGCGTCCAGGGCGATGCGGCCGGCGCCCAGCTGCCCCGCCCACAGCGGGTGCGATTGGGCGAACGGGTCTTCCTCGCGCACGTCGATCAGGGCGATCTCGGTGCGGTCGAGCAGGTGCTGGCGCACCTGGGCGGGCGTCAGCAGGGGCAGGTCGGCGGCCATCACGCGCCCTCCTTCGACCGGTCCCACAGGTTCGGCAGCATGGTGTTGCTGTAGCCCGAGATGAACGGCTTGCGGGTGCCGTCCGGTGCATACACCCAGCGCTGCACCGCGCCGATGTTGGCGCCGTAGACATGGATGCTGATCGACACCTGGCCGGGCAGCGCATTGCGCACCAGGTGGATGTCGCCCAGCGTGGGCGACACCGCCTCCACCTGGCCGGGCACCAGCAGGGTGGGCGCGCCTTGCGGCACCATGGCGCCAGTGGCGTCCGGGCCGTAAGGCTGGGATTCCTCCTGCCCACGCAGCATGCCGATCAGGCCCCACACGGTGTGGTCATGCACCGGCGTCTGCTGGCCCGGGCCCCAGACGAAGCTGACGACCGAGAAACGCTCCAGCGGGTCGGCATGCAGCAGGTACTGGCGGTAGAACTGCGGGTGCGGCTGGGCCAGTTCGTCGGGCAGCCAGTCGTCGCGCGACACCAGGGTGGCCAGGTGGCTGCCCACGGTGGCCAGCAAGTCGACCTCGGGCGGGTTGGGTGTGACAGCCAGGGTGGCGGCCTGCACGAAGTCGCGCAGCGGCCGGGGGTTGGGCATCGGGTTCAAGCGGGCTCCAGTCGGGTGCAGGCGCCTCGGCGCCACCGTCGGGATTGTGGGCCGGCCGGGGTGGCTAGACTTGTCCCATGAACGACGCCACCCTGGACCCCGCCGAGCCCATCCACGAACCCCGCCTCTGGCGCGACAACGGCTGGACAGCCAGGGTGATCAAGAACGAGGACGACGAAGGCTGGGCCGTGGCCATGGTGAAGGATGGCGAGCCCGAGCCGGCGCTGGTCGGCCCCTGGACCATGGGCCGCGACAAGAAGAACCCCAAGCCGCTGGACACCAATGCCTTCAACACCCTGGTGAAGACCGCCAGCGAGGTGGTGCGCCGGCATGAGCAGCACCTGCAGGCCACGCTGCACCGGGAGATCGCCATCACCTGCCAGGCCGGGCGCATCACCGTGGCGCTGGACATCGTGCCCGACGACGACGACCCGCACGCCCTGCTGCGCGCCACTGGCGAAGGCGGCGACGCACTGGCCGAGGTGAAGGTGTCGGCCGGCTTCAAGCTGAACCGCGCCAGCGCCACGGCCTGGGCCGATGGTGGCTTCGGCAAGCCTTGACAACCCTGGAGACACACTCGATGCGCCCGATCACCCGCCTGACCTGCGCACTGCTGCTGTGTGGCCTGCTGGCCACCACCCCGGCCCGGGCCGACAGCGCAGCGGCGCTGTGCGAACTGCTGCCCAAGGGCAGCGCCCAGCCCACCGTGCTGCGGGCCTGCGTGTTCTCTCAGCGCCAGGGCTTCATCGGCGTGCAACTGGCCGGCGGCATGCGGCATGCATTCAGCCCGCAGGACAAACCGGGCGCCTTCACTGATGCCCAGGGCCGCCCGGTGAACCGCTTTGCCGGCCTGGGAAAGCGCGGCCAGCAGTTCCGCCTGGCCGACGGCAGCACATTGCGCGTGCTGTGGGGCACCGGGCCGCTGAAGACCGCGCTGGCGCTGCAGGGCATCCGCTTCAGCCTGGCCAGCGCCAACCAGGGCTCGGTCAACACCCTGGTGGTCAAGCCTGCCGGGCTGTCCATCGACAACCAGCCCCAGCGGCAGGAGATCGACGGCACCGTCAGCAGCGCCGAAGTGGCCGACCTGGACGGCGACGGCTCGCCCGAGCTGTATGTCGCCGTGACCAGCGCCGGCTCGGGGTCGGCGGGCAGCCTGGTGGGCTGGGCGGTGAACAATCGCAAGTCGCTCAGCGGCGTGTTCCTGACGCCGCTGGATGCGGCGTCGCCCCAGGCCCAGGGCTACCAGGGGCATGACAGCTTCACCGTCGAAGGCCGGCATCTGGTGCAGCGCTTCCCCATCTACCAGCCCGGTGACGCCAATGCCAGCCCCAGCGGCGGCACGCGCGCGCTGTTCTACCGCCTGGCACCTGGCGAGGCCGGCTGGCTGTTGCAACTGGACAAATCGGTCGACAGTCGGTAGCCACACGCTGGCGCGGTGGCCGGGCGCAAGGCAGACTGCAGGGCGTCGAATTTCTTTCACAAGGAAAGCAAACAATGACCTGGCTGAACGACTCCATCATGCGCCGGCGCGGCCTGGCGCAAGGCCGCACGCCCACGCTGCACCACCTGACCGAGGCCATGCAGGGCAAGTTCCACTACACCATCGGCCCCTACTCCGACCCGGTGCTGCAGGTGCAGCCAGGCGACCGCATCGTGGTCGACACCCGCGACGCCTTCGAGGGCAAGGTCAAGACCGAGCAGGACCTGCCGTCGAAGGTGCTGACCATGCCCTTCGTCAACCCGCAGAACGGGCCGATCATGGTGGCCGGCGCCGAGAAGGGCGACGTGCTGGCGGTCTACATCGAGACCATGGCCCCGCGCGGCCCCAACCCGCGCGGCACCTGCGCGATGATTCCGCAGTTCGGTGCGCTCAGTGGCACCAGCCTGACCGCCCTGCTGGCCGGCGACCTGCCCGAGATCGTGCGCAAGATCGATGTGGACGAGAACGGCGTGTACTGGAGCAAGCGCGTCACCCTGCCCTACCGGCCGCACATCGGCACGCTGAGCTGCAGCCCCGAGATCGACAGCATCAACACCCTGACGCCCGACAGCCACGGCGGCAACATGGACCTGCCCGACATGGGCCCGGGCAGCATCACCTACCTGCCGGTGCGCACCGCCGGCGCCCGGCTGTTCATCGGCGACGCCCATGCCTGCCAGGGCGACGGCGAGGTCTGTGGCACGGCGGTCGAGTTCCAGAGCACCACCACCATCCAGGTCGATCTGATCAAGGGTTGGCAACTGGAGTGGCCGCGCCTGGAGACCGAAACCCGGCTGATGTGCATCGGCAGCGCCCGCCCGCTGGAAGACGCCACCCGCATCGCCTACAAGGAGCTGGTGCTGTGGATGGAGGCCGAGTTCGGCTACGACCGCTGGGACGCCTACATGATGCTCAGCCAGTGCGGCCAGGTGCGCCTGGGCAACTTCGTCGACCCGAAGTACACCGTGGGCGCGGCCATCGACAAGAAGTACCTGGCGCCTGCGGCGGCCTGAGTTCCTCTCTCTCAACACACCTCAAGGAATCAACATGGATCTCGGATTGAAGGGCCTGCGGGCCGTGGTCACCGGCGGCACCAAGGGCATCGGCCGCGCGATCGCCGACACCCTGGCAGCCGAAGGCACGCATGTGGCCTTCTGCGCCCGCAATGCCGACGAAGTGGCGGCCACGCAGGCTGCGCTGAAGGCCCAGGGCGTGACGGCGCTGGGCCAGGTGGTGGACGTGTCCGATGGCGCGGCGCTGGCCGCGTTTGTCGACGCCGCGGCCGCGGCCATGGGCGGGCTCGACATCGTCGTGGCCAACGTCAGCGCGCTGGCCATCCCCAACGACGAGGCCGGCTGGAAGGCCGGCTTCGACACCGACATGATGGGCACGGTGCGCTTGGTCAACGCCGCCATGCCCTATCTGCAGCAGAGCAGCGCCGCGTCCATCGTCACCATCAGCAGCGTGTCGGGCCGCGAGATCGACTTTGCAGCCGGGCCCTACGGCGCCTTCAAGGCCGCCATCATCCATTACACCCAGGGCCTGGCCTACCACCTGGCAGGGCAGAAGATCCGCGCCAACAGCGTGTCACCCGGCAACACCTACTTCCCCGGCGGCGTGTGGGAAAAGATCCAGCATGGCAACCCCGACCTGTACAACATGGCCCTGGGCCTGAACCCCACCGGCCGCATGGGCACGCCGCAGGAGATGGCCAACGCGGCGGCCTTCCTGGCCAGCCCGGCGGCCAGCTTCATCACCGGCACCAACCTGGTGGTCGACGGCGCGCTGACCAAGGGCGTGCAGTTCTGACCGGCGGCGGCGCAGGCCGCAGCATGCACCCGGCAGGCAGCCGGGCATGCGGCTATGCTGCGGCCCGACGATGATGAACGCACCCGCCAAAGCCAACCCCTGGCTCGAACTGCTGGTCACGATCGCCCTGCCGGCGCTCGTGCTGATGCAGCTGAGCAGCGCCAGCCGCCTGGGGCCTGTCGGCGCCCTGCTGCTGGCGTTGGCCTTTCCATTGGGCTATGGCGGCTGGCGCCTGCTGCGCGAGCGCAAGCTGAACCTGATGGCCAGCATCGGCGTGGTCAGCACCTTGCTGACCGGCGGCATCGGCTTGCTGGCGCTGGACGCGCAATGGCTGGCTGTCAAGGAGGCCGCCATTCCCGGCGCCATCGGGCTGGCGGTGCTGGTGTCGGCGCGCATGCGGCACCCGCTGGTGCGCCTGTTGGTGTTCAACCGCACGCTGTTCGATGTGGACCGTGTGCAGCAGGCGCTGCGCAGCCGTGGCACCGAGGCCGCCTTCGAGCGCCGCCTGCACACCGGCACCCTGCTGCTGGCCGGCACCTTTGTGTTCTCGTCGGTGGCCAACTACCTGCTGGCCCGATGGGTGGTGACCAGCCCCGCCGGCACCGAGGCATTCAATGCCGAGCTGGGCCGCATGACGCTGCTGAGCTACCCGGTGATCGCGGTCCCGTCGATGGTCATGATGATGGGGGTGCTCTTCTTCCTGTCGC
>JBBAPL010000051.1:0-31944 GCA_040400895.1 Aquabacterium sp.
TGGCCTTCGTGCCCCCGCTGATGGGCAAGAGCAAGGCCTCGTCCTCGGCCCGGGAACTGTTCGCCAAGAACCGCGGCATCAACCTGCTGGCCGCCGCCCGGGTGATGCTGTTCGGCGCGCGGGATGTGTGGTTCGTCGTCGGCGTGCCGGTGTTCCTGTATGCGGCCGGCTGGACCTTCACCATGGTGGGTGGCTTCCTGGCGCTGTGGACCATCGGCTACGGCGTGGTGCAGGGCTTGGCGCCCCACATCGTGCGCCGAAGCGACGATGGCCTGAGCACCGAGGTGCCCGCCGCACGCGCCTGGTCGGCGGCGCTGGCGCTGGTGCCGATGGTGCTGGCCGGCCTGGTGCTGGCCCGGGTGCCGTACCTGGATTGGGTGGTCGTGGCCGGCCTGGCGGTGTTCGGCGTCGCGTTCGCGGTCAATTCGTCGGTGCATTCCTACCTGGTGCTGGCCTATGCCGGCAGCGAGAAGGCGGCCGAGGACGTGGGCTTCTACTACGCCGCCAATGCGCTGGGCCGCTTCTTCGGCACGCTGATGTCGGGCCTGCTGTACCAGCAGTTCGGCCTGGTTGGTGCCCTGGTGGGATCTGGCGCCATGCTGGCCATCTGCTGGGCGGTGACCCTGGGCCTGCCGGTGCAGCGCAGCCAGGCTGCCCCGTCACCCGCCCATTGAAGGAGCGCGCCCCATGGACGAGACCACTGCCGTTGCAGCCCTGGCCGCGCTGGCCCAGGGCATGCGGTTGCGCGTCTTCCGCGCGCTGGTCGGTGCCGGGCCGGGCGGGCTGACGCCTGGCGTGCTGGCGGCCACGCTGGACGTGAGTGCCTCCACGCTGTCGTTCCACCTGAAGGAACTGACGCACGCCGGTCTGGTGTCCCAGCAGCGCGATGGCCGCCACCTGATCTACCGGCCCTCGCTGGCGCACATGAACGACCTGATGGCCTACCTGGTGGCCCATTGCTGCGGCGGTGCGCCGTGCGACGCCGTGCCCGCAGCCCGCTGCGCCGATTGCTGAGGCCGCACGCCCAGCGTCAACCGCAACTGCACGCACGGTCGTGGCACCGGTGCGTCGGACACCCAGCAGGCGGCGCTAGGGCGAGGGCTGCGGCCGCGCTGCGGCAGGGCGCAGGGCGCCCCACAGCATCCAGCCCCACACCAGCAGGGTGGCCGCCCCCAGCACGCCCGCGATCGGCCGCGTGAAGAACACCAGCAGGTCGCCGTCGGCTTTGATCAGGCTGGTGAGGAAGCTCTGCTCCAGCAGTTCGCCCAGCACGATGCCCAGCACCAGCGGCGCCACCGGGATGCCGTTTTCCTCCATCAGCCAGCCCAGCACCCCGAACACCAGCATCACCCACACGCCATACGGGCTGTTGGTGATGGCGAACGAGCCGACGATGCAGAACAGCAGGATCACCGGCACCAGCCCCGCCTTGGGTGCGCGCAGGATGTGGCCCGCGCTCTTGATGGCGGCCCAGCCCAGCGGCAGCATCAGCAGGTTGGCGAGGATGAAGATGAGGAACACCGCATAGATGAACTGCGGGTTCTGCAGGAACACCGTCGGGCCGGGGTTCATGCCCTTCATGTAGAGCACGCCGATGACGATGGCCGTGATGCTGTCGCCCGGGATGCCGAACACCAGCGCCGGGATCCAGGCGCCCCCCAGCGCGGCATTGTTGGACGAGGTGCTCTCGACCACGCCCTCCACATGGCCGGTGCCGAACTTCTCGGGCTGCTTGCTGAACCGCTTGGCCATGGCGTAGGACACCCAGGCCGCGATGTCGGCGCCGGCACCGGGCAGGGCGCCGATGGCCGTGCCCACCAGCGAGCCGCGCAGGAAGTTGCGCCAGTACTGCCGCATCACCCCGGCCATGCCGGTGAACAGCGCGCCCACCTTCTCCTGCACCAGCGCACCCGTGGCGCTGGCCGCCCCGGCATTGCGCAGCAACTCGGACAACGCGAACGCGCCGATCATGGTCGGGATCATGCTGATGCCCGACATCAGGTCGACACTGCCGAAGGTGAAGCGCGGATGCCCGGCCACCGGGTCCATGCCGACGGTGCCCACGCCCAGGCCGATCAGCAGCGACACCAGCGCCCGCACCTTGGGCCCGCTGCTGATGAGCGTGGCGCAGCTCAGGCCCAGGCAGGCCAGCCAGAAGTACTCGAACGACGAGAAGTTGATGGCCGCCTCGGCCAGCAGCGGCGCAAAGGCGATCAGGCACGCCACGCCCACCAGGCCGCCCAGCACCGAGAACACCAGGTTGGCGCCCAGGTTCAGCTCCAGCTGGCCCTTGCGGGCCATGGCATAGCTCTCGTCGACATAGGCTGCCGACGCCGGCGTGCCGGGCATGCGCAGCATCGCCCCTGGGATGTCGCCGGCAAAGATGGCCATGGTGGTGGCCGACACGATGGCGCCCAGCGCCGCCACCGGGGGCATGAAGAAGGTGACCGGCACCAGCAGGGCCGTGGCCATGGTGGCCGTGAGGCCGGGAATCGCGCCGACGAACAGGCCGAACACGGCCGACAGCACCACCACCAGCAGCACGTAGGGGTCGAACACCAGGCCGAATGCGGCGATGACGGCGTTCATCGGGGGTCAGCCACCGAACAGCAGTTGCATGAACCATCCCCGCGGCAGCGGCACCCGCATCAGCGATGCAAAGAACCACTGCAGCACCAGCGCGCTGGCCGCACCCAGCGCCCAGGCCCGCCAGGCACGCACGCCCAGCCACTGCGCCAGCAAGGCCACCACCACCGTGGCCACTGGCAGAAAGCCCACCCGCTCGGCCGCCAGCAGGTACAGCAGCACCACCCCCAGCATCACCGCAAACCCGGCGGCGCCGCGGCCGCGCAGGCTGTCGCTGACCACAGCCCAGGGCCCCGGGCGGTGCCGCACCTGCCAGGCGATGACCAGCCCGCACAGCACTAGCCCCGTGCCGATGAGCCGCGGGAACAACGAGGGCCCGACCTTCTGCCCCGGCATGGCCGGGAAGTTCAGCGTGAGCGCGAACAGCAGCACGCCCAGGGCCATGCACAGCAGGCCCAGCAGTTTGTCGTGCAGGCGCAAGGCGGGGTCAGCTCTTCTTGGCCAGGCCGGCGGCCGCCATGGCGGCGCCCATGGCCTTGTTGCCGTCGTCCATGAACTTGGTGAAGGCGGCCGGGTCGGCCCAGGTGGTGCCGAAGCCGCGGTTCTTCATGAAGTCCTGGAACTCGGGCGAGTCGTAGGCCTTCTTCAGTTCGGCCGTCAGCTTGGTGGTGATGTCGGCCGGCAGGCCCTTGGGCGCCGCGATGCCGCGCCAGGCACCCACCGAGTAGCTGATGCCCAGCGCCTCGTTCAGCGTGGGCACGTTGGCGAACTGCGGGTTGCGCTGCGGTGCCATCACCGCCAGGCTCACCGCCTTGCCGGCGTCGATCATGGCCTTGGCCTCGGGCACCGAGCAGGTGACGATGTCGATACCGCCGGCGGCCAGGTCCTGCATGGCCGGCGCCGCGCCGTTGGACGGCACCCAGGCCACGTGGTCGGGCTTCAGCCCCATGGCCTGCAGCCAGCCGATGAGCGCCAGGTGCCAGATGCCGCCCTGGCCCGTGCCCGATGCCTTGAACTTGCCGGCCGGCGCGGCCTTGATGGCATCGGCCAGGGCCTTGATGGTCTTGTAGGGCGACCCGCTGTTGACCTGCACGCCGGGCGGGTCGACGTTCATCAGCGCCAGCGGCGTGTAGCTGGTGGGGTTCAGCTCGGTCAGGCCCTGGTGGTGCATCATGGTGATTTCCACCGTGATCATGCCGATGGTGTAGCCATCGGCCGGCGCCGTGGCGATGGCCGAGTGGCCCACCACGCCCGAGCCGCCGGTGCGGTTCACCACGTTGAACGGCTGCTTGAGGTTCTTCTCGAGGATGGCCGCCACGATGCGGGCGGTGGCATCGGTGCCGCCGCCAGCGCCCCAGGGGCACACCAGGGTGACCGGCCGGCTGGGCCATGCGCCTTGTGCACGGGCCACGCCCGGCAGGGCAACGCTGAGGGCGGTGGCAGCCAGGCCACCCAGGGCCAGACGGCGATCAGTGCGCAAAGTCATCAGGGGTCTCCTTGAACTGCGTTTTGGTGTGATGATTGACCTCGGCCGTTGTACCCCGGCCATCCCGCCAACGTCTACCAGGGTTTTCGGCGACAGCGGCCTCGCCCACGGCCTCGCAGGGCTCAGCCGCGCGACAGCGACGCCAGAACCTCGTCCCGCGTGGGGCAGCCCAGCCGACCGCCGAAGCGCGTGCACTTGAGTGACGCCGCATGACAGGCAAAGCGTGCGGCCTCGTCGATTGGCCGGCCCTCGGCCAGCCCCAGCGCCAGGGCGCCGTGGAACACGTCGCCCGCGGCCAGGGTGTCGACCACATGGACCACGGGCGCGGGCACGCGGCGCACCTGCCCGCCGTCGACCCAGGCATAGCCCGCCGCGCCGCAGGACGCCCCGACATGCCCGCCATGCTGCGCTGCCACGGCCAGCAGCGCCCGGTCCACCGAATCCAGGCCGGTGTAGTGCAGCAGCCCGGCGTCGGAGAACACGGCATGGCTGGCCAGCGGCACCAGGCGCTGCAGCACCGCCAGCGGCCCCACCTCGGCATCCAGCATGGCCGGCACGCCCGCCGCCCGGGCGGCCAGCAGCACGGCCTCGGCGCCTTCCACCCAGCGCACGTCGGCCAGCACGATGTCGGCTTCGCGCAGCCGCTCCAGCGGCAGCCAGGCGGGGCTGGCATCGACCTGCGGATCATGGAAGGGCACCACCAGGCGCTCGCCGCGGGCATCCACCACCACGGCTGCCTGCGATGTGGCGGTGCCTGGCACGGCGTGCAGGGCGCGCACATCCAGGCCCTCGGCCTGCACCGCCTGGCGCAGGGCCTGGCCTTGGGTGTCGTCGCCGGTGCGGGCCCAGATGGCAGCCTGCCCGCCCAGACGCGCAAACGCGCAGGCCGCCGACAGGGCCATGCCGTCGTACAGCTCGCACAGCGCGCTGGCCAGCACCTTGGCCGGCGGTGGCGGGATGGCATCGACCCGGAAGATGCGCGTGGCGCACACCGCGCCCACGGCCACGGCGCGTGGTGGGCGCCGCGTCACGTGCGGCGGAAGCTGGCGGCCTGCCGGGCCAGGGCGGTGATGCCGGTCCAGTCACCCTGGGCGACCAGGCGTTCCGGCGTGACCCAGCTGCCCCCCACGCCGCCACAGCCGCGCAGCGCCAGGTAGGTGGCGATGTGCGCGGGCTGGATGCCGCCGGTGGGGCAGAAGCGCATCGATGGGAACACGCCCTGCAGCGCCTCGATCTGGGTGGCGCCCCACAGGCCATGGGCCGGAAACAGCTTGAGGGCATCGAAGCCCAGCGCCATGGCCTGCATCACCTCGCTGGCGGTGGCCACGCCGGGCAGCGTGGGCAGCCGGTGCCGCACCACGGCCTGGGCCAGTTCGGGCGTGAGCCCGGGGGTGACGGCGAATTGCGCGCCGGCAGCCACTGCATGGGCCACGTCGGCGGCGCCCAGCAGGGTGCCTGCGCCCACCGTGGCCTCGGGCACCTGGGCGCGGATGTCGGCGATCGCGTCCAGGGCGCAGGGCGTGCGCAGCAGCACCTCGAACACCCGCACGCCGCCGGCCACCAGCGCGCGTGCCAGCGGCACGGCGCTGGCACGCTGCTCGATGCGGATGATGGGCATGACGAAGGCCCCGGCAAGCAGGTCGCCGAAGGCGTGGGCAGGGGCTGGCGGGCTGGTGGGCATGGTGGCGTGTTCAGTCGGGTCGACCGCCCGACTGTAGCCACAGCTGGGGCGCTTGGCCCCGGTCAGTCGCGCGCCTGCAGCGGCGCGCCGGGCCCAGCGGCGCGCGCC
Organism: Aquabacterium sp.; assembly: GCA_040400895.1. GTDB lineage: Bacteria > Pseudomonadota > Gammaproteobacteria > Burkholderiales > Burkholderiaceae_C > Pseudaquabacterium. Next base: position 5,862 of record JBBAPL010000051.1, read on the forward strand.
TCGGCCACAGCCGCGGTCAAGCGGCGGTCAAGCGGCGGGCGCCAGATTGGTTGCGCTGGCGCGCGAGCCCCGGCACCGACTTGGCGACGGGCAGCGCCACCGGGAGCGTGCAGATCGGGCACGGTTTGCTGAGACTGGCTTACCTGCGCCCCAGTGTTGTTGCCCGGGTACCGACCGATTTCCATCGGGATTGGTTTGCCAGGAGGCGTGCGCTGGCCGGTACCGGCCCCCGGCCATCACCTGGCGGCTGCGAATGGCCGGTTCCGGGCATCCAAATCTCGGCCCGATCGGCCGGCTCGCCCTCGTCGCCGTCGCAGCCCATGCGGAAGACGCAGGCCGGAATCAGCGCCATGCCGCCCAGGCCCACCGGGCTCGACGTTGACAGCGTTGGGCCCGGCATCGCCGGCAGGCGCTGCGGCGGCGGCCCCGTTGCGCGCACCGAACAGCAGCGGCTTGCGCTCACCGCCTGCTCCCCGGTCAGTGCGCGGTGGCCAGCGATGCGTGGTCAAAGCAAGCCAGCAGCCGGCGCGCTTCGGCCGCACCGCCTTGCAGCACCGTGATGGAACCGTCGGCGAGCGCCGCGTCCACGGTCTGCCGGCCGGCCAGCACCTGCGCCCAGGTGGCGGGTGACAGCGCGCAGCGCACATCCGCCTGCTCGCCGGCGGTGGGCACGGCCACGCCGTGGCGGATGTGCAGGCCGCCGCGGCAGCCGTCGCCGAAGTCCAGCGCCAGCACCCGGTTCACGTCCTGCGCGCGTGGTGGGTCCAGCAGCACGCGCAGGACGCGCAGCGCACCGGCCGGGTCTGCCTGCACCTCAGCCGCGCGGAAGTGGTGGCCGCGCAGGCGGGACAGGTCGAGCCGGCCTTCCAGCTCGAGGGCGCGCGTGCTGCACCAGCTGCGGATGTTGGCCGCGGTGGTGCGCTCGGCGATCGTGCGCAGCACGGCAGCCAGTTGCGCTCGCTCGTCGGGTGACCCGCCGTCGGCCCGACCCTGCGGCCCGGCCTGCGAGCGCACCAACCAGGTGGCCAATTCCAGCGCCCAGCGCACGTCACCTTCGGCCAAGGCCGCGGCCGACTGCGCGCGTACCGCCTGCCGCCCGCCGAAACCCGCGATCAGCCGGTTGGCCCGCTCCATCGGCGGCATTGGGAACAGCGATGACTCCACACCGTCGAACCAGCCGATCAGCCCGCACTGGATCTGCCGCACGTGGTGCTCCACCAGGCCGTAGAACTGCTGCGTGAAGTAGGTTCGGTCAAAGCGCGCGGGCAGTTGCACGAAGGCCGTCAGCTCGTCGGCTGACAGGCCCTTGTTCAGGCCGCGCACGGTCTGGTCCCACAGGAACTGGATGGCGTCGCGGTAGTCGGTGACCACGGCCTCGATCTCAGCAGCGCCCGACAGTGGCGGCCCGTGCGCACCCACCAGGTGCTGCGCCTTCAGGCCCAGCAGGTGGTCCAGCCCGGCCAGCAGCACGCGCGGGTCGCGGTATTCCTCGCCGCGGATGGCGTACACGTTGAAGAGCGTCGGCCACACCAGGTTGTTGATGGCCACGCCCAGCGTGGGGAACCACACCGTCACCGAATCATCCGCGTCCGACGGTGCGGGCGTGAAGTGCACCGGCAGCCCGGCCAGCGTGGTGTGGGTGGGCTCGCTGAACACGTTGTTCGGCGGCAGGTAGCCGCCGGTGTAGGGCGCGTGTGCCGGGTTGCGGAAGAACGGGCCCAGACCGACGCTGACCACCCCGTCGGGGCCGTCGGTGGGCAACCGGATGCCGAACTGGTGGATCAGCCCCCGCTGGTACATCGGCGCGATCTCGCCGCCGGTGCGCTTCAGGTTGGCGGGCACGCGCGCGTGGGCCCAGATCGGCAGCGCCCGCGCGTCGGGCAGCGCCGAGGTGCCGGCCACATAGTGGAAGTGGGTGTAGATCACCGCCACCACCGGGGCCTGGGTGTGCTGGCGCAGTTGGTCAAGCGCGCACTGCATCTCCTGCACCGACTCGCCGGTATCGATGGCGATCACGCCCCCGGGGCCCTGCACGAAGGTCTGGTTCGACAGGCCGTTGCCAACGCAGGTCCACACCCCCGGACACACCGCGTACAGGCGCGCGGCCACGCGTTCAGCCTGCTCCAGCGCCAGCCGGTGGGCCCGCTGGCCGGCTGGCCCGGTGGCCACGGGGCCGTCATCGTCTGCAAAGCTGGCTTCGCAATAGGGGCGTGCAGGCATGGCGTCTCCGGGAATACTGCCCGAGGGTGCCCGGATGGGCCTGGAGGGACTGTCGCACGATTGACATTGACACCCCCGGGTCGCCAGGCCTTGGCTCGACATCACCCTGCGAAGCCGTCTTGTGCAGACGCGTTATGCACAAGCGACCCAGGTCCGCCCTGGCGTTCTGTTGCCCACCCTGCTGTCGCTGTACCGCCTGCGGCTCCATGTCTCCCCATGCACTGAAGGTGAATGCCCAAGTTGGCGGCCGAGCCAAAGCGCTGAATCAGGGTGACCGCGCCGCTGTCGGCTTCGTCAGGCCTGAGCCCAGCCTGGCCGAGCAGGCGCCGGCTGCGTCAGCGCTTGCGCGGCGCGATGAAGTTGCCCCAGCTCGACAGCACCGCCACGTCGTCGGCCGCGGCATCGGGCGGGCCGCGGAACACCAGTTGGCGGTCCCCCGGGCCCTTGACGGCAAAGCGGTTGCCGGTCAGGCCGGCCAGTTCATAGGCCGGCTGACCAGGCGTGCTCAGCGTCAGCACGCCGTCGGCGCGCAGCGCCACCGTCAGCGGATTGCCGCTGACCACGTACTCGCCGATGAAACGCGCCAGCACCTTCGGGTCCTTCAGCCGGGCGTCCGGCAGGCGCTTGAAGACGATCGGCGGCACGTTCGGCTCCATCCGCGTCTGCACCGCCTCGACGTCGCCGTCGATGTTGGTGATGAACTGCAGCTTGGTCTGTTCGAGCAGGTCCAGCTTGTCGTCCGGCACCTTGAAGACCTCGAAGTGGAAGTGGGCGGCGTTGCTGCTCATGCCGTTGTAGCGCAGCTGCAGCGGGCGCTGGGCCTGGCCGCTGAGCGCGACCTGCAGCCGACCGTAGGCCGCGTGCTCGTAGTCGCCAGCGTAGTCGGCCAGCGGACGCGACGGCCGGGTGCCAGGCACCTGCGGGTCGACACGCTGCGCGGTGGCGGCCTTCTCGGCAGCCCAGAAATCGTCATCCTCGGCCTTCAGCCGGCTGCTCCAGTCCACCGCAGGCAGGCCGAGCAGGAGATCGGCGATCAGGTAGGGCAGCGTCGTCCGCGCCACGCTGCCGGCCAGGTTGGCCGAGACAAAGATGCCGATGCGCCGCGCCGGGAAGACCATCAGCTCCGAAGCCGAGCCTGGCATGTCGCCGCCGTGCTCGAAATAGCGCTCGCCGCGGTAGCTGCCGACGAAGGTCCCCATGCCGTACTGCACGGGGCCCAGCTCGGCGTACTTGCCGCGGAACGGAAGCACCATCTGCGGGCTGGTCATCGCCGCCAGGTCGGCGGGTGCGATCACGACCTTGCCATCGAGGCTGCCACGGCCGGTCAGCATCAGCAGATAGCGCGCCATGTCATTGGCGCTGCTGTTGATGCTGCCGGTCGGGCCCATCGCGTCGAGCGCTTGGTAGGCCTGCGGCTTGGGGCGACGCTCGTCGTCGAGGGTGTAGCCGCTGCCTCGGTCTGCCTGCGCGTTCAGTCCGGCGAGCGTGGTCGATGAGCGCGTCATGCCCAGCGGCTCGAATAGGCTTCTGTCGATCAGTTGCTCCCAGCTGCTACCAGCCACCCGACCGGCAAGGTAGCCGGCGGTCATGAACATGAAGTTGTTGTACTGGAAGCGTTCGCGCAGGCCGGCGCTGGGCTCCATGAAGCGCAGCCGGGCGTAGAGCTGCTCGCGTGGCAACGGCGAGCCGAACCAGGCGCCGTCGTGGCGCGGCAGTCCGGTGCGGTGGGTGACCAGGTCGCGCACGCTGACGCGCGCCGTCAGTTCGTCGGTGTACAGGCGGAAATCGGGCAGCAACTCGCGCACCGGCTGGTCCCAGGCCAGCTTGCCGTCGCGCACCAGCGTGGCCATCGCAGCCACGGTGAAGCTCTTGCTGATCGACGCGATGGGCTGAACGGTATCGGCCGTCATCGGCAGCTTCTGTTCGACATTGCGCAGGCCGTAGCCCTTGGCCAGCAGGACCTGGCCGTCCTTGACGATGGCCACCGAGATGCCTGGCGTGCGGAAGCGCTCCAACTCGGCGGCGATCTGCGCGTCCAGACCGGCCAGCGGGTCGGCGGCTGGTTGTGCCAGCACGGGCAGCGTCGGCAAACTCAACAGCGCGGCAGCCACAGCGCGGCGGGTCAGATGCAACATCGTTTGGTCCTCCAGAACTGTCGATTCTTGACGAGAGGACAAAAAATCCAAACACCCTGTTTCTCGTCCCTGACCGCCTCGACACCGCGGCCAGTTCCGCTGAACGGTGACATCTGCGGTTGGCTCCGATCTGCAGATCGTCGACGGCGCACCCGAGACGGCGGGAGGGTTTTTCAAACACCCTCTGTCCTTCCCGACTGCACCTCCAACACGGCTAAACAACGGAGGGATGTCGCCCCGAAGCGCTCGAACCTGCCTTTGGGTGCAGGCTGAAGTCTGTGGACGTGGACAGCCCGGTCGAAAGGCGCCTTTCCTGGTGTCATCCCTGTGTTGACCCTTGGCGCCGCAGCACATCCATCCGTCACGAAAACCCTCGTGCACAGCCCGTCCCCGTAGCCCTGCTCTGCGGGGCCACCTGAGCGGTGATGACTCGGAGTCTTCAGGCCGCTTGCAGCGCCTGGCCGCGAGCCGGCGCCCGAGGCGGCGTCGGCGCATGCCAGCTCAGGTGCGTGAGGATCTTCTTGATTACCGGCGTCTCCAGGATGGCCGCAATGACATTCAGCGCGCTGCCGAAGCTCGAGCAGTGTGCCAAGTCGATCTCGAGCAGGCGCTTGAGCAGCTTGGCCCAACGCATCAACTGAGTTGTTTGGACCCGGCCGTCCAGCAATGCCCGCACCGGGCCGACCTGAGACGGCCAGTTCTCCGGATTGGTCCCTCCCTACCAGCCGGCCAGATCTTGATCTTCACCGCCAGCAAGGTGGCATCGATTTCGCCCACAAGAGGACCCGCCCTCGGCCATCAGGAGAAACTCGGTCAAAGCAACAGCAGCCGTTCGGCAGGTCGGTGGAAGCCTTGCCAGCCTTGAATGTATTACCATGGAGTCCATCGGTAACACTCAAGGAGAGCATGCATGGCGACGACGCTGACCAGCAAGGGACAGGTCACGATTCCCAAGCGTATCCGCGATGCGATGCAGTTGGTGCCAGGCGCACCTGTGGAATTCTCGGTGAACGCGGCCGGCGAAGTGGTTCTCCACCCAGCACGACCCGCCGGACGCGCGCGCAACCCGACCCGCGACCGTTTCGATGCGGTTCGCGGTCGGGCTGACGTGCCCTGGCGGACCGATGCATTGATGAAGTTGCTGCGCGCCGACGATTGATGTTGCTCGTGGATACCAACGTCCTGGTGGACGTGTTGCAGAACGATCCGCAATGGGCCGACTGGTCCATCGCGCAGTTGCGCGCCCAGGCCAAGCTGCATGCCTTGGCCATCAACCCGGTCATCTACGCCGAGATGTCGTTGTCGTTTTCGACGCTTGAAGCCCTCGATGACGTGGTGCTCACTATGGCGCTGGAACTGCGCGAGATTCCTCGGCCAGCCCTCTTCCTGGCTGCCAGGGCCTACGCGCTATACCGCCGGCGCGGCGGCAGCAAGGGGCAGGTGCTGCCCGACTTCTTCATCGGAGCCCACGCCGCCGTCGAGGGTTGGCCATTGCTGACCCGGGACGCCGGCCGTTTCAAGAGCTACTTCCCGACGCTCGATGTCATTGCCCCTTGATGCGGCACATCGGGCGTCTACCTGAGTGGCAACTTTGGAGTCACAAGTCGAGTGACTCCAATGGGCCGATCGCAGGCGGCCGGCGCCTCGGTTTGACCTCCCTGAAGCGGCCCCTGACGACTGCGGTGTCGCGGCGATGTCGGAGCTGCACCCTCGGGGGAGGCGGCTCTCGGCCAGCATCAGGGGTGGGAGTCCGATGACAACGCGCTTCGGCACGAGACTGCCGACCTACCTCTGGGGAAGCATGCGGGCCAGAGACTCTTCGAGCGTTCCCTCACCGTCTGGGTGGACCTGGGCATCCTGGCGGGTGTCGGCTTCGGGCTGCGGGTACCGGCTGTGTTTGCGGCCGTGTCCGCGCTGGAGTTCGCCCACGTCAACCTGGTGGGCGCGGTGTTCATCTGGGTGATGATCCATCCGCTGATGATCCAGGTCGATGGCGCGTCGATCAGGAACGTGGGCCGGCGCCCGCGCCGGCTGCTGCTCACCCTGGTGGTCAATTGGCTGGTCAAGCCGGTCACCATGGCGCTGCTGGCGGTGCTGCTCCTCGAGGGCATCTTTGCGCCCTGGGTCGGCATGCCATCGATTTGAGCGGGCGCAGCGGGCAGCGCGTGCTGGCTGCGTGCGCGGGCCGTCTGCGCAGGGCTTTTGCGGTCTGCTGGTCGTGCGTCCGCAACCTGCGGCGCTGCTGCTGGCGAACTGCATTGACATGCAAAAATCCACCCCTAGAATTCAAACGCGTTTGTCAATGTTGAATTTGACGGCACGCACCAATCACCTGATGGAGACGCCATGAACACCAAAGCCTTTGCCAGCCAGGCCGACCTGGAAGAGAAGAATGTCACCTTCGCCCAGCTGTCCGAGCATGCCTGGGCCTACACCGCCGAGGGCGACCCGAACACCGGCATCATCATCGGCGACGACGCGGTGCTGGTGGCCGACACCCAGGCCACGCCGGCGATGGCGGCCGATGTGATCCGCCGCATCCGCGAAGTGACCGACAAGCCCATCAAGTACGTGGTGCTCACCCACTACCACGCGGTGCGGGTGCTGGGCGCCAGCGCGTACCAGGCCGAGCAGATCATCGCCAGCCAGGACACCTACGACCTGATCGTCGAGCGTGGCGAGGCCGACAAGGCCAGCGAGATCGGCCGCTTCCCGCGGCTGTTCAGCAACGTGGAGACGGTGCCCCCTGGCATGACCTGGCCGACCATGACCTTCACCGGCAAGATGACGCTGTGGCTGGGCAAGCTGGAGGTGCAGCTGCTGCAATTGGGCCGCGGCCACACCAAGGGCGACACCGTGGTGTGGCTGCCGGGCGAGAAGACCCTGCTGTCGGGCGACCTGGTCGAGTTCGACGCCACGCCCTATGCCGGCGATGCCTACTTCCAGGACTGGCCGCAGACGCTGAGCAACATCGCCGCCCTGCAGCCCCAGGCCCTGGTGCCCGGCCGCGGCCCGGCACTGAAAGGTGATGCCCAGGTGCAAGCCGGGCTGGACGCCACCCGCAGCTTCATCAGCGACGTGTGGACGAACGTGAAGGCCGGCGTGGCCGCCGGCCAGGACCTGAACGCCGTCTACAAGGCCACCTACGCCGCGCTGAAGCCCACCTACGGCCACTGGGTGATCTTCGACCACTGCATGCCGTTCGATGTGACCCGCTGCTACGACGAGGCCACCCAGTACCGCGACCCGCGGGTGTGGACGGCCGAGCGCGACCAGCAGATGTGGGCCACCCTGGAGGGCTGACATGGCGGTGCTCGGCTATGGCAGTGACGGCGCCACCATCCAGCGCCACAGCTTCGACTACCAGCGCAGCGCCGACCAGGACGCATCCGCGCCGGTGCGCCACCCGGTGGTGGTGGTGGGCGCCGGCCCGGTCGGCCTGAGCCTGGCCATCGACCTGGCCCGGCGCGGGCAGCCGGTGCTGCTGCTCGACAACGACCACAGGCTGTCGACCGGATCGCGCGCCATCTGCTTTGCCAAGCGCACGCTGGAGATCTGGGACCGGCTGGGCCTGGGCGACGCCATGTGCGCCAAGGGCGTGCAATGGAACGTCGGCAAGGTGTTCTTTGGCGACGACCTGCTCTACCGCTTCGACCTGCTGCCCGAGCCGGGGCATGAACGGCCGGCCTTCATCAACCTGCAGCAGTACTACGCCGAGGCCTACCTGGCCCTGCGCGCGGCCGAGCTGCCCGCCATCACCATCCGCTGGCAGAACACGGTGGTCGGTTGCACGCCGCAGGCCGATGGCGTGCTGCTGGATGTGGACACGCCCGACGGCCGCTACCAGTTGCTGGCCGACCATGTGGTGGCCTGCGACGGATCGCGCTCACCTCTGCGTGCGCTGCTGGGGCAGGAGAGCAAGGGCCGGGTGTTCCAGGACCGCTTCCTGATCGCCGATGTGCGCATGCAGGCCGAGTTTCCGGCCGAGCGCTGGTTCTGGTTCGACCCGCCGTTCCACCCCAACCAGAGCGTGCTGCTGCACCGCCAGCCCGACAACGTCTGGCGCATCGACTTCCAGCTGGGCTGGGACGCCGACCCCGACGTGGAGAAGCAGCCCGAGCGCATCCGCCCCCGGGTCGACGCGATGCTGCGCGCCGCCATGGGGCGCGAGGTGTCGTATGACCTGGAATGGGCCAGCGTCTACACCTTCGCCTGCTTGCGCATGGACCGCTTCGTGCACGGCCGGGTGTTGTTCGCCGGCGATGCGGCGCATGGCGTGTCACCGTTCGGCGCGCGAGGCGCCAATTCGGGTGTGCAGGACGCCGACAACCTGGGTTGGAAGCTCGACCTGGTGCTGCGCGGCGTGGCGCCGCATGCGCTTCTCGACACCTACGGGCCCGAGCGCGAGTTCGCCGCCGACGAGAACCTGCTGAACTCCACCCGCGCCACCGACTTCATCACGCCCAAGAGCGCCATCTCGCGGCTGTTCCGTGATGCCACGCTCGACCTGGCGCGCGACCATCCGTTTGCCCGCCGCATCGTCAACAGCGGCCGGCTGTCGGTGCCCGCCACGCTGCATGTCTCACCGCTGAACACGTCCGACTGCGACGCCTTCGCCGGCGCCATGGTGCCCGGCGCTGCGGCGGTGGACGCGCCCCTGGCCGACGCCGACGGCGGTGGCTGGCTGCTGCGCCGCCTGCAGGGCAACGGCTTTGCGGCGCTGGTGTTCGGTGGCGACGGTGCGGCAGTCACCGCGGGTGCCGAAGGCATCGTGCCAGTCGACCGCGTGCACCTGTCTGCCACCGGCACCGCCGCCGACCGCTACGACGCCCGCCCCGGCACCGTGGTGCTGCTGCGGCCCGACCAGCATGTGTGCGCCCGCTGGCGCGCGCCCACCGCAGCCGACGTGGCCGCCGCGTTAAAGCGTGCGCTGGCCCTGGCCTGAGGACACCGCCATGCCACTGATCACCGAGCCCCATCTCGACGCGCCCGACAGCTTCTACGAGGCGCTGATCGAGACCCACCGCGACCTCACCGAGGCCCAGAGCCATGCGCTGAACGCACGCCTGGTGCTGCTGCTGGCCAACCACATCGGCCAGCTCGACGTGCTGCAGCAGGCGCTGGCCGCTGCCCGCGCCAGCGGGCGCGCATCCTCTAACGGAGCCCACGCATGACCGAGCTTGTCTACCAATCCGGCTTCGGTAACCAGTTCGCCACCGAGGCCGTGCCCGGTGCGCTGCCGCAGGGGCGCAACAGCCCGCAGCGCGCACCGCTGGGCCTGGTGGCCGAGCTGATCTCGGGCAGCGCCTTCACCGCGCCGCGCCACAGCAACCAGCGCACCTGGGTCTACCGCCGCCAACCGCCGGTGGTGACCGGTGCCTACACGCCCTACGACCAGCCGCACTGGAAGACCGGGGCCGCTGCCGGCGCCGTGGTGCCGCCCGACCCGCTGCGCTGGCACCCGATTGCCATCCCCGACACACCGCTGGACTTCGTCGACGGCCTGCGCACCATCGTCGTCAATGGCGACCCCGACGCCCAGACCGGCATGGCCGCCCACCTGGCGCTGATGAACCGGTCGATGGACGGCCGCGCCCTGGTCAATGCCGACAGCGAGATGCTGGTGATCCCGCAGCAGGGCACGCTGCGCTTCGTCACCGAGCTGGGCGTGCTGGAAGCCAAGCCGGGCGAGGTGGTGCTGCTGCCGCGCGGCGTCGCCTTCAGCGTGATGGTGGCCGGACCGTCACGCGCCTATGTCTGTGAGAACCACGGCGCGCCGTTCCGCCTGCCCGAGTTGGGGCCCATCGGCAGCAACGGCCTGGCCAGCCCGCGCGACTTCCTGGCGCCGGTGGCCGCGTATGCGGCCCGGCAGGACCAACCCTACGAAATCATCCGCCGCGACGGCGGTGCGTTGTGGTGCACCACCCAGCCGCGCACGCCGTTCGACGTGGTGGCATGGCACGGCAACCTCACGCCGTTCAAGTACGACACCGCGAAGTTCATGGTGATCGGTTCGATCAGCTTCGACCACCCCGATCCCAGCATCTTCACCGTGCTGACCAGCCCCACCGACACCCCGGGCACGGCCAACTGCGACTTCGTGATCTTCCCGCCGCGCTGGATGGTGGGCGAGGACACCTTCCGCCCGCCCTGGTACCACCGCAACGTGATGAGTGAATTCATGGGCCTGGTGCACGGCCAGTACGACGCCAAGCCCGAAGGCTTCAAGCCCGGCGGCATGAGCCTGCACAACAGCATGGTGCCGCACGGCCCCGATGCCGAGGCCTTCGACAAGGCCAGCAGCGCCGCCCTGGCGCCGCACAAGCTCGACCACACCCTGGCCTTCATGCTGGAGAGCCGCTGGCGCTTCAAGCCCACCGCGTTTGCGATGGGCTGCGGCGCGCTGGACGCGCGTTATGCCGATTGCTGGCAGGGTCTGCAGGACAATTTCAAGCCATGACTGCCATCGACCACACCCACGACCCGGCGCTGTTGAGCTGGGTGGCCTCAGCCAATGCGGCCGACACCGACTTCCCGATCCAGAACCTGCCGTTCGGCCGCTTCCGCCGCAGCGGCACGGGTGAGGCCTGGCGCATCGGCGTGGCCATCGGCGACCAGGTGCTCGACCTGCAACTGGCCGCCGGCCAGGCGGGCTGGGCCGCCGACGTGCCGCCGCTGTTGGCGCCGCTGGCTGCGGGTGACCTGAACGCCTTCATGGCGTTGGGCGGCGCGGCCCGCCGCACGCTGCGTCTGGCGCTGTCGCAGGCCCTGGCGGCGGGCTTGGCCGAGCAGGCGGCATTGGCGTCGTGCCTGGTGGCGCAGAGCACGGTCGAGATGGGCCTGCCCTGCCGCATCGGCGACTACACCGACTTCTACGTCGGCATCCACCACGCCACCGCGGTGGGCAAGATCTTCCGGCCCGACAACCCGCTGCTGCCCAACTACAAGTGGGTGCCGATCGGCTACCACGGCCGTGCCTCGTCGGTGGTGCCCAGCGGCACGCCGATCCGCCGCCCGCGCGGGCAGACGGCGCCGCCCGCCGGCGCCAGCACGCCAGGCTTCGGTCCCAGCCAGCGGCTGGACCTGGAACTGGAACTCGGCTACTTCATCGGTGCCGGCAATGCCCTGGGCGCGCCGATCGCCATCGACGATGGCGACGACCAGGTGTTTGGGGTGGCGCTGTTCAACGACTGGTCTGCGCGTGACCTGCAGGCCTGGGAATACCAGCCGCTCGGCCCCTTCCTGGCCAAGAGCTTCGCCAGCAGCGTGTCGCCCTGGCTGGTGACGCAGGAGGCGCTGGCGCCGTTCCGCGCGCCGTTCACCCGGCCCGACGGCGACCCGCAGCCGTTGCCCTACCTGGACAGCGCGGCCAACCGCGCAGCCGGAGCGCTCGACATCCAGCTGCAGGTGCTGCTGCAGACCGCCGCCATGCGTGAGGCGGGCACTGCACCGGTGCTGCTGTCGACCAGCAGCGCAGCCCAGGCCGCCTACTGGACGCCGGCGCAGCTGGTGGCCCACCACACGGTCAACGGCTGCAACCTGCAGCCGGGCGATCTGCTGGGCTCGGGCACGCTGAGCGGCCCCACGCTGGCGCAGGCGGGGTCGCTGCTGGAGCTGTCGCAGGGCGGCAAGCAGCCGATCACCCTGCCAAACGGCGAGCAGCGCACCTTCCTGCAGGACGGCGACACGTTGATCCTGGCCGGGCATTGCGAACGGCCGGGTGCCCGGCGCATCGGCTTCGGCACCTGTGCCGGCACGGTGCTGCCGGCACTCTGAGGTTCAGGCCGTCGGACCCAGGTCCGGCGCGCGCACCACCAGCACCTTCAGTGCCCGGTCGGGCGACGCATCGGCAAAGGCCGGCGGATTGGCCAGGCGTTCGACGACCTGCAGCGTTGGAGCCTCGGCCGCCAGCCCGTCCAGCAGAAAGCCCAGCCCCAGCTCAGGCGCGTTCAGGCACAGCAGCGCATGCCCGCCCGGCGCCAGCAGGCCGGGCAGGCGGCGCAGCAGGCGAGGGTAGTCCTTGGTGGCGACGAAGCTGCCTTTCTGGAAGCTGGGCGGGTCCAGCACCACCAGGTCGTAGGGCCCGCTGCGACCCAGCTTGCCCCAGCTGTTGAACACATCGTGCGGCAGGAAGCTGGCGCCGCTGGTGATGCCGTTGAGCCGGTGGTTCTGCTGGCCGGTGGCCAGCGCGCCGGCGGCCATGTCCATGTTCACCACCTGCTGCACGCCAGCCAGCCTTGCCACCACCGAGAAGGCGCAGGTGTAGGCGAACAGGTTGAGCATCGTCAGCCCCGGACGCCCGGCGGCCCAGGCCTGCACCCAGCGCCGGCCGGCCGCCATGTCGAGGAACAGGCCGTGGTTCTGGCCGCGCAACACATGCACGCCAAAGCGCACGCCGGCCTCGGTGACCACATGCGGCTCGGGCACGCTGCCGGCCATCAGCCGGGTCTCGGCCTTGCCCGCGCCGCGCAACTGGTAGACCCAGGCCAGCGCCTGGTCGGGCGCCAATTGCTGCCAACGGGCTGCGAGGGCCGCATGCACCTGGGCCAACTGCGCATCGTCCAGCGGCTGGAAGCTGGTCAGCACCAGCACCGGCGGGTAAACGTCCAGCGCCAGATGCTCGCATCCCGGGTGCAGGCCGCCACGGCCGTGGAACAGGCGGGCCGCGTCGCTGTGCTGGCCCATGGTGGCGATGGCGTCGAGCAGGGCTTGCATCGGCAATGGACAGCGTGTGGCGGGCCCGCATGGTAGCGGTCGGCGCTGGCTCGGCACGGCCGCGCCGCCGGGGCCGGCCCTGGCGAAAGCCACAGGTGCGATGGCAGCCATCGGCGTCTAAGCTGCGGGTCACCAATTCCAAGGAGCCTCCCATGCAAGCTGCCGACCTGCCGATCACGGCCCTGCGCGAACTGCTCGACAGCCGCGCACTCTCCTGCGCGGAACTGGCCGACCAGTGCATTGCGCGCACCGCCGCGGCCGGCGCCTTGAACGCCTACACCAGCTTCGACGCCGCTGCACTGCGGGCCCAGGCGCTGCAGGCGGATGCGCGGATCGCGGCGGGTGAGCGTCTGCCGCTGCTGGGCATTCCCATCGCGGTGAAGGACAACATCGATGCCATGGGCTTTCCATGCGATGCCGGCACCGCGGCCCTGCGCGGCCGGCCGGTGGCGGCCGATGCGGACCTGGTCCTGCGCCTGCGTGCCGCCGGGGCGCTGATCACCGGCAAGACCGGCATGCACGAGCTGGCCTTCGGCATCACCAGCAACAACGCGGTGTCGGGCGCGGTGCACAACCCCTGGGATCTGCAGCGCATTGCCGGCGGCAGCAGCGGCGGGTCGGGCGCTGTGGTGGCGGCACGCCTGGTGCCCGCGGCCATCGGCACCGACACCGGCGGGTCGGTGCGCGTGCCCTCCGCCCTGTGCGGCGTGGTCGGCCTGCGGCCGACCGTGGGGCGGGTGTCCGGGGTGGGCATCGCGCCGATCTCGACCACGCGTGACACCGGCGGTCCGATGGCCCGCAGCGTGCGCGACTGCGCGCTGCTCGACGGGGTGCTGACCGGCGACGCCACGCCGCTGGCCGTCACCAGCCTGCAGGGCATCCGCATCGGCGTGCCGCGCCAGCCCTTCTGGGCCGATCTCGACAGCGGCGTGCAGGCCGTGGCCGACGCGGCGCTGCAGGTATTGCGACAGGCCGGTGCCGACCTGGTGGAGATGGACCTGCCCGGCGTGATGGAGGTGGCGTCGGCGGTCGGCTTCCCGATCGCGCTGTTCGAGTTCGTGCGCGACATGCGGCACTACCTGGCCAGCCGCGGGCGCGGCATCACGCTGGAAGCGCTGATTGCCGGTGTCGGCAGCCCCGACGTGGCGGGCGCGGTCAGTGGCTTGCTGACGGGCGGCGGCATCCCCGACGCCGTCTACCAGCAGGCCCTGGCGGACCGGCAGCGGCTGCAGTCGCTCTACCGCGACGCCTTCGCGCAGCACCGGATCGAGGCGCTGGTGTTCCCCACCACGCCGCGCACGGCGTCCCGCATCGGCGAGGACGAGACGGTCCAGCTCAACGGCCGCCAACTGCCCACCTTCCTGACCTTCATCCGCAACACCGACCCCGGCAGCAATGCCGGCATCCCGGGCATCAGCCTGCCTGCGGGGCTGGCGGCCGGGCTGCCCGTGGGCCTGGCGCTGGACGGGCCGACAGGCAGCGACCGCCGCCTGCTGGCCATCGCCGCGGCGGTGGAAGCGGTGCTGCCGCCAGCCGCCAGCGCGCCGCTGGCCGCCTGAGCTCAGCGGCGCCGGGCCAGCGCCTGCAGAAAGGCCTCGGCCTGCGCCAGCTGGGCCAGGCTGACGTACTCATCGGCCTGGTGCGCCTGGGTGATCGACCCCGGCCCGCAGACCACGCTGGCGATGCCGGCGCTCTGGAACAGGCCGGCCTCGGTGCCGAAGCCCACCAGCGTGGTGCGGTCGGTGCCGGCCAGTTGCTGCGCCAGCCGCACCGCGGGGTCGTCCAGGGCCGCCTCGAACGGCGGCACCGCGCACAGCGTCTCGAAGCGGATGCCGGTGGCGGCATCGACCGCGTGCATTGCGGGCATCAGGGCGGCCGCGTGGTCTTCGACGCGGCGCTGCAGCGCGGCCACGTCGGTGCCCGGCAGGGCGCGGAACTCATAGTGGAAGCGGCAGTCCTCGGGCACCACGTTGTCGGCGATGCCGCCTTCGATCACGCCCACCGCGGCCGAGGTCCACGGCACCTCGAAGCCCGCGTAGCGCGGGCCGCGCGCCGCAAAGTCGTCGGCCATGTCGGCCAGCCCGGCCACCATCCGCGCGGCCGCTTCGATGGCGTTCACCGCGATGTGGGTCTGCGACGAATGCGCGGCGCGGCCCTTCACGCAGCAGCGCCAGCGCGCCACGCCCTTGTGGGCGATGGCGGGGATCATCGACGTCGGTTCGCCGACGATGCACAGCCGCGGCAGCGCCGACTTGGGCAGGCCCGATTCGGCCAGATCGGCCAGCAGCGTCTGGGCGCCGAAGCAACCCACTTCCTCGTCGTAGCTGAAGGCGTAGTGCAGGGCGTGCGGCAGGTCGGCGTCCAGGAAGGCCTGGGTCTGCGCCACCACCAGGCCGATGAAGCCCTTCATGTCGGCGCTGCCGCGGCCATACAGGCGCGGCTCACCGTCCACCGTGCGCAGGTCGGCGCCCAGGGGGTCGACAGTCCAGGCCTGGCCGTCCCAGGGCACCGTGTCGGTGTGGCCGGAGAGGATCACGCCGCCTGGCTTGCCTTCGCCCAGCGTGGCAAACAGGTTGGCCTTGCGGCGGCTGTCGTCCCAGCTCAGGCGCAGCGGCACGCCCAGCGTGCGCAGGTGGTCGGCGATGCACTCGATCAGCGGCAGGTTGGACTCGCGGCTGACGGTGTTGAAGCGCACCAGGCGCTGCGCCCAGGCCAGGCCGGCGGCGGATGGGGTGGTTTCTGCGGTCATCGAGCAACTGTAGCGGCTACGATGCCGCGCCATGACAGCCATTTCCCAGGTCGACGCGGCAGCCATCCACGCCGCCGCCGCGCGCATCGCCGGCCATGTGCGCCGCACGCCGCTGCTGCGCCTGCCCGGTGCGGCGCTGGGCGTTGACTGCGCCGAGCTGTGGCTGAAGCTGGAACACCTGCAGCGCAGCGGCAGCTTCAAGGCGCGCGGCATGTTCAACCGCATGCTGGCGCAGCCGCTGCCGGCTGCCGGTGTGGTGGTGGCCTCGGGCGGCAATGCCGGCATCGCGGTGGCGACGGCGGCCGCCGCCCTGGGCACCCCCTGCGAGGTCTTCATCCCCGAGATGACCAGCCCGGCCAAGCGCGAGGCGCTGTCAGCGCTGGGCGCACGGGTGGTGCAGGGTGGCGCCGCCTATGCCGACGCCCTGGAAGCCTGCCTGCAGCGCCAGCAGGCGACGGGCGCGCTGCTGATGCATGCCTACGACCAGGCCGAGGTGGTGGCCGGTGCCGGCACGCTGGCGGCCGAGATCGAGGCCGATGCCGGCCTGCCCGGCCGTGTGCTCGTCAGCGTGGGGGGCGGCGGCCTGATTGGCGGCATCACGGCCTGGTGGGCCGGGCGCACGCGGGTCGAGGCGCTGGAGCCGGTGGGTGCGCCGACCCTGCATGCGGCCCTGGCCGCCGGCTGCCCGGTCGATGTGGCGGTCGGCGGCCTGGCGGCCGATGCGCTGGGTGCGCGCCGCATCGGCAGCATCGCCTGGCAGCTTTGCCAGCGCCATGTCGCTGGCGCGCATCTGGTGGCCGAGGCCGACATCTTGGCGGCGCAGCAACTGCTGTGGCGTGAACTGCGCCTGGCCGTCGAGCCTGCCGCCGCGCTGGGCCTGGCGGCCCTGCGCGCCGGTCTGGTGCAGCCGCGGGCCGATGAAAACGTGGCCCTGGTGCTGTGCGGTGCCAATGTCGACCCCAGCATGCTGGCCACCCCGGCCGCGGCCTGAATCCGCCGCGTTGCCTCTACACCAGCGGCGCCGCCTCGGTCTCGGGCTGGCCAGCCAGGCGGCTGTGCCACATCACGCGGGGCAGGGTGAAGTCCCAGGGCTCGGCGCGGTGCAGCAGGCAGCGGTTGTCCCACACCACCACGTCGCCGGCGGCCCACTGGTGTTGCACCACCCGCGGCGGCTGGCAGGCCCAGGCCACCAGGTCTTCCAGGAAGCGTTCCGAGTCGTCTGCCGCCATGCCCGGGATGGCATGCGCATGGCGGCCGATCAGCAGCGACAGGCGGCCGGTCTCGGGGTGGCGCTTGACCAGTGGGCGCAGCGGCGTGGCGGTGGTGTCCATGCCGTAGCCCAGGTAGGCCGAGCCTTGCTTCTGCACATGGCCCAGCTTGCTTTGCGAGTACACCAGCGAGTGCCGCGCCGAGCGCTGGTGCACCAGCGCTCGGGTGGCATCGTCCAGCGCGTCGTAGGCCGCACGCATGTCGGCAAAGCCCGTGCGTCCGCCAGTGGGCGGCACCACCTCGGCCGAGAACACCGCGCCCTGCGCCATCACCGGCATGTAGGTGCTGTCGGCATGCCAGGCCATGTTGCCGACGATGACCTTCATCATGTCGTCCCATTCGGCCGGGCTGTGCTGGCGCACCGTGCCGTCGGCCTTGACGTTGGAGATGGCCACGATGTCGCCGCCGCCGATGCGCTCGATCGGGCCGAAGCGCTTGGCGAAGGCGATCTGCTCGGTATTCGTCAGGAACTGCCCCGGAAAGACCAGCAGCGCATGCTGCAGCCAGGCGGCGTGCAGCGCGGCAAAGCCGGCGTCGTCCAGGTCCGCCAGCCGCAGGCCGGTGACGGTGGCGCCGAAGCTGGCGGAGGCGATCGGTGTGATCTGCATGGCAGTGCCCGGTTGGCGACGTCGCGCAGCGTGGGTCAGCGGCGGCGCTGGTCGGTGGAGAAGGCGTTGCCGCAGGCCGGCGCTCCGGCGCTGTGGCGCGTGTCCCTGGATTCTTCAGCGAAAGCGCCACCGCGCCATTCGGGAAATCGGGTGTCGCCGGGCAGATCGGCGTCGATCCGGCCTGGCCGGGAGGGCTGCTGCGGATGGGCGGGCATCCCTGTCCGGCCAGTCCACACCGGCGCAAGACACCCCGATTGCGGCCGGTTCTTTACAAATCTATGCAGTTCGTCGCAAGGGGCAAGCGCAAACTGACGTTTGGTTTGTTCATTTTGCTGGCGACACCGTCAGCCCGCGCCCGATGATCCGCCGACGCACACTTGTTGCACTGGCGGGATGGCCCGCAGTTAGCCACTCCGCGAAGCCAGATTCCAGCGCTAGCCAGCCCGCCTATCGGTTCTCGCCCGTCAACCAGTACGGCATCGAGCTCACCGCGGCGTACTGGAACCCGATCATTTCCTACGTCTCCAGGCGGACCGGGCTCAACCTGCAGCTCAAGATCGGTCGGACCTCCGCCGACACCACGGCGTACGTGCTGGCCAACGAGGTCGAGTTCGTCTTCTCCAACCACCTGTTCAGCCCTGAGCGGGAGCGGCTGGGCTGGCGCGTGTTCGCCAGGCGCCTTGCCGACCCGATCCGCAGTCAGGTGGCGGTTCTGGAAAGCTCGGAGATCACCACGCTGCAGGATCTGAAGGGGCGTGTGGTGGCCTTCCCCGGCCCGGAAGCCACCGTGGCCTACAAGTTCGCCTACGCCCATCTGCTGCAGCGCGGCGTGGAGGTGCAGGTGGTGTTCGGCGGCAACATGGACGGTGCCTTCGGGCAGTTGCTCAGCGGCAGGGTTGCCGCGGTGGGCACGCACTCCCAGTTGTCCGAGGGGTGGTCTCAGCGCACCGGTCGTGCATTGCGGGTGCTGTGGAACTCGCCCCCCTTGCCGGATCTGGCCATGCTGGTTGCGCGCCGGGTGCCGGACGCCGATGCCGAAGCGGTGCGCCGCGCCGTTGCGGGCATGCTGAGCGACCCTGAAGGTCGATCGATCCTGTCGACCGTGAGTGCGCTGGTCCGCTTGCCGGGGCCCACCGGATTCGTGGCCAGCGACGGCAGCGAGTTCGCGCCTTACCGGGAGTTCTACCGCACGGCGCCGGCCGACCTGAGGTGAGCCGCTGATGCAGAGCGCCACCGCCACGGCGCCCCTGCCAATGACCGGTCCGCCGAGGCCTGGGGGCTGGGCCCGGCTGCTGCCGGCCACCTTGATCGACCGGCTCTTTCTGCTGGTGGCGGTTCTGGTGGTGACCTTCACCAGCGTCGTTCTGGCCTCATTCCTCTCCTACCACTACGCGATGCTGGTCGAGGAGGCACAGCACGACAGCGTCATGGTCATGGAGATGGCCCACCAGGCCGTGCAGGACAACGTCGTCATCGGCGACTACGACACCGTCCGCAGGACGCTGGGCAAGGCGGTCCAGGGGTCTGTCTTCCGCTCGGCGGAATTCATCGACCTGGCCGGAGGCGCCATGCTCGTCGAGGCCAACGTGCAGCGGACCGTCGTGCCGCCGCAGTGGCTGCACCGGATGCTGTTGTCCGACTTCTACGACGTCAACCGTGCCATCACGGTGGGCGGCGTGGACTACGGCGTGCTTCGCCTGCGCTACGACGTGTTGACCGTGGCCACGTCGCTGTGGAAGGCCATGGTCCTGGGTGCGCTGCTGTGGCTGACGACCCTGGTACTCACCATGGGCGTGACCCACCTGCTCCTGCGTCGCTGGTTGCGTGCCATGCGGCATCTGGAGGATTTCCGCCGCAGCGTTGCCGCAGGCAAGGAATTGCCCGACCACTTGGTGGATGCATCGAGCCCGGCCGAAGTCCATCAGGTGGTGACGCTCTTCCGGGAGACCGCGGCACTGGTGCGCGAACGCGAACTGGGTCGCCGGGCGCTGGACAACCAGAAGTTTGCGCTGGACCAGCACGCCATCGTCAGCTTCACCGACCTGATGGGCACGATCACCTATGCGAACGACCGCTTCTGCCAGATCACGGGCTACGCGCGTGAGGAGTTGATCGGCGAGAACCACCGCATCCTGCTGTCGGGCGTGCATGACCAGGCGATGTTCGACGACATGTGGGGCACGATTGCCGGTGGTCGCGTGTGGCGCGGCGAGATCTGCAACCGTGACCGGTTTGGCAGGCGCTTCTGGACGAGTTCGACCATCGTGCCGCTGCTGGACGCCCAGGGTCTGCCCGAGCAGTACATCGCCATTCGGACCGACATCACCAACCGCGTCGATGCCGAGACAGAACTGGCGAAGCTGAACTCCGAGCTGGAGTCCAAGGTCGAATTGCGCACGCGCGAGCTGGAGGGTGTCTCGCGCATGGCGGCGGCCGCCAATCGTGCCAAGAGCGAGTTCCTCTCGAACATGAGCCACGAGATGCGCACGCCCTTGAACGGCATCCTGGGCATGACGCATCTGGCCCTGCGGGCCTCGCCATCGCCCAAGGTCCAGCAGTACCTGCAGACCCTGGGAGACTCCGGCCAGCATCTGCTCGAACTGATCAACAACATCCTGGATTTTTCCAAGATCGAAGCGGGCAAGCTGGAACTGGAGTCGGTGTCCTTCCTGCTGCCCAAGCTCATGGACGGCGTCACCTCGCTGCTGGACGAATCGGCCCGCAACAAGGGCCTGCAACTCGTGGTCCAGATCGACCCGGCGCTGCACCGTCCGCTGCGGGGCGACCCCCTGCGACTGCGTCAGATCCTGCTGAACTTTGCGTCCAACGCGGTGAAGTTCTCCAGCAAGGGGAACATCACCTTGCAGGCATCGGTGCGCGCGCTGGACCCGGTCGGGCTGGTGCTTCGCCTGTCTGTCAGCGACGAGGGCATCGGCCTGAACGCCGAGCAGACGCGGCATCTGTTCCAGCCCTTTCAACAAGCCGACAGTTCGACCAGCCGGCGCTTTGGCGGCACCGGGCTGGGGCTGGCCATCTGCCGGGAACTGGCCGTGCTCATGGGGGGCAGCGTCGGTGTCGAAAGCCAGTTCGGGCAGGGCAGCACCTTCTGGGCCGATCTGAACCTGGGCTGGGGCACCAGGGCCGCGCCGCCCGAGTCGCGCCACGAACTGGCCCCCGACTCCGAAGCGCGCTGGGCCAGAGCCCTGGAAGGGCGCCGTCTTCTGGTGGTTGACGACAACGAGGTCAACCAGCTCGTTGCGCGGGAGTTGCTGCAATCCGTGGGTGCCTTGGTGGATGTGGCCGGCAGCGGCGCCGATGCGCTGGCCGCGCTGGGCACGCAGTCGTTCGACTGCCTGCTGATGGACATGCAGATGCCTGAGATGGATGGGCTGGAGACGACCCGTCGCGTTCGCGGCATGCCCGGCATGGAGGACCTTCCGATCATTGCCATGACCGCCAATGCCCGGCCCGAGGATCACCTGAGCTGCCGCCAGGCGGGCATGAATGACTTCATCACCAAGCCGGTCGACCCCGAGACCCTGTATGCGGCGGTGGCCCGGTGGACGGCGCAGGCGAAGTCCGCGCCAGCAGGCCCGGTGCCTGCGGGTGCGTCTGCGCTTGTGGAGGCACGACAGCCCGTGCTGGACCTGCGTCGGCTGCGGCAGGTGGTGGGCGAGGACGCGCGGCTCCTGGCGGCTGTCGCGGAGTCCTTCGACCGCGTCACGGGCAAGGCCCTGGCCGACCTCCAGGTGGCACGGATCACCAATGACATGCAGACGCTCAGTGCCGTGGTGCACACGATCCGCGGTTCGGCCAGCATGCTGGGCGGCGCGGCCTTGGCGCAGAGCTGTACCGCCCTCGAGGACGCAGCCACCGACTCTGCGGACAGCCAGGGCCAGGTGCCTGCCTTGGCTGCGCTGGTGACCGACGACATTGCGCAGTTCCGCCGCGCGCTGTCGGGCGCCCTCGATCGTGCCCGCATGCAGGAAGTGGGTCGGCCCCTGTGAGGCCGGAACGCAGGTGCGATGGGCTGCGCGCTTGAGGGGCCTTGATTCAACAGCCGGTCAGCATAATCAACGATACTTTCAGAAGCGTAGGTGTCCAGACGCTTGTGCCTGCCCGACTCTCGCAGAGCACCTACCCGCAGTTGAAAGGAAAGCGGAGAGTCGACACAACGGCCAGCAGGCCCAGTGACATGCCAGACCCCCATGGTTCAACGCCCCTTCAGGCTGGGGTCTCGCCCGTGCTGCCTGCCTCTGAACTGGCTGCGGTGGCGGCCCACTCGGCGAACAACATCGGTGCACTGCTGGTCGCAGCGATGGTCTTCCTTGAAGACGGCACGGACTCGTCGCCCTCCGTCCGTGGCAAGGCCATCCTGGCCTCCGGCATGGCGCGCCTGCACACACTGTCGTCTGCGCTCAGCCTGCTGGCCTTGGAGCCTGCGCGGGTGGCCTTGGTGCTCGCGCACAAGCCGCTCGTCCTGGACGGGCACACCCTGGACCACCTGCGCGGCGAGCTGGCACGCGAGCCGCAGCTGGAGCTGGTGTCGTGCCCCCCGATGGACGACTTGCCCAGCCGCATCGACAGGGGCGCCTTGCAGTCGTTGCTGGCCTGCATGATCGAGTGCGTGCGGCGGCGTCTGCCAGAGACACTGTCGGCCCGCATGACCTGGTCGTGCGTCCGCGAGGTGCCGGGTGACGCGGCCGTTCCCGGTGCGGCCACCTGGGTGTTTGCCATCGACTGCGGTGCGGACGCGTCCACAGTGCTGTACCCGACACGGGATGGCATAGCCGAGCGCGCGCTGGCCCATGCCGCCGTGCTGTTGCTGCCGCTTGGGGCGCAGGTCGAAGCCGGTCCGGATGGTCGCTTTCGCCTGTTGCTGGCGGCCCTGCCGCTGTCAGCGGAAGACCCGGCATGAGCCTGGAGCTCGGGGGTCAGTCGGTGGTGGTGGTCGATGATGAACCCGTCATCCGCCAACGTGTCGCGAGAGCGCTGTCGGAGTCCGGCCTGGATGTGGAAGCGCTGTCCGGCCGCGAGGGCCTGTTCGAGCGCGTGCGCGAGGGCCGCTGTGCGGCCTTGGTGCTGGACCTGGGCCTGCCCGGGGATGACGGCCTGGTGATCGCACGCGAACTGCGCCAGATCAGCGACTTGCCCATCCTGATGCTGACCGGGCGCGCCGGGATCCATGAAAGGATCATCGGCCTGGAAGCGGGCGCGGACGACTATCTCGTCAAGCCCTTCGCCATGGAAGAACTGGTCGCCCGCGTGCGCGTCATGCTGCGCCGGGTTCGGCGCCGTGCCGAAGGTGGCGTGCCGGTGGCGGTGCACCTGGGGCCGGCGCGGTTAGACCTGCGCACGCGGAACCTGACCGGTCCACAGGGCCAACAGCGGCTGACCGAATGCGAGGCCCGCATCGTCCAGCTGTTGGCCCAGGCCCCCGCGCCGCTGTCGCGCGCCACGCTCTCGCGCGACGCGTTGGACCGCCACTGGGAGCCACAGGATCGCTTGCTGGACGTGCACCTGTCCAACCTGCGCCGAAAGCTGACGGCCGTGTTCGGGCACACCGGCGTGCTGGCCACCATTCGCGGCCGGGGATTCGAACTCCGGGTGCCTGCCCGCATCGAGGCTGAAGTGCTGATCGGCGGCCAGACGTCACTGCGCTGAACCGCCACGCCCACCCACCCACCGCCATGCCGCTCAACCTCTCGCGTCGTCTGCGTCCATGCAGCCGTCTGCTGGCTGTTCTGGCCATGCTGGCCCAGCCTCTGCCGGGAGATTGGGGCCAGGCACGGGCTGCCGAGCCCGCAGGAGCCCCCATCCGCGTCGCGCTCGACGCGGAGTTCAGCGTGACCGACAGCACATCGGCCCAGGCCATCCGCATGGGCATCCTCACGGCCATTGACGAGATCAACGCAGCGGGCGGCTTGCTCGGTGGCCGGCCGATGGAACTGCTGGTGCGTGACAACCGGTCCGTTCCGGCGCGCGGCAAGGACAACTTCATGGAACTGGCCGCGTTGCCGGACCTGCTGGCCGTCTACTGCGGCAAGTATTCCCCGGTCTGCCTGGAGCAGGCGCCGCTGGCCAACCAGACCCGTGTGCTGCTGCTGAACCCGTGGTCGGCCGCCAACGACATCGTGCCCAAGGTTCCCGCAGGCAGCTATGTGTTCCGCCTGTCGCTGCGGGACAGTTGGGCCATTCCGGAAATGCTGCGTTACCTGGGTCAGCGGGGCATCCGGCGGGTTGGTGTGCTTCTGCCCATGTCGGCCTGGGGGCGCTCGAACGACGCCACGCTCGCCAGCCTTCAGGCCTCGGTGACGGTGCCCCAGGTGGTGGCCACGGAGTGGTACGCCTGGGGGGTGGAGAGAATGAAGGAACCCTACCTGCGCCTGCTGGCCGCCGGCGCTGAAGGTGTGTTGCTGGTGGCCAATGAGCGGGAAGGCTCGATCCTGGTGCGCGACATCGCAGCGCTGCCCCCGAACCAGCGGGTTCCCATTGCCAGCCACTGGGGCATCACGGGAGGGGAATTCAGCAGGCTGGTCGGGGACTCGTTGCGCGTTGTGGACCTGGCCGTGGTCCAGACCTTCACGCTGCATGGGCGAACCGACCCGAAGGCCAAGGCGGTGACGGCACGGGCGCAGAAGCTGTTCGGCCTGAAATCCGCAGACGAGATCCCGTCCCAGGTCGGCTTCGGGCATGCCTACGACCTGACCCACCTGCTGGCCCAGGCCGTGCGCGTGGCGGGCAGCACCAACCGCGCTGCCGTGCGCGATGCCCTGGAGCGGCTGCCGCCCTACGACGGCCTGGTGGCGCGCCTGCCCCGGCCGTTCTCGCCGCAAAGCCATGAGGCGCTGTCGCCTGCGCAGGTGTTCATGGGGCGCTTCACGCCCGCAGGCACGGTGGCACGCGTTGTCCGCTGACACGAGGGGCAAGCAGATGTGGCTTCAGATGCAGCGTTGGCGCCGGACACTGTTCGGGCAGTTGGCCATTCGCTGGGCGTTGTGGACGATCCTGGCGGCCTTGATCGGGTTTTCCACGTCGTTCTGGGTGTTGCGCGAGGCCTCCTTCGAGCGCGACACCGAACGTGTGCAGGCCGAGTCGATCTACCTGGAGTCCATGCTGTCGGGTTCGGTGAACCGGTTCACGGCGCAGCTGCGCCAGTTCTCGCGCGAGCCGTCGGTGCAGGCCACCCTGCTGGACTCGCACGGACGCGAGCAGCACATCCCGCAGTTCATGCGCCTGAGCATGCCTGCCGAGGGCGACGCGACCGCCGAGAAGGCCGCCAACCCGGGCATGGCGGTGCTGGACTACCGGGGCCGCACGCTGGCGCAGTCTGGCGCGATCAATGCGTCGGCGGGCCTGCAGGAAGCCGTTCAGGCCGTGCTCACGGGCGACCAGCCGCAGGCGCGCTTCGATGCGCAGTCCACCCTGCTGGTGCTGGCCTTCCCGCTGCAGTTTCCTGGCACCGGCCACACCGAAGGCGTGGTGCTGGGCGCGCTCAACCTGGGCCCTGCGCTGGACAGCCTGATCGCGCGCAACGGCTTCCGCTCCAGTGCCAAGCTCTACCTCGGCAACCCGGGGATGGCCACGCGCACCGGCGGGGCGCTGCCAGAAGCGCAACTGGCGCTGAAGCTCGTGCCACCTTTCACTAGCACGACCATCACCCTGGCCCTGCAGGGCAGCCCGGAGCGCTTCCGCGCGGAGGTTCGCCAACTGCTGTTGTGGCACGCGCTCGGCGCATCGGCTCTGCTGGTGGCGCTCATGCTGGCGGCCTTCTTCACCGCCCGAAGCGTGACCTGGCCCATCCGTGCACTGGCTGACTCCGTGGCCAGCCGCGGCGACCGCCAGGTTGCGCCGCCGGTGATCACCGCCAGCCATGCCCCCCAGGAGGTTCAACAGCTGGGCCAGGCATTGAACCAGGCGTTCCAGCAGATCGAGTCCGGCAGGGCCTGGCTGACCTTGCTCGAGCGTGTCATGGACTCGGCCCATGACGGCATCACGGTGGTCGACGCGCTGGCACCCGACATGCCTGCGATCTATGTGAACCGGGCCGTGGAACGCATCACCGGCTACACCGAGCATGAACTGCTGGGCCGCAACATGCGGATCCTGCATCAGGGCGAGTCAGACCAGCCCGAGTTGGAGTCCTTGCGTCGTGCCCTTCGAGAAGGCATCCCGATGACCGTGGTGCTGCGAAACCGCCGCAAGGACGGCAGCCTGTACATGACCGAACTCAGCCTGGCGCCGGTTCGCGACGGCGAAGGCCGGCTGACCCACTTCATCGGCATCCAGAACGATGTGTCCGAGCGGCTCAACACCCAGGAGCAGGAGGCCATGTCCCTGAAGATGGAAGCCCTGGGCCGGCTGACAGGCGGGCTGGCCCATGACTT
>JBBAPL010000052.1:0-31487 GCA_040400895.1 Aquabacterium sp.
GTTTTCCCGCATGCGGGCCGGCAGAAGTGCGCCCAGGTGGTGCAGCACTGCGCGCGCAATTCTTGCGTGAGAATGCAGCGCAGACGGGCCGTTCAGGCCTGCGGGGGGGTGTTGATGAAGTTGCTCGTCAAGTTCAATCTGATCTTCGTCAGCGTGGTGGCGGTGGGCATCGCCATCAGCGGCTGGATCAGCCGCGACCTGCTGCAGGCCAATGCCCGCGAAGAGGTGCAGAACAACGCCCGGCTGCTGATGGAGAGCGCCACCGCGGTGCGCGGCTACACCGCCAACCAGATCACCCGGTTGCTGCAGGCGCAGATGGAGCATGAGTTCCTGCCCCAGGCGGTGCCCAGCTACTCGGCCACCGAGGTGCAGAACGCGCTGCACACCAAGTACCCCTAGTATGCCTACAAGGAGGCGACGCTGAACCCCACCAACCCGCGCGACCGCGCCGTGGGTTGGGAGGTCGACATCGTCAACCACTTCCGCAATGCCGGCGAGCTGAAGGAATTCGTCGGCCAGCGTGACACGCCGGCCGGCCGGTCGCTGTACGTGGCGCGCCCGCTGCGCATCACCAACCCGGCCTGCCTGCAGTGCCACAGCAGCGTGGAGGCAGCGCCCAAGACCATGGTGGCCAAGTACGGCCCGGCCAACGGCTTCGGCTGGCAGCTCAACGAGGTGATCGGTGCGCAGATCGTGTCGGTGCCGATGGATGTGCCGCTGGTCCGGGCCGAGCGTTCGTTCAAGCTGTTCATCGGCGCGCTGGTGGGTGTGTTCGTGGTGGTCGGCCTGCTGCTGAACGTGATGATCTGGAAGGTGGTGGTGCAGCCGGTCACCCAGCTGTCGGCACTGGCCGACCGGGTGAGCCAGGGCGACATGTCGGCACCTGATTTCGCCAGCAACAGCCGCGACGAGATCGGCGTGCTGGCGGCATCGTTCGCCCGCATGCGCGCCAGCGTGGTGCAGGCGATGAAGATGCTGGACGACTGACCCGACCGCGCCGCCTGCCATGCAGCACCGTGCCGCCAGCGGGCCGAGCGCCGGGCCACCATCGGCCAGAGGCCGATGGTCCTCGGCAGGCAGGATCAGTCCGCAGGGACTGATCCTGTCCGGCCTCAGCTCACCAAGCCGGCCCGCCATCCCCTCGGGGGCTGAGCCCGGACGAGGGCAGTCCTGTGGACTGCCCTCGCCAGGCGAAGGGCTGGTCCACGAGGACCAGCGCGGCCTGCAAGGCCGGCTGACGTACCGGTCGGACGAGGGGTTGGCATGACCCATCCTGAACGGCTTGGCAAGTACCGTGTGACCGGGGTGCTCGGCGAGGGTGCCATGGGCATCGTCTACAAGGGCTTCGACCCCGACATCCAGCGCGAGGTGGCCATCAAGACGATGCGGGTGGCCGCCGACGCCGATGCTGGCCAGGGTGTGTCGTATGCCGACCGCTTCCGCAACGAGGCGCAGGCCGCCGGCCGGCTGCAGCACCCGGGCATCGTGGCGGTCTACGACTTCGGCCGCGATGCGGGCGTCGACTACATCGCGATGGAGTACGTGCGCGGCAACACCCTCAGCCGCTACATCAACCAGGCCATCAGCGAGCAGCTGGACATCAACGACGACGACGTGGCCAGCATCATCGGCCAGCTGCTCGAGGCGCTGGACCATGCGCACGGGCAGGGCGTGTGGCACCGCGACATCAAGCCGTCGAATCTGATCATCACGCCCGGCGGCAAGGTCAAGGTCTCGGACTTCGGCATCGCCCGCATCGAGAACGCCGACCTCACCCAGGCCGCCAGCCTGATCGGCACGCCGGCCTACATGGCGCCCGAGCGCTTCCAGGGCCTGCCCATGGACCGGCGGGTCGACCTGTATGCCGCCGGCGTGGTGCTCTACCAGATGCTGACCGGCCGCGTGCCCTTCGGTGGCCCGCCCGAGGTCATCATGTACAAGGCGGTGCATGAGCCGCTGGTGCTGCCGTCCAGCCTGCCCGGCCAGCAGCGGCTGGCACCGTATGACGACCTGCTGACCCGCGCCCTGGCCAAGAAGCCGGAGCAGCGCTATGCCAATGCGGTGCAGTTCATGGATGCGCTCGAAGCCGCGATGGGCCGGCTGCACCCCGACAGCATCAGCAACGCCACCATCACCGCGCTGATGCCGCCGCCGCTGGCGCACCCGGGCGACGTGGCCACCCATTCCAGCCTGCCGCCGCAGTTCAGCCCCGACGACCTGGCCCAGGCTGCCGCCCGGCTGGGCCGGCATGTGGGGCCGATGGCCCAGGTGCTGGTGCGGCGGGTGGCCCGTGGCTGCCCCGACCTGCCCACGCTGTATGCCCGCCTGGCCGAGCAGGTGACCGACATCTCGGCGCGGCTGGCCTTCGAGCAGGAATCGGCCGCGCTGTCTACCAGCACCGGCCGGACGGCGGGCACTGGCGGGACAGCGGGCACCGGTGCCCGGGGGCTGCCGCCGACCAACACCAACACCCACCTGCGTGCCGGCACCCACACCGCGCGCCACCCCACCCAGCCGGCGCCCACCAACACCGGTGGCAGCGCCGGCCTGGCCCCGCCCAGCGCAGCGATGGTGGATGCCGCGCAGCGCCTGCTGGCGCGCCAGCTGGGCCCGATCGCCCCACTGCTGGTGAAGAAGGCGCTGGCCGCCGCGCCGCAGCGCGATGCCTTCATCCAGCGCCTGGCCCTGGCGGTGGACGACCCGGCGGCCCGCGCGCGCCTGGTCGACGAGCTGCGCCGCCTGCCGCCGTGACCCGCGCTGCCGGACGGTTCTGCGGGACAATCTGCGGCTGATGCTCCAGCAACGCACCCTCCGATCCATCACCCGCGCCGTGGGCGTGGGCATGCACAGCGGCCAGAAGGTCGAGCTCACACTGCGCCCGGCCGCACCCGACACCGGCATCGTCTTCCGCCGGGTGGACCTGGCGGTGCCGGTGGAGATCCCGGTGCGCTTCGATTCTGTCAGCGACACCCGCATGGCCAGCACCATCTCGGCCGGCGGCGACCCCGGCGCGCCCAAGGTGCAGACCATCGAGCACTTCATGAGCGCCTGCTGCGGGCTGGGCATCGACAACCTGCGGGTTGACATCACCGCCGATGAAGTGCCCATCCTCGATGGGTCGGCCGCCAGCTTCGTCTTCCTGCTGCAGAGCGCCGGCATTGCGTTGCAGGACGCGCCCAAGCGCTTCCTGCGGGTGAAGGAGACGGTCGAAGTGCGCCAGGGCGAGGGCAAGCGCCTGATGTGGGCCCGGCTCGAGCCGTTTCACGGCTTCAAGCTCAGCTTCGAGATCGACTTCGACCACCCGGCGGTCGACGCCACCGGCCAGCGCGTCACCTTCGACATGGGCTCGGGCCGCTACAAGCGCGACATCGCCCGCGCCCGCACCTTCGGCTTCACCAAGGACGTGGAGGCGATGCGCTCACGCGGGCTCACCCTCGGCGGCAGCATGGACAACGCCATCGTCGTCGACGACAGCCGGGTGCTGAACGCCGACGGCCTGCGCTATGACGATGAATTCGCCAAGCACAAGATCCTGGATGCCATCGGCGACCTGTACAACGCCGGCCACCCGATGCTGGCCCACTACACCGCCTACAAGAGCGGCCACGCGCTGAACAACCTGCTGCTGCGGGAACTGCTGTCGCGGCCCACGGCCTGGGAACTGGTCAGCTTTGACCGCGCCGACCAGGCGCCGGCCGGCTTTGCCGAGCTGGCCCCGGCCTGGTGACGTGGCGCGGCCACCCCGGCGCGCATCCCCCCAGCGGGTGACCTGCGCGTCTGCGTGGCCGGGCACCGCACAAGGCACCGCACAGGCACCGCAGAGGCACCCCAAAGGCACCGCACAATCGGGCCATGCTGATCTTCCGTCTCGTCTTCGGCCTGCTGCTGCTGGCCAGCGTGCTGTGCTTTGCCATGGCCATCGGCACCGGCCAAGTGGCGTGGCGAAAGCGCGGCATCCTGGTGCTGAAGTGGGCGCTGCTGGCCGCGCTGGGATTCTTCGGCGTGCTGATCCTCGAGCGCCTGGCGCTCATGCTGTAGCGTTGCGCCGATGACGTGGCTGTTCTGGGTGGGTGGGGTGTTGCTGGCATTGACAGCCCTGCCCGCGGCACTGTTCTTCGCGCTGCACCTGGCCACCGGAGAACCGGTGCCCCTGGCCCGGGCCAAGGCCTTCTACCACTGGGCCGTGGTGGTGTTCCTGGGCACCTTCGACATCGCCATCTTCACCAAGGTGATCCAGGGCATCCTGCTGTTCTGGTAGCAGGGCGGCGCACTGCGGCAAGGATGTTCAGGGCTTCGGGCGAGCCAGTGCGGCCTTCAGGTCGTCCAGTTCCTCGCAGCCCGCCGGGCAGGCGCGGGCCAACGCGGCCAGTTGCGCCTCGGCCAGCGGGCGCCGGTTGGTCTTGAGGTACAGCTCGCCTGAGTATTCCAGCGCGCCGCGGTGGGCCGGGTTGATGCGCAAGGCGCTGTTGTAGTGCTGCTCTGCCGCCGGGTAGTCGGGCGTGGCCTGGCTGCGCAGCGCAAAGCCCATCAGGTTGTGCCAGTCGGCGCTGCGCTCGTCACGCGCAGCCCGCAGGGCGGCCAGCGCGCCGGGCCAGTCCGTGGCGGCGATGCGTGCGCGGGCGGCGCCCAGCGGGTCGGCCGCCGGTGCGGCTGTCGGCTTGGGTTTCGGCGGTTCGGGGGTGTCGGCGGCCTGCAGCGGCAGGGCCAGTGCCAGCAAGGCAGCAGCGGCCAGGCAGATCGGGGTGCGCATCATCGGGGCTCCTGGGTTGAGCGGCCGAGTGTCGCGCAAGCCGTCAATACGTGCGGCCGGCCTTGAACTGGGCGTGGCTGCGCCGCTTGTTGGCGCCGCCCAGCGCCTCGAAGTGGCGGGCGGCGTGGGCATGGATGATGGCCAGGCCCAGGGCGTCGGCGGCGTCCTTGCCGGGCAGGCCGGGCAGCTGCAGCAGGCGCATCACCATCTCCTGCACCTGCGGCTTGGTGGCCAGACCGTGGCCGACGATGGCCTTCTTCATCTGCAGCGCGGTGTACTCGGCCACCGGCATGTCGTCGCTGACCAGCGCGGCCAGTGCCGCGCCGCGGGCCTGGCCCAGCAGCAGCGTGCTCTGCGGGTTGACGTTGACGAAGACGATCTCCACCGACGCGGCCTGCGGCGCATAGCGCCGCTTGACCTCGGCCACGCCCTCGTAGATGACCTTCAGCCGCGCCGGCAGATTGCCGCGCGCCACCTCCAGCGTGCTGATGGTGCCGCTGGCCACGTAGCTGAGCCGGGCGCCGTCGATGTCGACCACGCCGAAGCCGGTGCGTTGCAGGCCGGGGTCGATGCCGAGAATCCGCATCAGGGTGTCTGCATCATGTTGTCGTCATCAGGGTTTGAGCTGGAAGTACCAGCGCACCGAATGGAAGAACACCGGCGCGGCAAAGCACAGCGGTGCCACCCGGTCGAGCAGGCCCACCGCACCGGTGACCGAACTGGTGTTGCCCCAGTAGCGTACGCCTGCGTCGCGCTTGAGGGCGCTCATCACCAACTCGCCCAGCGTGCCGGCGGCCGCGGCGATGGCGGCCATGGCCAGGGCCTGGCCCAGCTTGAACGGGGTGATCCAGAACATCGACGTGCCCAGTGCCGCGCCGACCGCGACGCCGATGCCCCAGGCGCGCAGCGAGAAGCTGCGGTCGATGTGGCGCGCCACCGGACGGCGGCGCAGGCGGCGGCTGGCGGCCGTCTGCGCCAGCTGCGCGCCCACGGCCACCACGACCAGGAAGAACAGCAGGAACGCACCGCGCCCGCGGTGGCCGGGAAAGTCCAGCAGCACCAGCGCCGGCGCATGGCTCAGTCCGTAGACGCAGACCATGATGCCCCACTGGATCTTGGCGTTGCGCTCCAGGAAGCGCTGCGGGTCGCCCGCCAATGCGCTGACCACCGGGATGGCCAGGAACACATAGACCGGGATGAACACCGAGAACAAATCGAAGTTGCGGTTGGCCACCAGCACGTACTGCAGCGGCAGCACGCCGAAGAAGGCCAGCAACAGGCTGCGGTGGTCGCCACGGCGTGTCTTCACCAGGGTGACGTATTCGCGCAGCGCCAGGAACGACACCACGCCGAACAGCACCGTGGCACCGGCCGGCCCCGACACCCAGGCGGCCCAGAACACCGCCGCGCCCACCCCCACGGCCGCCAGCTCACGGCGAAGGCGCTCATGGCGGTCTTCCTGCAGGGCAGCAGCCTCGCGCAGGGTCAGCAGCGCCACCGCCGCGCTGGCCAGCAGCAGCAGCCCGAACAGCACCACGAACAGCAGCGCCACCTGCTCGTCCGCGGTCCAGCCCTTCAGCGCGTTCATCCGGACTGGGCCTGCAGCTGCGATTCCACCGGCTGCAAGGCCACCACGGCAGCGCGGGCGCGCGCCAGGAAGTCGCGCTTGTCCTCGCCCGGCGCCAGGGTGATGGGCGCGCCGAAGGTCACGGTGCACAGGATGGGCACCGGCACCACCTCGCCCTTGGGCATGACCCGCTGCACGTTGTCGATCCATGCCGGGATCAGCTGCACCTGGGGGAATTGCTCGGCCAGGTGGTACAGCCCGCTCTTGAACGGTTGCGGCAGGCCCTTGTTGCTGCGCGTGCCCTCCGGAAAGAGCACCAGCGAATCACCGTTGCGCAGCGCGTCGGCCAGCGGCTCCAGCGGGTCCTGGTCGTCGCTGCGCTGGCGTGACACATAGACCGCGTTGAACACCTCGCGCGTCAGCCAGTGCTTGAAGGGGCCAGCCGTCCAGTAGTCACGTGCGGCGATGGGCCGGGTGGTGCTGCGCAGTTCACGCGGCAGCGCGGCCCAGATCAGCACCCAGTCGAGGTGGCTCTGGTGGTTGGCAAAGTAGATGCGCTGCTCGGCTTTGGGCGGGCAGCCCTTCCAGTGGCCCTGCGCCCCGGTGATCAGTCGGGCGATGAAGGCCAGCAGCAGGCCCATGGCGTCGGCGCGGGTCATGGCGGCATGTTATGCGCCCGCCGGTGCCGAGGTCGATGCTGCCCTTGCCGCCGCGCCAGGCCAGCACGCGGTGGGCAAGGGGGCGTCAGCGGGCGATGCTGTCGCTGGTCTCGGTGTTGGTCAGCGGCGCGTAGCTGTAGCCGGTGCGGCTGACGCCGGTGACGGCGAAGCGAAAGCTGCCGGGGCTGGTGCGGGTGGTGGGCGAGTTGAAGCGCGCCACGCCGGTGGCGTCGGTCGTGACGCTGCTGCTGCGCGAGACCAGCCCGCTCCACTGGCCGCCCACGGTGGCGCCGGCCACCGGCTGGCCGCTGGCGTCGACCACCTTCACCGCCGCCGTGCCCTGGGCGCCGTTGTTGCGCCCCAGGTTGATGCCCATGGCGATGTCGGCCACGCGCATGGCCAGCACCACCACCGGCGCGTCCACCGTCACGGTGACGCTGCTGCTGGCGCTGAGGCCGGCGTTGTCAGTCACGCGCAGGGCCGTGGTGTAGCTGCCCGGCGCGGTGTAGGTGCGGCTGCTGGTGGCGCCGCTGGCGGTGCCGCCCTCGCTGAAGGCCCAGTCCCAGGCCACCACGCTGCCGTCGGCGTCGGTGGACCCGGTGCCGGCGTAGGCCACGGTGAACGGTGCCGTGCCGCGCAGCGCCGAACTGCTGATCACCGCCGTGGGTGCCAGGCTGCCGGGGGTGGCCACCGTGGCGGCCAGGGCGTACTGCCCCAGGCTGCCGTAGGCGCTGTAGCCGGTGGCCAGCGGGTCGCCCTTGCCGGTGCCCTGCACCGACAGGGTGTAGGTGCCGGTGGCGGGCAGCGTGGCACTGAAGCTGGCGTTCACCGCATCGGCCGGGTTGGCGGTGGCCAGCACCGTGCCTGCGGCATTGCGCAGGGTGACCAGTGCATCCAGGTTGGGTGCGCGCGCCGCCGGGCTGAGGGTGAAGCTGGCCGAGCCCGCGCCCGCCGCAAAGCTGAACATGTCCACGTCGCTGGCGCGCTCGATGACCCCCTGGGTCGTCAGCGTGGTCAGTCCGCCGGCCGATGTGCCCACCAGCACGGTGGCCGTGGCGGCGGTGTTGCCATGGTCGTCGGCCCGCAGGGGCAGGCCGTTGCTCTGCATCACCGCAAAGTCGTCCTGGGTGTTGTTGGCGCCGCTGTACTCGCCGCGGCTCCACTGCACCAGGGCCTGGTAGTAGCCCACGCCCATGATCGGCGCCCAGCCGGTGGCGCCGCTGCCGTGGCCCTGGTAGTAGCCCACGGTGGCCGTGCCGTCGTGCGCCAGGCCCATGTTGTGGCCAGCCTCGTGCGAGATGGCCTCGGCCACGTACTTCTCGTTGCCGCCGCCCAGCTGGTTGTAGAACACCAGGGCGGGCTTGTAGAAGTCGCTGGTGTCGTCGAACACGCCCAGGTAGGCCACGCCGCCGCAGCTGCAGTTGTAGACGCCGGTGCTGCTGGTGATCAGCACCGTGGTGCCGTACACCGCATCGGTGCTGCCCGCGCGGGTGATGCGGTCGGCGGGCACCGCCTCGGTGGTCACGTTCACGTCGAAGGGTGCGTAGTCTTCGGCCACGCGCTGCCAGATCGCCTGGATGCGCTGCAGCTCGGCCGTGGAGAAGGTGTAGGGGATGCCGTCCAGGTCGAACGGCAGGGCCGTGAGGTTGGTGCCACTGCTGTTCCAGGCGGTGCCGCTGATCGTGGCGCCCTTGAAGTTCAGGTGGATGGTGCGCTGGGCGCCGGGCTTGCTGTGCAGCAGGAAGGTCTGGTCCAGCGGCGCGAGTGTGCCGTCGAGCAGGCTGGAAGCGGCCGCCGTGGGCGTGGTGGCCGCCAGCGGCCGGTCCATCTCCTCGACGATGAAGACCCGGCCACGCTGGTCCAGCCGCCAGCTGCGGTCGTTCAGCAACTGGGACTTGAATTCGTCGGCCGACCGGCCGTACCAGGACGCCAGCTCGGGCAAGCGGCCGCCAAGCTGGTCGACCGCCCGCTGGCCGCGGGATTCACGCTCGAGCAGGCTGAACTGCGGGAATGCGCCCTTCTCGCGGTGCGGTACCCGGGCCTCCTTGTCCGGGCCGGCAACGGCCGGCACGGCCATGGCGGCCCACAGCGTCAAACAGGCCAGCGACTGGACCAACAGATGCAGGGTGGTGCGGGGAGCGGGTGTGCGGTGCATGCAGGGGCCTCGGGCGGTGCGTTGGACAAACCGGTGCAACGCGGGGCCTGGGCGGATGGCAAGGCATCTGCATGCGGCCCCGCTGCCTTGGTCACACTGCAGGGCAGCGCGGCGTTAGACCGGGAACTTTGCGACCCCGGCTTTCGCGCGGGTGTGCCGTCAGCAGCATCGTAGGCGGCCGGCCGCGGCAACGCTGCCTGCCTTACCCACGGTTACCCACAGACATGTCTGGTTGCCTGGGTTCGCCCTTGTGATGCCGTGCCGCCGGCTGGCCGGCCACGGCCAGCCGCGGGTCAGTGCGCGGCCACGCCGGGCGCGACGTTGGCGCCGCGCTCGATGGTGAACTCGGCGTCGACCAGCTTGCGCGAGTGGTTGAGGTCGCTCTGCGCGATCAGCACCGACACCGCGGTGCCCTTCAGGCCGGCGATCACCTCGCCCAGGCGCTTGCTCAGCGCCGGGGCCACGCCCTCGAAGGGTTCGTCCAGCAGCAGCAGGCGGGTGCCCACCGCCAGCGCCCGGGCCAGGGCCGCCAGCTTCTGCTGGCCGCCCGACAGCAGCAGGGCGCGCCGGTCCTTCATCTCCAGCAACTCGGGCAGCACCCGGTAGACCAGCGCCAGGCGTTGGTCGACCTTCAGCGACTTGTTCACCCACACCGGCACCAGGATGTTCTCTTCCACCGTCAGCTCGGGCACCAGGCCGCGGTCTTCGGGCATGTAGCCGATGCCCATCTCTGCGCGGGCGTGCTTGGGCAGCTTGGCCAGGTCCTGGCCGTCGAAGTGGATGCTGCCCTGGCTGGGCGTGAGGTGGCCCATCACCGTGCGCAGCGTGGTGGTCTTGCCGGCGCCGTTGCGGCCGATCAGGCCGACCATGGTGCCGTTGGCCACCGTCAGCGACAGCCCGCGCAGGGCCACCACCGACTGGATGGACACATGGATGCCTTCGATCTTCAGCATGTCTCAGTGCCTCTCATTCGGCCAGCAGTTCGCCGGTGACATAGCGGCGCACGTCGTCCGTGGCCAAGGCCACGGCGGGCACGTCGTCGGCGATCACCCGGCCGGCGTAGAACGCGATCACCCGACTGGCGTGGCGCTCGACGATGTCCATGTCGTGCTCGACGAACAGCACGGTGGTGTTGGCCTCCTGGCCCAGCGCGTCCATGATGGTGGCCATCATCGGGAACTTCTCTTCGGCCGACACGCCGCTGGTGGGTTCGTCCAGCAGCAGCAGCTTGGGGTGGCCGGTCAGCGCCATCGCGATGTCGAGCAGCTTGCGCACGCCGCCGGGCAGCTCGGCCACGCGGCGGCCGCGGTGCTCGATCAGGCCGAAGCGCTCCAGCAGCTGCTCGGCCCGGGCGATGGCCTGCGGCCGGCGCGCCGGCTGCCAGAAGCTCAGCTTCTGGTCGTGGCAGGCATTGGCCACCAGCATGTTGTCGAGTGCCGTCAGGTCGCCGTACAGCTGCGGGATCTGGAACGACCGCGCCACGCCCAGCCGGGTGATGTCACGCGGCGCCAGCGGGGTGATGTCCTGCCGGTCCAGCGTGATGCTGCCTTCGTCGGGCTTGAGGTAGCCGGTGATCATGTTGACGAAGGTGGTCTTGCCGGCGCCGTTGCTGCCGATCAGGCTGACCCGCTCACCCGCCTTCACGTTGATGTTGACGGCCGAGGCCGCCACCACCGCGCCGAAGCGCTTTTCCAGGCCCTTGGCTTCGAGGAGATAAGTCATCTTGTGTTTCCCCGCATCCACAGCGAGCCGATGCCCTTGGGCAGGAAGCGAATCACGAACAGCAGGAACAGCCCCAGCACCATCTGCCAGGTGTTGGGGAAGTAGGCGCTGGAAAAGCTGCGCACCACCTCCAGCACGGTGCTGGCCACGAACACCGCGGCCACGCTCTGCCAGCCGGCGAGGATGGCGACGAACACGAATTCACCCGACGTCGTCCAGAAGCTGAAGTTGGGCTCGATGTGGCCCAGCGCCAGCACCGCCAGCGCGCCACCCATGCCGCCGCAGAATGCCGCCAGGATGAAGTTGATGGTCATGGCGTGGCGCACCGAGCCGCCGAGGTATTCCACCCGCAGCTCGTTCTCGCGCACGGCCAGCGTCACCAGGCCGCGGGTGCTGTCGAAGTAGACGCGCGCCAGCAGCGCCATCACCGTGGCCCGCACCACCGCCACCACGAACATGATGTAGCCGCTGTGGCTGTCGGGCAGCTTCTGGCCCAGCAGCGTGGGCCGGCCGACGTTGAAGCCGTCGCTGCCGCCCAGGATGGTCAACTTCATCAGCAGGCCGTAAAGCACCATCGACAGCGCCAGCGTCAGCATGGCGAAGAAGATGCCCCGGTAGCGTGACAACAGCGGCGCGAACGGCGCGGCCACCAGCGCCGCCACCGTGCCCCCGCCGAAGGTCAGCAGCAGCACATCGGTGATGCCCAGATGGTTGAAGCTGAGCGCCGCGGTATAGCCGCCCAGCGCGAGCATCATGCCCTGGCCGAACGGCACCACGCCGCCGCGCATCAGGCCCACGATGCCCAGCGACACCAGGCCGTTGGCCGCCGCCATGGTGACCAGGAAGGTGAGCCACTTGGGCGCAAACAGGCCGCCCACGCACAGCAGCGCGCAGAAGCCCACGCCCAGGGCGATGATGCGGCCGTGGCCGACGCCGGCAGCAGCCGGTGCCCCGGCTGCTGGAGGAGTTGCAGACAGTGTTGCGGCCATGTCAGATCTTTCTTGCCTGGGTGCGTTGGAACAGCCCTTCGGGCCGGAACATCAGCACCACGGCCATCACCAGATAGATGGCGAACAGCTCGGCCACCGGCGCGGTGTGCACCGCCACCGACCGGGCCATGCCGACGATCAGCGCGCCGATGGCTGCGCCTTCGATGCTGCCCAGCCCGCCGATGATCACCACCGCGAACGACAGGATGATCACGCCCACCGACACGCCCGGCTGCACCGAGATCATCGGCGCGGTGAAGGCGCCGCCCAGTGCGGCCAGGAAGATGCCGATGGAGAACGCCACCATGTAGACGCGCGAGACATTCACGCCCATGCTGGCGGCCACCTCGGGGCTGTGGATCACCGCCAGCACGATCTTGCCCTGGCGGGTGCGGTTCAGCCCGTACCACACCGCCAGGCCCACGGTGACGGCCAGGCCCACCAGCATGAAGTCGTAGCCCACGTAGCTCTGCACCCCGATGTCCACATTGCCGAACATCGCATACGGCTCGGACACGAAGTACGGGTTGGCGCCCCAGATCAGCTTGGTCAGGTCTTCCATGATCAGGAACAGCGCGTTGGTGGTCAGCACCAGCAGCACCTCGTCGCGGCCGTAGAAGAAGCGCAGCAGGCCGCGCTCGGTCAGCGGCGCGACGATGGCAGCGATGACCACCGCTGCCAGCAGCATGGCCACCAGCGACAGCCAGGGCGCGAACTGCATGCTCGCGAACCAGGCCACCATGGTGGCCGCGCCATAGGCGCCCAGCGCATAGAAGCTGCCGTGCGCGATGTTCAGGATCTTGAGCACGCCGAAGACCAGCGTGAGCCCGAGCGCGACGATGAACAGCCATGACGCATAGGTCAGGCCGTCGATCAGGATGGTGACAAGCGCAGCCATGGGGCGGCTTTCAATGTGGAGGGGTTGGAGGGCACGGGCAGGGTGAACCTGCCCGCGCCGTCAGGCGGCCGCCATGCGGCGCCGGATGCTCAAGGGCAGTTCTTCGCGCCCGGGAAGCCGGCCTTGATCCAGTCCTCGGCGTCCATGTTGGCCGGCGGGTTCACGCAGTCGGCCGGGAAGCGCACGATGTCCTCGATCATCACCATCTTCTTGGCGGCGTCGTACTTGGTGCGGCCGATGGCGGTGTCCTGGATGGCCTGGTGGCCACCGCCCAGCGCCATGCGGATCTTGCCGGCGGGCGAGTCCCATTCCGAATTGCGCATCGCCGCGGCCAACTGCTCGCTGGTGGGCTTCTTGCCGCCGTTGGCCGCCATGGCCTTCTCGGCGGCCAGCTTCAGGCCCAGCAGGCCTTGCACCATGCGGTACGGGGCCTGCACCGGGTAGACGTTGTAGGCCTTGCTGTACAGGTCCCACCACCAGTCATTGAGCGCGCTCTTGGGCGACATGTGGCCGTAGGCGCCGCGGGCACCCAGGATCACGCCGTCGGGCATCTTGTCGCCCAGGCCGGGCAGCACATGGTCGCCGGCCGACAGCAGCATCTGGGTGCGCTTGAACAGGCCACGCGGGCCGGCCTGCAGGATGAAGGCCTGCAGGTCGCCGCCCCACAGGCTGCTGTGGGTCACGTCGGCGGGCTTGCTCATCAGCGCCGAGATCTCGGTGCCGTACTGGCCGGCGCCGAACTTGGGCAGCTGGTCCTCACCCGCCTTGGCATTGGGGAACAGCTTGGACATCGAGCCGGCGAAGTCCTTCTTCGAATCCTGGCCCCAGGCGTAGTCCTGGTTGATCATGTTGAAGCTGTCGGCCTTGATGTTCTTGGCCTTCAGGTAGCGCGCCAGGGCCACGTTGTCCATGGCGCCGTGGCTGGCGGTGCGGAACACGTACTGGAACTTGTTGTCCTCGAAGATGCGGGGCGTGCCGCAGTCGTAGAGGATCAGGAACTTCTTCATTTCCTCGGCCGCCGGGGCCACGGCCAGGCAGTCGCCCGAAGACACATAGCCCAGCACCGCGTCGACCTTCTCGCGGTCGTACAGGGTCTTGAGTTCCTGCACCTGCTTGGTGGCGCCGCCGGCTTCGTCCACGTAGACGAATTCCAGCTTCATGCCGCCGAAGCCCACCTTGTTGTAGGGCGCGGGCGCGGCGCCCTTGTTGAAGGCGTCCAGCAGCACCTTGGCGCCGTTGACGGCCGGGATGCCGAAGCTCTCGGCCGCCTGGCCCGACAGGAAGCTGACGATGCCGACCTTGAAGGTCTCCTGCGCCTGGGCGCCTGTTGTGGTGAAGGTCGCGGCGCACACCGCGGCGGCGGCGGCCAGCAGGCGCAGGGCGCCCAGGCCCTTGCGGGATGACTTCGGTGCATTCAAACGGATCATGGAGTGTCTCCTCGGAAGTCGCCCGGATCGGGCATTAAGTTGGCTGGGCGATGGGCGTGCGCATGCTGAGCCCGGCCATCGCGAAGCCGCGTTGAAAA
This sequence comes from Aquabacterium sp., assembly GCA_040400895.1. Lineage (GTDB taxonomy): Bacteria > Pseudomonadota > Gammaproteobacteria > Burkholderiales > Burkholderiaceae_C > Pseudaquabacterium. The sequence continues at coordinate 14,266 of JBBAPL010000052.1, forward strand.
TCGACCATGTGCTTGCGCGTCCACTCAGACGCCGCGTCGGCATCGCCGGCGCGCAGTGCGTCCAGCGTGTGCTGGTGGGCCGCCAGGTTGCGCGCGCTGGCCTGCGGCAGGCGCTGAAAGATCTGCAGCAGCGTGGGGTTGTAGAGCAGGCCCACCGGCTCGCGGGCCAGCATCAGCGCACGGTTGTGGCTGGCACGGCCCACCAGGGCGTGGAACTCCATGTCCAGCGCCACCAGGGCGGGCAGGGCGGTCTCGGTGGCCGTGGCGTCCAGGTTGGCCTGCAACTGGGCCAGGTCGTCAGTGGTGGCTTGGCTGGCGGCCAGGCGGGCGGCCAGCGGCTCCAGCGTCAGGGCCACGTCCCACAGTTCCTGGAAGGTGGTCTGGTGCAGCAGCAGCAGCCGGGTGGCGCGCGGCGCCAGATCGTGCACGCCGGGCAGGCAGACGAACAGGCGCCGGCCCTCACGCCGCTGCAGCAGGCCTTCCTGCTCGACCTGGCGGATGGCCTCGCGCACGGTGCTGCGGTGCACGCCGAAGCGTTCAGCCAACTCCTGCTCGGTGGGCAGGGCTGCGCCGGGGCGCAAGGCGCCGTCGAGGATGGCGCGCTCGATGGCCGCCGACACCGTCTTGTACGCCGGCTCGACCACCACACGCTGGAACACCTCGACCCCGGTTTGGGCGTCCATCCCACTCTCCGATCCATCCGCCGCTTGCGGAGCGCGATCTTTGTCCGACAAACGGATTGTTGGAATCTCGGTAACCCGTGGACGGTGTGTCCGGTGCGGGACAGGCGACTGTGCGGCTGCAGCGCCCTGCAGCCGCCGCGCACAGTGCCGGCCCGGTCCGTCTGCTCAGTCGGCCAGTCCGGCCAGCGCCTGTTGCGTGGCCTGCAGGCCTTGTTGCCACAAGGCGCGCTTCCAGGCGTCGGTGTCGGGGTAGAAGGCCGCGCGCAGTTGGGCGCGGATGCCCGCTGCCAGCGCGGCATCGGCCTTCGGATGCTGGTGCAGCCAGTGGTCGGCCCGCAGCGCCAGGATCATCTGCGGCAGCGGCACGGTGCCGAACTCCAGGCAGATGCCGGTGTATTCGGGGCCGGGGCAGTCGGCGTCCAGCGCCGCCTGGATCGGCCCGGTCATCGGGATGCTGGTCGAGCTGCCGCTGTGCACCGAGGTGACGCCGCTGCCCCACCATTGCCGGGCGCGGGTGAGGGCCGCGCCGCCGTCCATGCTGGCGAAGATGCGTTCGCCCACGCCGAACGGCCCCAGGCCGCTGTGCAGGTCGATCCAGGCCAGGCGCCGGCAGCGCGCCGCATGCCGGCGCAGCACCTGGCGGAAGGCGGTGTTGCTCCAGGCCGGTGCCAGGCCGCCGAAGTACAGGCCGCCCGGGTGGCTGTGCTGGCCCTTGGTGATGGCCATCTGCGCCCGGCGCGGGCCCAGGCTGTCCAGCCTGGCGGCCAGTGCGGCTTCGTTGTCGGCGGTGGGCGGCCACGCATCTGGCAGCAGCAGGCCATGCAGGTCGGCGTAGTCGGGGTGCGCGGGCAGCGGCTGGTCGAAGTCGATGAAGTTGCGGTTCAGGTCGATGTTGTCTTCATTGACCCGCCGGCCGTTGGCAAAGCCATGCGGGTTGACCGCATGCACATGCAGCAGCGCGGTGCGCGGCCCGGCCACGGCGCGCAGGTTCTCGCCCAGTTGCAGCAGGCCGGCCTGGATGCCGGCACCGCCATGGCCTTCGATGCCGTGCACCGCGCTGGTCGTCAGCAGCAGGCACTCGGCATCGGCCGGGCCGTCGCGCACCACATCCATCGCCAGTGTTTCGCCGTGCGGGCCGCGCAGCGGGTGGCTGTGGCTGTCGACGGCCAGCCCGCGTGCCGCTGCCAGCGCCAGCCAGGTGGCGCGGGCGTCGGCGAACGTGGGGCGGAACAGGTCGATCATGGCAGGACGGCTGGCGCCATGCGGCGCCAGCGCCAGAATCAGTCCAGCTTCAGGCCCAGGTCCATCGCCGCCTTGGGCAGCACCGCCAGTTCACGCTGCAGCACCTCGGCAAACGCCTCGGGCGTGTTGCCGCTGGTCAGCGTCACGCCGCCCAGCTCGTTCAGCCGCTTGCGGAACTCGGGCTCGGTCACGATCTGCGCCACCTTCTGGTTCAGCAGGGCCACGGCGGCCGGTGGCGTCTTGGCCAGGGCCACCAGGCCGAACCACACGTCGAAGTCGACACCGCCTTTGTAGCCCTGCTCGGTGACGGTGGGCACGTCGGGCCACAGCTCGGACCGGGTGGCGCGCAGCTGGGCCAGCGCCCTCAGCTTGCCCGACTGGATGAAGTTGCGGGCGTCCGCCGTGCCCAGCAGGCCCCAGGGCACCTCGCTGGCCATCAGCGCCTGCGCCAGCGGTGCACCGCCCTTGTAGGGCACATGGGTGAAGTTGCCGTTGGCGTTCGCGTTCAGCAGCTCGGACGCCAGGTGCGACAAGCCGCCAGCGCCGGTCGACCCATAGGGCAGGCCACCCTTGCCGGCCGACTTGCCGGCGGCCACCAGGTCGGCGGTGGTCTTCCAGGTGGACGTGGCCGGCACCACCAGCACCAGCGGCGCCAGCGACACCCGCGCCACCGGCACGAAGTCGGCCGCCGTGAAGCCGGCCTTGCTGTAGGTGGCCGGGTTGATCGACAGCATGCCGGTCAGGCTCATGGCCAGGGTGTGGCCGTCGGCCGGGCTTTGCATCAGCGTGACCATGCCCAGGTTGCCGCTGGCGCCGGGCTTGTTCTCGACGATGACGTTGACCTTCAGCTCCTCCTGCAGCCGCGGCGCCAGCAGGCGGGCGGCCACGTCGGTGGCGCCACCGGCCGGGTAGGGCACGATGATGCGGATGGGCTTGTTCGGGAAGGCTTGGGCCTGCACCAGGGTGGGGGCGGTGGCCAACAGGGCCGAGCCGATCAGGCTGGCCGCGACGACGCGGCGGCGAATCAGGCGCATGGAAGACTCCTCGTGGGTGGGTGTGTTGTGGTGGTGTTCGGGACGGGGCACGTCAAGGCTTGGCGGCGGGGCCCACTTCATACTGCGCCTGGCGCGCTTCCAGCGCATGCCAGCCGATCAGGTGCTTGAAGTCGGCCATGGTGGTGCGGCCGCAGGGCAGGTCGCCCATGGGCGCGCCGCGCTGCGCGGCCAGCGCCGCCAGGTTGGTCTGCATCGCCTGCACGATGCTGAGCAGGGTGACGATGGGGTAGGTGGCAAACGCGGCCACCGACTCGATCTGCGCCCGGTCGAGCTTGGCCATCCAGGTGCCTTCCATCAATTGCAGCGACAGCGGCCGGCCACAGGCCTCACGCAGGCGCACCAGGTCGTCGTAGCTGCTGAAGGTGCGCGAGATCGGCTGGATCAGGTCGGCGCCGGCCTCGGCAAACCGGGCAGCACGCTCCAGCGCCTCACCGGGGTCGGCCACGTCGGTGCGGGCGACGATCAGCAGGTCGGGGTCTTGGCGGGCGTCGACCGCGGCGCGGACGCGGGCCACCGCATCGGCCATCGGCACCACCAGCGAGGTGACGGTCGCCGCCGGGCAGCGCTTGGGGCTGATCTGGTCTTCGATGGACAGCGCGGCCACGCCGGCTTTCTCGAACGCGCGCACGGTGCGGGCCACGTTCAGCGCATTGCCGTAGCCGGTGTCGGCGTCGGCAAAGATCGGCTTGCGCACCACGTTGACCATGTGGTCGACGACCTGCACGTTCTCGCTGAGGGTGTAGAGCTCCATGTCGGGCTGGCCGAGCAGCGACGCCGAGATGCCGAAGCCGGTGGAGAACACGCCGTCGAAGTCCGACTGGTCGACCAGCAGCGCCGACAGCGCGTCCTGCGCGCCGGCAAAGTAGACGGTGGGGCCGCGGCTGATGCGCTGGCGCAGGGCTTGGCGTTGGGTGGTCATGGGGTGGGTCCTCAAGTGGTGGACGAGGTTGGTGTGATGGCGGCGGCCTGGGCCTTTCCGGCCATGCGGGCCTTCAGGTAAGGGATCAGGCCGCCGGCTTCCAGCGTCCCGCGCTCGGCCGCGCCCAGCGGCTGCAGCGCCAGCGCCTGGCCACGGCCAGGTAGGCGCACCTGGGCGGCTTGCCAGTCGACCTCGATCGCATCGCCGCGCTGCGCCGCACCCAGGATGCCGTGGCAGGTGACCAGCGGAAAGCCCATGCTGATTTCGCCGCGGAAGAAGCCGGGCGAGAAGGATTCAGCCACCACGCCGGCAATGCCCAGGTGGCGCATCGCGCGCATCGCCGGGTAGTGCGGATGGCCGTAGCCGAAGTTGCGCCCGCCCACCAGCAGATCACCGCGCTGCACCGTGGCGGCAAAGCCGGGGTCGGCGTCGCTCATGGCCAGCTTGGCCAGTTCTTGCACATCGGTGATCTTGATGTTGCGCACGCCGATGATCAGGTCGATGTCATAGTCGTCCTCGGCAAACACCCAGGCGACGCGGCCATGCAGATTGGCCAGTTCCATCATGCGGCTCCCACGGGGTTGGCAACGGGGTTGGCCAGGTATGGCCGCGGGTCGGCGATGCAGCCTTCCACCGCCGAGGCTGCCACCACGGCCGCGTTGCAGATGTAGATCTCGGAGTCGACGCTGCCCATGCGCCCGGGCGTGTTCAGCGTGCCGGTGGACACCGCGCGCTGGCCGTCGGCCATGGTGGCGATGCGGCCGTAGCAGTAATCACAGGTGGGCGAGCTGATGAAGGCGCCGGCCTCGACCAGGGTTTCGATCAGGCCTTCCCGCGCGGCGGCGGCCATGATGGCCTGCGAGGTGGGCACCACATGCAGTTGGAAGCCGGGCTTGACCTGGCGCCCGCGCAGCACGTCGGCGGCGATGCGCAAGTCTTCGAGCCGGCCGCTGGCGCACGAGCCCAGGTAGCCTGAATGCACGGGCAGCCCCACATGGTCGGACAGGTCGCGGGTGTTGGCCGGGCTGGGCGGCACCACCACGATGGGCGCCAGGTCCGACACGTCGATGGTGACCACGCGCTCGTACACCGCGTCGGCATCCGGGTGCACCGGCGGCACGTTCAGGCGCTGGCGGCCGTCCAGCCAAGCCAGGGTCTTGGCGTCGGGTGCCACCAGCATGGTGGTGGCCCCCAGGAACATCGCCTGGCCGCACACTGTCTGCCGGCCTTCCACGCTCATCGCGTCGATCACCGGGCCGCACAGTTCCACCGCCTTGAAGGCGCAGGACGACGCCCCCAGCACCCGCACCAGGTGGTGGAACACATCGCGTGCCATCACGCCGGCCTGCAGCGCGCCGGTGAGCACGATCTTGACGGTGGGCGGCACGCGCAGTGCGATGGTCTCGGACACATAGGCCTCCAGCACGCCCTTGCGCGCGCCGAAGGCATAGGCGCCGAACGCACCCAGCTGGCTGACATGGCCGTCGAAGTGCACGATGAAGGCGCCCGGCGTGGCGTAACCCAGCTCGGCCGACACCTGGTGGCCGATGCCCTTGCGTTCATGCACCGGCACGTTGTTCTTCGCGCCCCAGGCGCGGGTGTTCTGGTGCAGTTCTTCTTCCTTCGGCGCGGCGGCCGGGATCATGTGGTCGATGAACAGCACGTAACGTTCGGGCGTGGCCACCTTGTCGACGCCGAACTCTTCCTTCGCCTCCTTGAAGAACACGTCGGTGTAGCCCGGGAAGTCGTAGCTGATGACGAAATCGGGCCGGGCCTCGATCTCGTCGCCCGGTTGGACCGACGCCCGTCCGCTGGCGCGGGCGAGGATCTTCTCGGTCATGGTTTGTGGCACGCGGGGGGAATCAGTTGTCACGTTGTGGCAATCCGGCAAGGTGGGTCTGGCCTAGCATTGCAGGATGAATCCAACTGGTGCGCGTACGGGTCGAACCCCAGGTTCTGCCGCATGGTGGCAACGATCTGCAGGTTGCCCCACCCCATGAGCGCGGCCATCCCGAGCGACAGCCCGCGCCGCGGCACCCAGAGCATCGAGCGCGTGGTCGGCATGCTGCGGGTGGTGGCCTCACGCGGACGCAACGGCATGCGCCTGGGCGACGTGGCCACCGCCAGCGGCCTGCCCACGTCCACCTGTTTCCGCATGCTGCAGCGGCTGGAGGTGGAAGGCCTGGTCGAGCGCCACCCGGTCACCCGCAAGTACTTTCTGGGCCCGCTGCTGCATGAGCTGGGCCTGCTGGCCCGCCCGCGGGTGCAACTGGCCGCGCATTGCGAGCCGGTGCTGGCCGAGATCGCCGACGCCACCAAGGACACCGTCTACCTGAGCGAGCGCCGCGGGCTGGAGGCGGTGTGCACGGCCCGGGCGCTGGGCGACTACCCGATCAAGGCGCTGACGCTGGACGTCGGCATCCGCCGGCCGCTGGGCGTGGGCGCCGGCGGCCTGGCCATCCTGTGTGCGCTGCCGCCCGACGAAGCCGGCGAGATCATCGAAGCCAACGCCCGCCGCTACGACAAGCTGTCGGCGCTGGACCCGGCGCGCGTGCAGGCCGCGGTCGACGAAGGCCGGGCGCGGGGCTTCGCCTTCCTCGACAGCGCGGTGGTGGCCGGCACCGCCGCCGTGGGCGTGGCCTGGCCGGCCGACAACCCGGTGGCGGCGGTCAGCGTGGCGGCGATCTCGTCCCGGCTGGACCTGGACCGGCGTGTGGAGGTGGCGGCGGTGCTGCAACGCCAGGCGCTGCGGTTGACGCGCATGCTGGCGGGGTTGAACACGGCTGCTGGCGCGTAGCTGTTTGCGTTGTTGTTGTTCTTTTTCATGCCGTCAGTGGAGCGGCAAGGCCGGGGCCGTGGGGCCGTTCAGGACTTGTCACGCGAACACACGGACACGGTCGCCGCCTGCACAGATCACCGCCGCGCCTCGCGTGCCAAGCCCTGCCCGACCCCACGACCCCGGCCTTGTGCGAGCGGTGGTGGACTGCAGCGAAAGGTTCCTGCCCGTCTGGCTGCTGCGTGGCGTGGCCCTGGCGGCCAGCGCCTGCCGGCAGTCTCCAGCCGGTGGACCGCGAGGTCGAGGTTGTGGGGCTGGGCAGGGCTTGGCACGCGAGGCGCGGCGGCAACCGCCCGCACAGCACGGTGCCCCTCCGTGTGTTCGCGTGACAAGTCCTGAACGGCCCCGCAGCCTCGGCCTTGCCGCTCCGGTCGCGGCAAGTCAGCAACCTCGCGCAACCTCGCGCAGCCGAGCTCAGCCGATTCAGCGACTCCAAAGCGCATTGGCCAAACCCGCCGCCCCCAGCACCGCCAGCAGCCACCACACCAACCGGCGCAGCTGCGCCTCGTCCAGCCGCAGGTACAGCCGCTGGCCCAGCCAGATGCCGGCCAGCGAGAACGGCAGCGCCACCGCGATCAACGGCCAGGCCGCAGACGTCAGCAGCCCCGCACCGCCGGCCAACGCCAGCGCCCACACATCGGTGAACAGGAAGTAGGCGATCAGCGTCGCCCGGCTGGTGGCCGCCGCGGTAGTGGCGAAGTAGAAGACGATGGCCGGCGGGCCGCTGATGCCCACCGCGCCGTTCAGCGCGCCTGAGACGGCGCCCACCGCCAACGCGCCCAGCGGGCCGGGCGTCTGCTTCGGCGTGAAGCGCTGTGCCACGCCGCTGAGCATCAGCACCGCGATGCCCAGCAGGCACAGCGACACCAGCAACCGCATGGCGCCAGCGTCCAGCCCGGCCAGCACCGTCAACCCCAGCGGCGTGGCCAGCAGGCAGCCGCCGACCACCCAGCGCAGGCTTTTCCAGTCGATCTGCCGCCACACGCCGGGCAGCAGGTGGGCAGTGGTCAGCAGTTCCAGCGCCAGGAAGGCCGGCACCACCTGCTGCGGCGGCAGCAGCAGGCTCAAGCCGCCGATGCCCACCATCGACGAGCCGAAGCCCGACACCCCGCGCACCACGAAGGCCAGCAGCGCGATGGCGCCGATGGCCACCAGCTGGGCCGTGCCGAAGCCCAGCCACTGCATCCGCTGCGCCCGGCCTTATTCGAAGAACTCGCCGTCCAGCGGCACCGGTGGCATGGCCCGGGCTTCTTCGGCGCGGCGCAGTTCCACCCGGCGGATCTTGCCGCTGATGGTCTTGGGCAGCTCGGTGAACTGGATGCGGCGGATGCGCTTGTAGGCAGCCAGCTTCTCGCGGCAGAAGGCCAGGATGGCAGCGGCGGTGGCGGCGTCGGGCGCATGGCCGGCGGTCAGCGTGACGAAGGCCTTGGGCACGGCCAGCTTCAGCGCGTCGGGCGACGGCACCACGGCGGCCTCGGCCACCGCCGGGTGCTCGATCAACACGCTCTCCAGCTCGAACGGGCTGATGCGGTAATCGCTGGCCTTGAACACATCGTCGGCCCGGCCGACGTAGGTGATGTAGCCCTCGGCATCCCGCTGGGCCACGTCGCCGGTGTGGTAGTGGCCGGCGCGCATCACCTCGGCGGTCTTCTCGGGCGAATCGCTGTAGCGCACCATCAGGCCGGTGGGTCGGCCCAGTTGCGGGTCGTGCAGATCGAGCGAGATCTCGCCCTCTTGTGCCGGCTTGTCGTCGGGGTCGAGCAGCACCACGCGGTAGCCGGGCAGCGGCTTGCCCATCGAGCCGAACTTGATCTTCTGGCCTGGCGGGTTGCCCACCTGGGCGGTGGTCTCGGTCTGGCCGAAGCCGTCGCGGATGGTTGCACCCCAGGCGCTGCGCACCTGCTCGATCACCTCGGGGTTCAGCGGCTCGCCGGCGCTCAGCAGCTCACGCAGCTTGACCGGCCAGCCGCCCAGTTGCTCCTGGATCAGCATGCGCCACACCGTGGGCGGCGCGCACAGCGTGGTCACCTGCTTGGCCACCAGCACATCGAGCACGCGTTTGGCGTCGAAGCGGCCGTAGTTGAAGATGAAGATGGTGGCGCCGGCGATCCACGGCGCGAAGAAGCAGCTCCAGGCATGCTTGCCCCAGCCGGGCGACGAGATGTTCCAGTGCACGTCACCGGGCTGCAGGCCGGTCCAGTAGAGCGTGCTCAAGTGGCCAACCGGGTAGCTGACATGGGTGTGCTCCACCAGCTTGGGCTTGGCGGTGGTGCCGCTGGTGAAGTACAGCAGCAGCGGCTCGTCGGTGCGGGTCTTGCATTGGGGGGTGTAGACCGGGCTGGCGGCATCGGCCGCTGCATAGCTGTTCCAACCGGCGGCCTCGCCGATGGCGATGCGCACCACCGGCCCCGGCGCATACCCGTCCAGCCCGTCGAACTTGCCCGTGTGCGCCGGCGTGGTGACCACGGCCCGCACGCGGCCGCGCTCGAAGCGGTCGATCAGGTCGTCGCGGCTCAGCAGCAGAGTCGCCGGGATCATCACCGCGCCGATCTTGATGCAGGCCAGCATCAGCTCCCACAGCGGCACCTCGTTGCCCAGCATCAGCAGCACCCGGTCGCCGCGGGCCACGCCCAGGCCCTCCAGCCAGTTGGCCACGCGGTTGCTGCGCGCGGCCATCTCGGCAAACGTCACCTTCTGCTCGCTGCCATCGTCGGCCACGATCCACAGCGCGGTGGCGTGGTTGTCACGGGCCAGGTCGTCGAAGTGGTCGAGCGCCCAGTTGAAGTGGTCCAGCTGCGGCCAGCGGAAGCCGGCATGGGCGGCGTCCAGGTCGGTGCGGTGGGCCAGCAGGAAGTCGCGCGCGGCGCGGTAGCTGGCCAGGTCGGGGTTGGGGTGTGCGGTGGTCATGGTGGCGCGGTCTCCGGGTCGAGATGTCACCGCGGATCATGCCTGCGGCACGCGGGCCTGCCCATCGGGGCCAGCCAGGGTTACTTCAGCCGCCGCACCAGGCTGCCGCTGATGCGCCGCAGCAGCCACTTGGGCGTGGCCCGGCCGGCAGTGACGGTGGCGCGGTTGATGGCGCCGGGCACGCAGACCACCGTGCCGGCCATGCAGGCGGCAAAGCCCTGGTCGGCCACGTCGTCGGCGTCGCCCACCAGAAAGCCGGGCAGCCGTTGCAGCGCAGGGCTGGCGGCGCTGGCGCTGGCCAGCATGTGCGTGGCGGTGATGCCCGGGCACAGCGCGGTGATGGTGACGCCGCTGCCCTTGAGCTCTTCGGACAGCGATTCGGTGAGGCTGAGCACGAATGCCTTGGTGGCGGCATAGGTGGCCAGCGAAGGCACCGGCTGGAAGCTGGCGATCGAGGCCACGTTCAGCACCCGGCCGCTGCCGCGCGCCACCATGGCGGGCAGAAACTGCGCCAGCAGGGCGGTCAGGCCGCTGATGTTCAGGTCGATCAGCTGCTGGTGGCGTGCCGGCGGCATGGCGATGAACGGCCCGTGCGCCAGCACGCCGGCGTTGTTGACCAGCACGTCGATGGACCGGCGGGCGCGCTTCATCTGCGCGGCCAGATCGGCGGCGGCGCCGGGCTGGGCCAGGTCGGCCGGCGCCGCCCAGGCACGCACGCCATGGTCGGCCTTCAACCGCTGGGCCAGGGCCTGCAGGGTGTCGGCGCTGCGGGCCACCAGCACCAGGTCGTGCCCGGCGCGGGCAAAGCGCTGCGCCAGGGCCTCGCCGATGCCCGACGAGGCGCCGGTGATGAGCGCGACCGGTCGGCGCGGTGGTGCCGCCACGTCAGGCGGCGCGGCGGCGGGTGGCGCGTGGGCGCGCCGCTTCAGCCGGTGCACTCTGCGCCTCCACCACGGCCAGCCTGGGCCGGGCGCGCTTGCGCGGTGCGGGTGCGGGTTCTGCTGCTGCGGCGGCGGCGGGGGCGGGGGCGGGGGCGGTATCGGGGACCGGCGCGGCCGCCGCCTGCGCCTCGGCCAGCTTGCGCAGCGCGACCATCGCCCGTTCCAGCGCCTGCGCCAGTTCGCCCACATCGGGCACCGCACGGCGGCAGGCGATCAGGCCGAAGCACAGTTGGCCGCGGTAGCTCTGCACGGTGATGTTCAGCGCCACGCCATGCACCACGATCGACAGCGGGAACATGCCGGTCATGGTGGCGCCGGCCAGGTAGAGCGGCACCTGCGGCCCGGGCACGTTGCTGATGGTGAGATTGGCCACCCGCAGCCGGCTGGCCAGGCGGCTGCGGCCGTACAGCGACGCCAGGCCGCTCAGCAGCCGGGGCGACCCCAGCGACGGGAAGTCGGTCGGGATCAGGTTGCCGAAGCTGCCCATGCTGGCCTTCATCGCCTGCGTGCCGGCCATGATCTGCGACAGCCGCCTGGCCGGGTCTTTCTCCTGCGTGGCCAGGTCGATCACCGTGCCCGAGACCTGGTTGTTGGCGCTGGTGTCGCCTTCGGCGCGCAGCGAGATCGGCACGCCCGCCACCAGGGTCTTGGGCGGTAGCTCGCGGCCTTCGGCCAGGTAGTCGCGCAGCGCGGTGCTGCACAGCCACATCACCATGTCGTTGATCGACCCGCCCAGGCCCTTGCCGATGGCCTTGACCTCGCCCAGCGGCAGGGACACGCCGGCAAACGCGCGCTGGTTGGTGATGGGCACGTTGAACGGCGTGGGTGGCGCCATCTTCAGCTTGGGGCCGGCGGCGGGGGTGCTGGATCCGCGCTGGGCCCAAGCCTGGCGGGCCGCACCCGCTGCTGCCCCGGCCAGCGGCGGCAGCAGCTTCACGAACTCGACCACCTGGCGCGCCTGGTTGCTGAGCGCGGCGCCCAGCAACTCGGCCACGCCCAGCTGGTAGCGGTGGCCGCGGCGCATGCGCGGCGGCTTCACCCGGCGCGGCTCGGGCGTCAGGTCGTACACGCTGTTGGCCATGGCCACCGCCGCCTGGCCGTCCACCGCGGCATGGTGCACCTTGCTGTAGAAGCCCAGCCGGCCGTCGGCCAGGCCCTCGATCACGTAGAACTCCCACAGCGGGCGGCTGCGGTCGAGCAGGCTGCTGTGCAGCCGGGCGCACAGCGCCTCCATCTGCGCCATGGTGCCGGGCTTGGGCAGCACCAGGTAGCGCATGTGGTACTCCAGGTCGATGTCGTCGTCGGGGATCCACACCGGGTTGGCCAGGTCGAACGGCATCAGCGCCAGCTTGCGGGTGAACACTGGCGCCAGGTGCATGCGGCTGGCCACATGGGCCTTGACCGCCTCATACCAGTCGGTGGAACCGCTGGCCGGCGGGTCGAACAGCGCCAGGCTGCCCACGTGCATCGGCATCTCCGGGCTTTCCAGGTGCAGGAAGGCACCGTCGACGATGCTGAGGTGGCTCATGTCGGTCATGGGGAGTCTCCTGTGGTTCGGGCGCACACCGCGACGTCTGGCCCGCGTTGGCCGGATTCTGGTGCGGCCGGCGGCGGTGGACGTTAGTGATTGCGCGTCGGTGCACCGGGTGCTTTCCCGCATGACCGGCGGCGCCACTGGGGCGCCGGCCGCTGTCAGCCCGCGCCGGTGTCCGGGTCGCCGCCGTCAGTCTGGCGCTGCGGCGGCTTGCCGCGCCGCTCGCGCAGCTTCTGCGCCTGCTGTGCCTGACGCCGCGCATCGGCTGCCTGGCCGGCCGCCAGCCATTGCGCAAACTCGTCGGGTGTCTCCAGCGAGATGCGGCCCCAGGCGCCACTGCGGAAGTCGTGGATCGCCATCTCGGCGGCCTTCTGCATGTTGACCCGCCCGCCCGACAGCAGGCCGCCACGCTGGCGGCCGATGGCGGCCAGCAGGTCCTCGTCGCTGGCTGCGGCGGTGTCCTGGATCTTGTAGCGCGCCGCCAGCCGGTCGGCATAGCGCGGGCGCACGCGCTCCAGCAGGGCCAGCGCCACGTCGGCGTCGTCATAGGCATTGCGGCCGATGCCGCCGCTGGCGGCCAGGTGGTAGCCGCCCTCGGGCACCACCTGGCGCGGCCACAGCATGCCGGGGGTGTCGAACAGCACGAAATCGCTGGCGAGCAGGATGCGTTGCTCGGTCTTGGTGATGCCGGGCTCGTCGCCGGTCTTGGCGCTGCGCTGGCCCAGCAGGCTGTTGATGAGCGTGCTCTTGCCCACGTTGGGGATGCCGCAGATCATCACCCGCACCGGCTTGACCATGCCGCCGCGCCCGGGCACCAGCGCCCGGCAGGCGGCAATCAGGCGCTGCGCTGGCGCCGCCTCGCTGGCGTCCAGCCCCAGCGCGTTGGTGCCCGGCTGGGCCTGGAGGTGGGCCAGCCACAGCGCGGTGATGGCGGGGTCGGCCAGGTCCTGCTTGTTCAGCACCTTCAGCGCAGGCTTGCCCGCGGTCAGCTCGGCCAGCAGCGGGTTGGCGCTGCTGCCGGGCAGGCGGGCGTCCAGCAACTCGATCACCACATCGATCTCGGGCAGGCGCTCGGCGATAGCCTTGCGCGTGCTGTGCATGTGTCCGGGGAACCACTGGATGGCCATGGGCAGTCGCTGTCGGGAGAAGAGGCCGGATCACGCAGGCCCTGGGCGCCGATCGTAGCTGGCGGCAGCACGCCCCTCGGCACGCGCCCCGCATGCAAGCTGGCGCGCATTGTGGCGACAGTGTGGAGAGATCCCCGAACTGCCTCCACAGTCTCTGGGCAGACTGCGCCGACGGTCGGCCACTGGCTGATCTGAAACGGAGCCATCGAGATGCAAGGACACCCTGACCAGCGGCCACCCCTGCGCGCCCGGTCCGCCCTGATCGGCCTGGCCATCCTGGCCACCCTGGGCGCCTGGACTGGCACCGCCGGCGCACAGCCGAAACAGCCCGACGCGGCACTGCAACGGCCGCCGCACGGCCCGCCGCATGGCCCTCCACCCGAGGCCTTGGAGGCCTGCAAGACGCTGGCCGCCGGCCATGCCTGCAGCGTCACGCTGGCTGGCCGCCTGACCAAGGGCAGCTGCTGGGCACCGCCAGGCTTGCCCTTGGCCTGCCGGCCCGCTGACGCCTCCGCCCGTCCCCATTCCCATCCCCCCGCTGGCGTCAGGCCGGCTGTGGATGGCAAGCCATCCCACTGACACGGATCCAACATGCCAGGTCGCTTCAACCATCGCTTCACCGCTGTCCTCATCGGCTGCGCTGCCAGCACCGCCCTGCTCGTGGCTGCCGCGGCGGCGCCGTCGGGACCGGTCCGGTTCACACCCAGACCCAAGCTTGCGCCATTGGCTGCGCCGGCGCGGCCCGCGCCGGGTGGCGTCCCCCAGTTCGGCGATGCCTTGCCGGGGCTCAATGCCGCCGATCTGGCGGACTTCGCGGAGGGGCGCAGCGAATTCGAGGCCGTGGAGACTGCCGCAGGCGGGCTCGGTCCGATCTTCAACGGCAGCAGCTGTGTGTCCTGCCACAGTGCGGGCGCGACCGGCGGGGCCAGCCAGGTGACGGTCACCCGCTTTGGCCGGCGCGTGAACGGCAAGTTCGATCCGCTCACCCACCTGGGCGGCAGCCTGCTGCAGTCGAAGGCCATTGATCCGGCTGCGTTGGAGCAGGTGCCTGCCGAGGCCAATGTCGTGGCCCGGCGCGTGGCGACCCCGCTGTTTGGCGCCGGCCTCATCGAGGCCATCCCCGATGGGGACATCGCGCTGCTGGCAGCGCGGTCCGACCCCGACGGCGTGCGCGGCCGGGCCCTCAAGGTGCTGGATGTGGCCAGTGGCACCTGGCGCATTGGCCGTTTCGGCTGGAAGGCGCAGCACGCCACGCTGCTGACCTTCTCTGGCGATGCCTACGTCAATGAAATGGGCGTCACCAGCCGGCTGTTTCCGACCGAGAACGCGCCCAATGGCCGCGCGGACCTGCTGGCGCGGTTTGACAAGGTGCCCGATGTCGAGGACACGGTGAACCCGGCCACTGGCAAGGGCGACATCGACACTGCGGCAGACTTCATGCGTCTGCTGGCGCCGCCACCGCCGGTCCGCGCGACAGTCGCGTCCATGGCCGGCGCACGCCTGTTCGAGCAGGCGCGCTGCACAGCCTGCCACGTCCCCGTGCTGTTCACCGGGGCACACCGCATCCCCGCCCTGTCGCACCAGCCTGTGCGCCTGTACTCGGACTTGCTGCTGCACGACATGGGCCGCCTGGGCGACGGCATCGAACAGGATGGGGCCGCCGGCAATGAGATGCGGACCGCGCCGCTGTGGGGCCTGCGTGCGCGATCCTCGTTCCTGCATGACGGACGGGCGAAGACCGTGCGCCAGGCTGTCGAGCAGCACGACGGCCAGGCGGCGCCGGCGCGCAAGCGGTTCGAAGCGATGAAACCTTCCGAACAGAAGCAAATCCTGGATTTCATGCAAACTCTGTGAAACAACTAGAAACTCCTATGAATTCAGATCACATTGTTTTTGGCCGCCCTGTTGGCCGCACGCTCGTCGGTCTGTGCGCCGTGCTTCTCAGCGCCTGTGGCGGCGGTGGCGACAGCACCGCCACCAGCGGTGCGGGCGGCGACAGCAGCAGCACGACCGCCGGCGCTGCATCGACGGCCGGCGTGCTGTGCAACTACAGCTACAACGCCTTCAACAGCACGCCCTCGGTCAACGCCATCAGCCGGGCCAGCTGGTCGTGCACGGGCACGGCGCGGGTGCTCACCGCCAACGGGGTGCCGGACCACGAGGTGGGCACCTTCCCCAACCCCGGCAACCCGAACACGATCGCGGCCCAGGTCTTGCCGTCGGTCTCCTACACCTTGTCGCCCACGGCCACGTCCACCGTGTCGAACATCGCCATGCGGGCCACAGGCTATCTGCTGAACGGCGTGAAGATCGATGCGGGCACCGGCGGCTCTTGCAACGACAGTGGCTCCAGTTGTAGCCTGATCGGCAACGTCGGCAGCTGGAGCATCGAGGCCCTGGGCCAGAAGTCGTTCAATTTCGGCACCGACGGCAGCAACGCCCATGTGCAGCCTGACGGGGCCTACCACTACCATGGCATGCCCGAAGGTTTCATCACCAAGCTGGGCAAGGGCACGGCGATGACCTTGGTGGGCTGGGCCGCCGATGGCTTCCCCGTCTACGCGCGCTATGGCTACAGCGTGGCCGGCGATGCCACCTCCGCCATCAAGACCGTCAAGGGCAGCTTCCAGCTCAAGGCCGCGCCCGATGCCAATCGCCCGGCCACCAGCCTGTACCCGATGGGCACCTTCCGGCAGGACTACCAGTATGTGGCTGGCTCGGGTGATCTGGATGAATGCAACGGCCGCACCGGCGTCACGCCAGAGTTTCCGGCCGGCATTTACCACTACTACGCCACCGACACCTACCCCTACTTCCAGCGCTGCGTGAAGGGCAAGCTCTGACCATCTGGCCAGCGCGGATGGTGCAGGTGGCCGCATGGGCGCGCCGTCTGCTGGCACTGGCGGTGCTGTTGGCCGGTGCATCGGCGACAGCGCACCTGATGGTGGCCCAGCGGGGCACGCTGAACATCGTCGGCGACGGCGCCTTCATGGTGCTGTCGCTGCCGGTCTCGGCGCTCCAGGGGGTCGACGATGACGGCGATGGGCGGCTGTCGATGGCCGAAGGCCAGGCCCATGCGGACGCGATCGAGGCGCAGGTGCGCCGCGGTGTGCAGTTGGCCGATGCCCGGGGGCCGCTGCCGCTGCAGGGCTTGATGATCAACCTCTCGCCGCCGGACGATGCGCCAGCGCTGCCCGCGCCGCAGATCTTGGTGATGGGCCGCTTTGCCCTGGGCCCGGCAACCGATGGGCTGCGCATGTCGCTGTCACTGTTCGGCAAGGGCGCGGCCGAACAGACGCAGGAGATCACCGTCACCCGCGGCGCCAGCAAGCAGCACATGGTGCTCGTGCCCGGTCGGGCGTCGCGCGATGTGCTGCCGCCGCCCTCGGTTGTGTTCCTGGACCATGCCCTGCTCGGCGCGGGCCATGTGCTCGGTGGCCTGGACCACCTGATCTTCCTGCTGGTGGTGCTGTCCACCGGCCTGCGCCCGCGGATGTTCGTGCTGGCGCTCACCTGTTTCACGGCCGGCCATGCCGCAGCGCTGTTGGCCAGTGTCTGGTCTGGCCATGTGCTGCCCGCGCGCCTGGTCGAGCCCGCCATCGCCGCCACGATCATCGGCATGGCGCTGTTCGACCGCTGGTCGCGCAGCCGTGCGCAGCCGCTGCCGTCGGTGGTGCGTCTGGCACTGGTGTTTGCTTGCGCGCTGGTGCATGGCCTGGGCCTGGCCGGCGCCCTGACCGACCTGCGCATGGACACGCCCAATCTGGTCTGGAGCCTGGCTGGCTTCAATCTGGGCGTCGAAGCGGGCCAGCTGGTGGTGGCGTTGCCAGCCGCCGCAGCCCTGGCAGCGATCCGTCAGCGCTGGTCTGGCCGACGCAGGCTCAGGAACTGAACAGGAAGTTCAGCACGTCGCCGTCCTTGACGACGTACTCCTTGCCTTCGGCGCGCATCTTGCCCGCGTCCTTGGCGCCTTGCTCA
>JBBAPL010000053.1:0-28714 GCA_040400895.1 Aquabacterium sp.
TACGCGTCTCGCCGCGCGGCGAAAGACTTACACCACTGGATGGGACGCCAGCGGCACCGGCGCCATCGCCGCTGTGAAGGCAGGGTTTTGGTGCAAATCGTCAGCTCTGGTGACAAGCCGTTCAATCTCAGCCTTGAAGTGCCGCCGCAGGCTGCCGACACTGCAGACAGGCCGGCCAGAGGATGCGGGCCCTGGTCCGACGCCAGCCCCAAGCAACCGAGGCCACCCCATGCTGCCTGCCCTGCTGAACTTCCTGCAGAACCTGTTGCTGCCACTGCTGGTGGGGGTGATTCTGGTGGGCGCGCTGGTGGTCTATCTGGTGGGCCGGCGGCCGCAGGCGCGGCCTGGGGCCGGGGCGCGCACACCGGCAGATGCCACGGCCCGGTCGGATTCGCCGGCATCGGTGGCCACGGTTGCCGTCGATCAAGCCCCCACCGCAGCGGCGGACAAGAGCACCCCACCTGCCGACCTGCCCCCATCGCCGACGCCAGACCTGCCCCTGCGGTCCGATTTGCTGCTGGTGGACGACTCCGCAGTGGTCCGCGCCAAACTGCGCCGCCTGTTCGAGCCGGCCGGTTACAGCATCACGCTGGCCAAGGACGGCGCCGAGGCCCTGGCCCTGCTGGAACAGGGCCGCTACGCCGCCATGGTCACCGACCTGGAGATGCCAAGGCTCGACGGCGTGGGCCTGATCCGCGCCGCCCAGGCGATGCCAGCCTGCACCGGCATGCCGATCCTGGCCATCACAGGCCATGACGACCTGCAGTCGCAACTGAGCCGGTTGCGGGCAGTGACCGGCATCTACCGCAAGCCCTGGATCGACGACGATCTGCTCGGGCATGTGCAGGTGCTGGCACCACCGTCACTGCGGGCCGAACCGGTGACCGAAGAAAACTGACCACCCGCAGACGCGGCGGATCGGGGGGGCCCGGCCGCGCAGCCGCCTGGGGCCGGCTCTGGCTGGGAAACACCGCGCTTTTCAAGGTTTGGCCGCCGGCGTGCCCTCCCTAGACTGGGCTTCCTCGAATGACGGAGTTGCGTGATGAACGCTGTTGCCCTGGCCATGCCCATCCCCCAGACCGCCGCTGAGCTGCCGTCCCCTGCAGCGCCAGTCTCGGCCGTGCCCATGGCACCGGTGGCAGGGCTCAGCCTGCTGGCCGCCACCTGCATCGAGCAGACGGCAGAGCTGCTGCGGCTGGCCTGCCGCCGAGGGCAGTTGGAAGACGCCAGCGCGGCAGCCCGCATTGCGCTGCCATTGGCGCAGCCCCAATCCCCGCATGAAGCCATGTTGCGTGCCCTGGCCAGCGCCCTGCCCGCATTGATGGTGCCACCCGAGGAGCGCCGGCTTTACATGGTGCGCAGCGCCGACGGCCGGTCACGCGGCGTGATCCGCCTGCGAGACAACGGCCGCGTGGGCCTGAGGGCCCCGGCCGATGCCGAGCGCTGGCAATTGCGCGATGGCAACCTGGAACTGTCTGACGCTGCCGGCCATGCCAGCGCGCGCTTCATGCTTTGCGGCGACCGGGCCGGCCTGCGCCTGTATCTGGGCGAACGCACCGCCGATGCCCAGCCCTGCATGCTGGAAGAGCTGCGCTGCACCTACACCCGCCTGAGCCTGCTCGACCCGGAGCTGGTCGACCCGTTCTGCAGCCTCTACAGTGCCGACGCCATGGTACCTGCCGAGCTGCCGGCCGGTGCCACCCTGCTGTTGGGTGCACCGCACACCCGAACCGACCAGCTGGCCCGGACACTGAACCACAACGCCAGCGTGCTGATCGACGGCGACCTGCTGCATCCGACGGGCATGCAGTTCACTGAACAGCTGCTCAGCCGCACGGCATCGCGCACCTTGCACGCCCTGCGCGCCAAGGACGCGGCCTGGTTCGCCCGAACGATGATCGGACGCTCGCATGACGCACTTGGCCGCGACCTGGGCAGCAAGCAGGTGCGTGGATTCACCATGTCACCAGCGCACCACCAGACCGCACTGGACTGGGCCATCGCCGAGCCGAAGCTGCGCATCGTGCATGTGATGCGCAGCAACCTGCTGGCCGAGTTCGCCGACCTGCTGGCCGAGCAGCAGGCCGCAACAGCGCAGCTGCTGCACTTCGAGCCAGACCGCTTCGGCCGCTTCATCGAGATGAAGCAACGCCACCTCGACGGCTTGCGCCAGCGCCTGCGGCAGCGCAACGCCGACACGGTTGAAGTGGACGGCAGCCGCCTGAACCAGGCCACCATCGCCGAGTTGCTGGGTTTCCTGACCGACAACGACAACCCGAGCGGCATCGACTGCGAGGCGGTGCCCATCAGCGCCCAGCGTGTGATCGAGCGATTCGACAACCCCGATGCCGTGCTGCCCTGCCTGCGCGCGTTGAACCGCCTGGGTTGGGCCGAGGCGGAAGGCCAGATCGTCGACGCAGATTGAGTGCTGAGCGCCCCAGGGCGCCTGCATTCGCATCCACGGGGGCCTGCGGGCCCCCGTTTGCTTGGGCAGGCCACTTCGACGGGAGCCAGCCCAACCAGATGATTGCGCGTCCAAAGCCTGCCAGTCCAAAGGCCATTCCATGCCGAAAGACCCCTTGGAGGCATCGAACCCGGCCACTTGAGGCCCTCAAGGTGGTCATCGGCGTGACAGATCTCTCACAGTTGACCAAAAGCCATCTTGACAGGCTTCGAAATTGTTTTGCATGAACCCCTCAAGTTGAAAAACGGATTCGCCGATACCCAAACCAACGGGCGGTCCACAAAGACCACCGCGGTCCGGTTAGCCGGCCGATGGACGACAGGCCACCGAAGGTGCCCCAAGAACATAGGCGACTAGCGCGGGCGTGCTGGACAGATTGCTTTGGGCAACTGTCCGGCGTGCAACGGTGGTGACGCTGATCTCACGCCACCACCCGAGTAACGCCGGCGCTCCCGCCGGGATTCATCGAAGCTGAAAGGAAATTACCGTGCCCCAAACCATCAACACCAACCTGACTTCGATCAACGCGCAGAGGAACCTGTCGATGTCGCAGTCTTCGCTGTCGGTCTCCATGCAGCGCCTGTCTTCAGGCCTGCGAGTCAACTCTGCCAAGGACGACGCCGCCGGCCTGGCCATTGCCGAGCGCATGACAAGCCAGGTACGCGGCATGAACGTGGCCATCCGCAACGCCAACGACGGCATCTCGATGTCGCAGACGGCTGAAGGCGCGATGGGCAAGGTGGCCGACTCACTGCAGCGCATGCGTGAGCTGTCGGTGCAGGCCGCCAACGCCACCAACTCCGGCAGCGACAAGGACTCGCTGGACAAGGAGTTCGGCGAGCTGGCCAAGGAAATCCAGCGCGTGCTCGGTGGAACCACCTTCAACGGCCTGAACATCCTGGGCACGGAGGCTGCGGCCTTTCGTTTCCAGGTGGGTGCCAACACCACGGCCGACGACACCATCGACATCACCACCACCGACCTGACGGCCGATGCCAGCATCACCGTGGTGGCAGGCACCGACAACACCGGCGCCGGCCGTGCCTTCATCGACAACACCGCCGATGCCACCACCATCCAGGGCGTGATCGACAACATCGACGTCGCACTGGACACGGTCAACAGCCAGCGCGCGGTGATGGGTGCGTCGCAGTCGCGCTTCGAGTCGGTGATCACCAACCTGCAGATCTCGGTGGAGAACCAGTCGGCCGCCAAGAGCCGGATCATGGACACCGACTTCGCTGCAGAAACCGCGAACCTCAGCCGCGCCCAGATCCTGCAGCAGGCCGGCAACGCCATGGTTGCGCAGGCCAACCAGCTGCCCCAGCAGGTCCTCACGCTGCTTCGATGACCTCCTGGCGGCTGCGCTGAGCGAGCGCCGCGGTGGTGGCATCCCCATCCGCGCACCACCCGCCTCCAACACAGGCTGACGACGCGCCGATCCTGCACAGGACGGCGCGTTGTTTTTTTCACGCCGCAGCAGAGCGCACCATCAAGCCTGCCGTTGATCGACCGATAAGCCCAGAAGCAGTCGACCAACTCTGCTGACCAGCCGCAGGACATCCCTGCCGGGGTCCATCCGAGCGAAGGACAAGTTCGTGCCGCAGACCATCAACACCAACATCATTTCCCTGAATGCGCAGCGCAACCTGGCTGGATCGCAGACGTCCCTGCAGAGTTCGATGCAGCGCCTGTCATCGGGCCTGCGCGTCAACTCGGCCAAGGACGATGCCGCGGGCATGGCCATCGCCGAGCGCATGACCGCGCAGATCCGCGGCATGAACGTGGCCGCCCGCAACGCCAACGACGGCATCTCCCTGGCGCAGACCGCGGAAGGCGCCTTGGGCAAGGTGTCCGACTCGTTCCAGCGGATGCGCGAGCTGGCGGTCCAGGCCGCCAACGCCACCAACACCGACAGCGACAAGGACTCGCTCGACAAGGAGTTCGGCGAATTGGCCAAGGAAATCCAGCGGGTGCTGGGCGGCACCACCTTCAACGGCCTGGCCATCCTGGGCGGCGATGCCGGTGCACAGGTCTTCCAGGTGGGCGCCAACACCAGCAGCAACGACGCCGTGAGCATCACCACCACCAACATGACTGCCAATGCCGACATCACCGCCGTGGCCGGCAACGACAACACCGGTGGCACGCGCGTCAAAATCGACCAGGACGCCAGTGCCGGCGACATCAAGACCGTGATCGAGAACATCGACACCGCGCTGGACACCATCAACAGCGAACGCGCCACCCTGGGTGCGTCGCAGTCACGGTTCGAGGCGGCGATCTCCAACCTGCAGATCTCCATCGAGAACCAGAGTGCCGCCCGCAGCCGGATCATCGACACCGACTTTGCCACCGAGACCGCCAACCTCAGCCGCGCGCAGATCCTGCAGCAGGCGGGCAATGCCATGGTGGCCCAGGCCAACCAGCTGCCCGAGCAGGTGCTGCAGCTGCTGAGGTAAGCCACCGCCGACGCATGCCGTGCTGGGTTGCATCCCGGCGCCACCACCACCGAAGGCCCCGCCGGCATCACGCCGCGGGGCCTTCGTTCGTCTGGGTCAACAGATGCGAACTGGTGTGGCTTCGGTCGTCATTTCAAGGCTTCAGATTCCGGCCGGCTTTTCACAATGGGTCCCAATGCTTGAGCTGCCGCACAGGCGTTATCCGGAAGCAACGCGTCGTGGTCCCTGACGCGCGGTGAGCCGGGTTCGAGGGCGGCAGGTAGCCGCCCGCGGCTGCAGACCGCTTTTGATCACCGGCCCCCATGCCGGGGTGTCGTCCGAATCTTGAGGAGTGGCTCACATGCCCCAGACGATCAACACGAACATCGCTTCGCTGAATGCACAGCGCAGCCTGAACACGTCGCAGGGATCCCTGGCGACATCGATGCAACGGCTCTCATCGGGTCTGCGTGTCAATTCGGCCAAAGACGATGCGGCCGGCCTGGCGATCGCCGAACGCATGAACGCCCAGGTGCGGGGCATGAACGCCGCGGTGCGCAATGCCAACGACGGCATCTCGATGGCGCAGACGAGTGAAGGCTCGCTGGGCAAGGTGGCCGACGCACTGCAGCGCATGCGGGAACTGGCGGTCCAGTCGGCCAACGCCACCAACTCGGCCAGCGACAAGGATTCGCTGGACAAGGAGTTTGGCGAGTTGGCCAAGGAAGTGCAGCGTGTGCTGGGCGCGACCACCTTCAACGGCAAGCATGTGCTGGGCGCCGAGGCCGGCAGCATGCAGTTCCAGGTGGGCGCCAACACCACGGCCGACGACACCATCGACATCACCACGATCGACCTGACGACCGACACCACCATCACCGCGGTGGCGGGCACCGACAACACCGGCGCCAACCGGGCGTTCATCGACAACACGTCGGACGTGACGGCAATCCACCTGGTGATCGACAACATCGACACCGCACTGAACACGGTCAACGCCGAGCGTGCCACGCTGGGTGCGTCGCAGTCGCGCTTCGAATCGGTCATCGCCAACCTGCAGGTGTCGGTGGAGAACCAGAGCGCCGCCAAGGCCCGCATCATGGACGCCGACTTCGCGGCGGAAACCGCCAACATGAGCCGGGCGCAGATCCTGCAGCAGGCAGGCAACGCGATGGTGGCGCAGGCCAACCAGTTGCCGCAGCAGGTGCTTCGGCTGCTGCAGAACTGACCGCGACTGCGGCCACCACCGTGCGGGCAGCCAGTCCGCCGGCCATTTGATCGCGGCCCGGCATCCCCGGGCCGTTGCCATTGCAGCGTCCACAGGCTCAAGTCGCCAAGCGGCCCGCCGAAAATACGGTTGCGAAGGAGCACCTCACCATGGCCACATCCGTCTCAGGCGTCGGCAGCATCACGTCCACCGGTCTGGGCAGCGGGCTGAACGTCACCGACATCCTCGACCGGCTGATGGCGGTCGAGCAGCGCCCGCTGCAGTTGCTGCAGACCGCCGGCAGCGCGCTCAACACCAAGCTGTCGAATGTCTCGAAGCTGCAGGGCTACTTTGCGACGATGCGCGACAAGGCCAATGCGCTGACTGCCCCCACGCTGTGGAGCGGCACCACCGCCACGTCGGCCGACACCACCGCAGTCAAGGTCTCTACCAGCACCAACGCCGTGGCGGGCAGCTATGCCGTCAATGTCAGCCGCCTGGCCGTCGGCCAGACGGTGTCCAGCACCGCCCAGCCCACGTCGGCCAGCACGCTGGGTGAAGGCACGCTCACCATCGAACTGGGCGCCTGGGGCGCCGGCGACCCGGCGGCCGGTTTCACCGCCAAGGCGGGCGCCAGCGCGGTCAGCATCAGCATCGGCGCGGGCGACACCAGCCTGTCGACCATCCGCGACAAGATCAACAGCGCCGGGGCGGGCGTGACCGCCAGCCTGGTGACCGACGCATCGGGCACGCGGCTGAGCCTGCGCTCCCAGGCGACCGGCAACGAGAACGCCTTCCGCATCAGCGTGGCCGAGACCAACCCCGATGGCGACGATGCCGTCGGCCTATCGGCGCTGGGCTACGACGCCAGTGCCGCCACATCGCCCATGGCACGCACCATGACGGCCGCCAATGCCGAACTGACGGTCAACGGCATCGTGCTCAGTTCGGCCAGCAACACCTTGACCGACGTGGTGGACGGCCTGACGCTGACCCTGGTCAAGCCCACCACCGGCGATCTGGACGTGAGCGTGGCCACCGACACACCGTCGGTCAAGACCGCCATCACCGAATTCGTCGATGCCTTCAACACCCTGGCCGGCTTCATCCGCGCCCAGACGGCCTACAACGCCGACAGCAAGTCAGCCGGTGCGCTGCAGGGCGACCAGAGCACGCTGTCGCTGCAGAGCCAGCTGCGCGGGGTGCTGAACCAGGGCAGCAGTGCGTCGTCCACCTGGTCGCGGCTGTCGGACATCGGCCTGGCGCTCAAGAGCGACGGCACGCTGGAGACCAATGTGGCCAAGCTCGACAACGCGCTGGGCAATCTGACCGAGCTGAAGAAGCTGATGTCAGGCGACGGCGGCACCACAGCCGAGATGGGCTTCGTGCGGCGCTTCAAGAACCTGGCCGATGCCGCCCTGGGCAGCAGCGGCGTGTTCGAGAGCCGCAATGCCGGCCTGCGGGCCAGTGTCGACCGCAACACCAAAGACCAGGACGCGCTGGAGCTGCGTCTGGAGAAGACCCGCCTGCGGCTGCAGGCGCAGTACTCGGCGCTGGACACCAAGATGGCGTCGCTGAACAACCTCAGCACCTACATGACCCAGCAGATCACCCAGATGAACAACAGCAACAACTGACCGCTGTGGCGCCACCTGCGGGCCGGCCAGCGCCAACGCGCTGACCGGCCCGCATTGCTTTTGGCGCCGCGGCCGGGCCCAGCCCGCCGGGCATGCATGGCGCTTGCAACACCCTCTTGCACCCTGCGGGCTTTGCCCCACTCAAGTCTGGCGCCCTCGGTCCGATAAATCCAACAACACCGCCGCACCGCCCGCCACCCCACGACGCCAGGCCCCCCATGTTCAGTGCACCACACAGCAGTTCCAACCCACAGGCCCGCCAGTTTGCGGGCGCTTACCACCAGGTGGGCGTGCAGACCATGGTGGCCGGTGCGTCGGCACACGGCCTGGTGGCACTGCTGTTCGACGGCTTCATGGCCGCCGTGCACCGCGCCAAGGGCGCCATGCGCCATGGCGATGTCGCTGGCAAGGGCCAGGCCATCGGCCATGCGGTGCGCATCATCGACGAGGGGCTGAAGGCCGCTCTCGACCTGAAGGCCGGCGGCAAGCTGGCGGCCGACCTGTCCGACCTGTATGCCTACGTCTGCCTGCGCCTGATCCAGGCCAACCTGAACAACGACGAAGCTGCGCTGGACGAATGCATGGCCCTGGTGACGCCGCTGCGCGACGCCTGGCACGCCATCGGTGACCGGGTCGACAGCCCGGGCAAGAACTGACAACGCCGGACCTGACCACGACCCCATGCGTGCCCCAACTGCGAGCCCCTCCATGAACAGCAGTCTGCTCAGCTATTACGAAGCCATCGAGAAAGCCAGTGCCGACATGCTGGATGCCGCACGCGCTGGCAACTGGGACCATGTCATCAAGCTGGAAGGCGCCTGCGTGCTGCTGATCAGCCAGTTGAAGAACGCCGCCCGCGGCGCCGCACTGAGCACGGACGAAAACCAGCTGAAATCGCGGATCATGAAACGCGTGCTGGTCAACGATGCCGAGATCCGCCACCTGGCCGAGCCCTGGCTGGAAGACCTGGACCAGATCATGGCAGGCCGCAACAAGACCCTGCACTGAGCCCAGCGTCCGCGCGTTCCGGCCATGGCATTTCTCGACACCCAGCCGGCGCCGATCGGCGACGACCCGGCGAACGACCCGTTCGCCCAGTTCCGCAGCAGCCACCCGCGCGAAGTGCAAGGCCTGCTGCGTGAGCTGCGCGACAGCACCACGCCGGTGGCGCTGTCGTCCCCCACCGGGGTGGGCCTCGGGGCGACGGTTTGGACGGTGGACGTCGACCGCGGCCGCATCGCCTTTGACGTGGAACCGGGTGATCCACACCTGCCCGGCCTGGTGGAAGCCAACGAGCTGACCGCGGTGGCCTACCTCGACTCGGTCAAGCTGCAGTTCGACCTGCATGATCTGATGCTGGTGCGCAGCCCGCGCGCCACGGCGCTGCAGGCGCGGTTGCCGGCCTGCATCTACCGTTTCCAACGCCGGTCCGCGTTTCGGGTGCGCACGTTGGAGCGTGGCGCGCCGGTGGCGCGTCTGCGCCACCCCAGCATGCCCGACATGCAACTGTCGCTGCGCATCCTCGATGTCAGCATTGGCGGCTGCGCACTGATGCTGCCTGGTGGGACCCCACCGCTGCCGCCAGGCCTGGAGATGGGCGGCGTGCTGCTCGACCTGGACACCGACACCCTGCTGGAGGTGGCCCTGCGCATCCAGCACGCCACCAGTGTGCAAGGCAAGGCCAACGGCCTGCGCCTGGGGTGCGAAGTGATCCGCCCGGACGCCGGCAGCCTGCGCACGCTGCAGCGCTACATCGACCAGACCCAGAAGCGTCGGCGCCTGATGAGCCTGGACTGATGGCTCCCCGCCGTCGCGCCCGCGCCACCGCGCCCGGCTTCACCCTGCTGGAGATGGCGATCGCGCTGGCCATCATGGCCATTCTGGCGGCGGTGGCGGTACCCAGCTTCGCATCACTGGTGGCGCGTCAGCGCCTGCATGCCGCGGCCGAGCACTTGCGGGCCGACATCTCGCTGGCCAGGCAGGAGGCAAGTCGCCGCGCCCAGCCGGTGCACCTGGTGTTCCAGCCCGGCAGCCAGTGGTGCTACGCCATTGGCACAGGCCCGGTCGGCAACTGCCTGCAGTTGTCCGGCGGCGCAGGCAGCGGCCTGATCAAGGTGGTGCGCGGTGCCCACCAGCCCGGCGTGCAACTGCTGCTGGCCACACCGATGACGCTGGATGGCCGCACGGGCGGCAGCCTGCGTGCCGAAGGCCTGGCGCGATTTGCTTCCGCCGAAGGCCAGCAACTGCAGGTGCGGCTGAACGCGATGGGCCACGCCAGCGTGTGCGCCCCGGCCGCCACGGTGGCGGGCACGCCGGCCTGCCCGGTCACCGTCACCGGGCACTGACACCGGCCGCCGGCCGCGGGCACTGGCCGCGGCGCGCACCAGCCCCGTGTCAGTCCGAAGTGGCAAATGCCGCCGTCTGGGGCACAGTGCAGGCCAACGCACCCGCACCTCCGGAGACACCCGCCATGACCACCACCGCCACCCAGCTGTCCCACGCCCGCGGCGCCAGCACGCCGCCGCTGCAGGAATGCACCATTGGCCAGGCGCTCGATGCCACAGTGGCCGCGCACGGTGCGCGCGAGGCGCTGGTGGTGCCGCACCAGGGCGTGCGCTGGACCTGGCGTGAACTGGCCGACCGGGCCGACGCCGTGGCCGCCGGCCTGCTGGCCATGGGCCTGCAGCCGGGCGACCGGGTCGGCATCTGGGCGCCCAACTGCGCCGAATGGGTGCTCACCCAGTTCGCCACGGCGCGCGCCGGGCTGGTGCTGGTCAACGTCAACCCGGCCTACCGGCGCAGCGAGCTGGCGTATGCCCTGACCAAGGTGGGCTGCCAGGCCCTGGTACTGGCACCAGCGCTGAAGACCAGCGACTACCTGGCCATCGTCAACGACCTGGCGCCTGAACTGGCGCTCAGCACACCCGGCCAGTTGCAGGCCGCCGCCCTGCCGCAGCTGCGCTGGGTGATCCGCCTGGGCGAGGCGGGCACACCCGGCATGCTGAACTTCAGCGCCGTGGCGGGCCACGCCACGGCGGCCAGCCGCGCCGAGCTGGCCGCGCTGGGCCCCACGCTGCGCGCCACCGATCCGATCAACATCCAGTTCACCTCGGGGACCACCGGTCACCCCAAGGGCGCCACCCTCACCCACCGCAACATCCTGAACAACGGCTTCTTCGTCGGCGAGGCGATCCGCCTGACCGCGGACGACCGGCTGTGCATCCCCGTGCCGCTGTACCACTGCTTTGGCATGGTGATGGGCAACCTGGGCTGCCTGACGCATGGCGCCACCATGGTCTACCCGGCCGAGGCCTTCGACCCGCTGGCGGTGCTGCAGACGGTGCAGGCCGAGCGCTGCACCGCGCTGTACGGCGTGCCCACCATGTTCATCGCCGAGCTGGACCACCCGCGCTTTGCCGAGTTCGACATCTCCAGCCTGCGCACCGGCATCATGGCCGGATCGCCCTGCCCGATCGAAGTGATGAAGCGGGTGCAGGCACAGATGAACATGCGCGAGGTGGCCATCGCCTACGGCATGACCGAGACCTCGCCTGTCAGCACCCAGAGCGCGGTCGACGATCCGCTGGACCGGCGCGTGTCCACCGTCGGCCGGGTGCAACCACACCTGGAGGTGCAGATCGTCGACGAGCACGGCCAGCCGGTGCCCTTCGGCACCACCGGCGAGCTGTGCACCCGTGGCTATTCGGTCATGCAGGGCTACTGGGGCGACCCCGCCAAGACGGCCGAGGCGGTGGACGCCGACGGCTGGATGCACACCGGCGACCTGGCCACCATGGACGCCGAGGGCTACGTCAACATCGTCGGGCGTCTCAAGGACATGGTCATCCGCGGCGGTGAGAACGTCTACCCGCGCGAGATCGAGGAGTTCCTGTACCGCCACCCGGCGGTGCAGGACGTGCAGGTGGTGGGCGTGCCCGATGTGAAGTACGGCGAGGAACTGTGCGCCTGGATCAAACTGCGCGAGGGTTCCAGCGCGTCGGCCGACGAGATCCGCGACTTCTGCCGCGGGCAGATCGCGCACTACAAGATCCCGCGGCACATCCGGTTTGTCGACGGCTTCCCGATGACGATCACCGGCAAGATCCAGAAGTTCGTGATGCGGCAGGAGTCGATTGCCGAGCTGGGGTTGGCGGAGATCAAGACGGCTTGATCGCTTCGCTTCTGCGCCTCGCGGTAGCTTCGCCAATGCGATGCACCGCGCCGGGTCTCGCCCCGGCGGGCGACCAACCTTTTGCTGGGCCAAAAGGTTGGATCAAAAGGCCCTTCCAAACTGCGCGTTGAGGCCCAGGCATCTGCAGAGACCCAGGCGCTGCGACTCGCCTGTCCGGCTCGAACAGAGGCAGCCGGAACCAGCGCGGCACATTCCAAGGCCGTGCCACCCCGGTCAGGGCTGTGACGCACAGACCACGGCAAGGCACGATGGCGTACGGCAATCTGTTCAGATGGCGGTCTGCTGAGCCTCACCAGCGCCGAAGCGACTGCGGTCGTCTGTAGCAAGGTGTTTGAGCCGAACAGGCGAGGCGCAGCGCCCGGGCCGTGACAAGCGCTCGGTGCTGTACGCCCAGTTTGGCAGGCGTTTCTTTGGTGACTTTCTTGTCGCCGGACAAGAAAGTGACCCGCCAGCCGGGGCGGGACCCGGCGGGGTGCAACGGACCGGCGAAGCGTCGACAAGCCGCGCCAGCCAGCCAGCCAGCCAGCCAAACAACCAACCAACCAGCCAGCCAGCCAGCCAGCCTTCACACCTGCATGTTCATGATGTCGGTGTAGGCCTGCACCAGCCGGTTGCGCACCGTCAGCGCCGCGGTGAACCCGACCTGCGACTTGTTCATCGCGATCATCGTCTGCTCCAGGCTGACTGTCGGGTTGTCCAGCTGCAGCTCCCGCTGCAGCCGCCCTGATTCCAGCTGCGCATCGCTCACCGCCCGCAGCGCCTGCGCCATCGCGGTGGTGAAGTTCGCCGGCTGCGCGCCGTCAGCTGCCTCGGCCTTACCGGCCTTGCCCAGCCCGGCCAGGGGCATGCCGTCGGGCCGCAGGCCCGCGCGGGCCACGGCCTGGTTGAAGTCGAAAGGCTTGAGTTCGAGTTTCATGCGGCACTCCGGCAGTGGCAGGCACGGCTGATCCGGCCATTGCCACGCCTTGCACTCTAGGCGCCACCCTCGGCCACGATGGTGCGAACTGAAGCCCGAATTGCAGGCTGTTTCTGCCATGGCCGCGCACACCACCGCAGAACAATCAACGTCGAACAGGGCCCTGTCTGGCCTGGCACAACCGACGCCCCACATCCCAGGATGAAACACCCCCAACGCTCACTTCGCCCGCTGCCCCCCGAGGGGGCGCGTCAGCGCGTTCGGACGGCCGGGCGGCACTGACATGGACGCTGCAGTCACCGCACTGACACCCGCCAACCAGGCCGCGATGCTGGCCGAGGCCATGCCCGACGCGCCACGGGGCCCGCTGTCCCGGCTGCAGGCGCTGCCTGGCCGCAAGAAAACGCTGCTGGCCGTCGGCACCGCAGGGCTGGTCGCCGTGCTGGTGGCACTGGCGCTGTGGAGCCGGCATGTGCCGATGTCACCGCTGTTCCCGCAGGTGCTGCCCAACACCGAACTGGGCCTGGTGGTCGAGCAGCTCACCAAGCTGGGCGAAAAACACGAGCTGGTCAACGGCGGCGGGTTGATCATGGTGCCCACCGAGCGGATCAACACCCTGCGCATGAAGCTGGCGATGGCGGGCCTGCCCAAGTCGGCGCCCAACGGCTTCGAGGCGATGGACAAGGCCAGCTTCGGCCAGAGCCAGCTCCAGGAGCGGACCCACCTGCAGCGCGCCCTGTCCAACCAGCTGGAACAGCAGATCGCCACCATCTCGGCAGTGCAGTCGGTGCGGGTGATGGTCGCGCTGACCGGCCAGAACGGTTTTTACCGGGAGCAGGACAAACCGTCCGCCTCGGTGGCACTGACCCTGCTGCCGGGCCGCACGCTCGACCGCAACCAGATCGCCGGCATCGTCAACATGACGGCCACCGCCGTGCCGGGCCTCAGCGCCAAGGCCGTCAGCATCACCGACCAGGACGGCAACTGGCTCACCCAGCCCGACAGCGAGCTGCGCAGCGACCTGACACAGCAGCAGCGTTTGCACCTGCGCGAGACCGAAGCCCGGCTGCTGCAGCGCGTCAACGAGATCCTGGAGCCTGCCCTGGGCAAGGACAACCTGCGCGCCACCGTCACCGCCGAACTCGACTTCAACCAGATCGAGCAGACCAGCGAGGCCTATTCGCCCAACCAGGGGCCCGACGCACGCGCCACCGTGCGCAGCCAGCAGAGCATCGAGGCCAGCAGCGCCACCCCGCCGCAGCCCACCGGCGTGCCGGGTGCCGCCACCAACCAGGCGCCCACGCCCGCCGCCGCGCCGGCCACCGCCGCATCGGCGCCGCTGCAGGCAGCACAAGCTGGCCTGGCCGGCGCCGGAGCCCGGCGCGAGAGCACCATCAACTACGAGGTCGGCAAGACGGTGGAGACCAAGCGCGCGGCCACCGGCGAGATGCGGCGTGTCAACGTGGCCGTGCTGGTGAACCACCGCACCACGCTGGATGCCAAGACGGGCAAGCCCAACACCGTGCCGCTGCCAGCTGAAGAAATGGAGAAGCTGACCGCCCTGGTGCAGGAAGCGGTCGGTTTCAAGAAGGAACGGGGCGACTCGGTGCGGGTGGTCAACATCCCGTTCCGCCCCGAGCTCAAGGTCGAACCCGACGCGGTGCCCGTGTGGAAGGATCCCTGGCTGATCGACCTGCTGAAGGTGGGCGGCCTGCCTGCGGCCCTGACCCTGGTGGCACTGATGCTGCTGTTCGGCGTGGTGCGGCCCGCCCTGCGGCCCGACACGCCACCGCCGCCACCCGAGCCCGCGAACGCGCTGAACGCCGTGGTCGACGACAAAGAGGCCCTGCCCGGCCCGGACGAGGCCGCGCTGCTGGCCCTGGAGAACAACCAGAAGGTGGAAGCCCAGCTGATCGACGCGCGTGAACTGGCCAAGCAGAACCCCGCGGCCGTGGCCAACATCATGCGGGCCTGGATGGAAGGAACTCCCTGATGGACGACAACGGCGTTGAAGAAGCGGCCATCCTGCTGATGTCCATCGGCGAGGAAGAAGCCGCCGAAGTGTTCAAGCAGCTCTCGCCAAAAGAGGTGCAGAAGCTCGGCGAGACCATCGCCCGCCTGAAGATCGTGCCGCGCGAGCGGCTGGCCAAGGTGCTGGAACGCTTTGCCTCCAACGCGCTGGACCAGCATGCCCTGGTGTCCGACACCGATGAATACGTGAAGGCCGTGCTGCGCAAGGCGCTGGGCGAAGACAAGGCCAACCTGCTGATCGACCGCATCCTGCAGGGCAACGACGTCAGCGGCATCGAGGGCCTGAAGTGGATGGAGCCGGGCAGCGTGGCCGAGCTGCTGCGCAACGAGCATCCGCAGATCGTCGCGGCCATCATGGTGCACCTGGACGCCGACCTCGCCAGCGAGATCATGAAGTTCTTCAGCGAGCGCCAGCGCAATGAGGTGATGGTGCGCATCGCCACCCTCGATGGCATCCAGCCCGTCGCGCTGAAGGACCTGAACGACGTGCTCAGCAACGTGCTGGCCGGCAGCGAGCGCATGCGCAAGGCCTCGCTGGGCGGGGTGAAGACGGCCGCCGAGATCATCAACCTGCTGGGCAGCGCGCTGGAGACCAGCGTGCTCGATTACGTGCGCGAGAGCGACCCCGACCTGGCCCAGAAGCTGATGGACAACATGTTCGGCTTCGACGACCTGATCAAGGTCGACGACAAGGGCATCCAGATGATCCTGAAGGAAGTCCAGAGCGAATCGCTGGTGCTGGCGCTCAAGGGCGCGGCGCCGGAGATGCGCGACAAGATCTTCCGCAACATGTCCAGCCGCGCGGCCGAGACGCTGAAGGAAGACCTGGAAGGCCGCGGCCCGGTGCGCGTGTCCGACGTGGAAGCCGAGCAGAAGGAGATCCTGAAGATCGTGCGCCGCCTGGTGGAAGAAGGCCAGATCGTGATCGCCAGCGGAGGCGCGGATGAATTCCTCTAGACGGCTGACGCCGGCCGAGCGCCTGCACGGCGAGCAGCCGCCCGCCGTGCTGCGTGCCGGTGTGGCCTACACCCGCTTCATCCCGCGTGAGGAACTGCAGGGGTTCGCGGCCTGGACGCCTGGCGCCTTTGCCGAGCCGCCCACCATCAGCCAGCCGGCCCAGCCCGGCAACCCGCAGGCCGCCGTGCGGGCACGCGCCGCGGGCGAAGAGCCACCCGGCCCGCCGGTGCCGGCCTGGCCGGTGACCGACGGCTTCTCGGACGACTTCTCCGCCGACCACCCGGCCGGCCCGGCCGCGCCGCCGCCGCCCACGGCACCGGCGCAGCCGGCGCCCGACCTGGCAGAAGCGCTGGCTGCTCAGCGCGACGCCCTGCTGGCCGAAGCCCGGCAGCAGGTGAGCGCGGCGCGCCAGCAGGGCTACCAGGACGGCTACCGCGACGGCCTGGTGGCGCTGGAGAGCTTCAAGGAGAGCTTCGCCAGCCAGACCAGCAGCCAGATGGCCCGGGTGCTGCAAGCGCTGGATGACGACCTGGGCCGCCTGGAGCAGGACATGGCCACCAGCGTGGCCCGCGTGGCCACCGAACTGGCACGCCAGGTGGTGCGCAGTGAACTGGCGGTGCGCCCGGCGCTGGTGGCCCAGGTGGCACGCGAGGCTGTCAATGCGGTGCTGATGAGCGCCCGCCACATCACGGTGCTGGTGCACCCTGATGACCACACCCTGGTGCAACAAGGTTGCGAGGAAGCCCTGGCCGCCCGCGGCGCCCGCTTGCTGGCGCAGCCCACGATCGCGCGCGGTGGCTGCCGGGTCGAGTCCGACGCCGGCGTGATCGACGCGCTGGTGGCCACCCGCTGGGTCCAAGCCACCCAGGCCCTGGGCAGCGGCGTCGCATGGGACGACGGCGCCGATGACGCGTCCAGCGCCGGGGGCGATGCATGAACCTCGCCGACACACCGGACACTGCGAACGGCGTGGCCGACGCCCTGGCGGCTGCACCGGCTGCCCCATCCCCGCGCCTGCAGCGCTGGGCGCACTATCTGGGCGACCTGCAGGCCTATGCCTCGGTCAAGGCGCCACTGCAGACCCACGGCACCCTGGTGCGCGTCACCGGCCTGGTGCTGGAAGCCGCCGGTGTGCGCGCGCCGGTGGGCTCCGTCTGTGAAGTGCACGGCGACATCGGCCCGCCGGTGCTGGCCGAGGTGGTGGGCTTCAATGGCGACCGTGCCTTTCTCATGCCCACTGGTGAGTTGCACGGCCTGTCCAGCGGTGCGCGGGTCACGCCGCGTGGCATCAGCCATGCCCCGCCGCTGCTGGGCCGGGACAACGCCCTGTGGCGCCGCAGCGAAGACCGCGGCCTGCACCTGGCCGTGGGCGACGGCCTGCTGGGCCGGGTGGTCGACGCCCACGGCCAGCCGATGGACCGCCTGGGCCCGCTGACCCATGTGCGCAACGAGCCCATGGTGCGCCGCCCCATCAACGCGATGGAGCGCGACCCGGTGCGCACCCCGCTGGACACCGGCGTGCGCGCCATCAATGCCCTGCTGACCGTGGGCCGCGGCCAGCGCCTGGGCTTGTTTGCCGGCACCGGCGTGGGCAAGAGCGTGCTGCTGGGCATGATGGCCCGCTACACCGAGGCCGACGTGATCGTGGTCGGCCTGATCGGCGAGCGCGGCCGCGAGGTGAAGGAATTCATCGAGGACATCCTGGGCGAGGACGGCCTGGCCCGCAGCGTGGTGGTGGCGGCACCCGCCGACGCCCCACCGCTGGTGCGCATGCAGGGCGCCACGTATGCCACCGCCGTGGCCGAGCACTTCCGCGACCAGGGCCGCCATGTGCTGCTGTTGATGGACAGCCTGACCCGCTACGCCATGGCCCAGCGCGAGATCGCCCTGGCGATCGGCGAGCCGCCGGCCACCAAGGGCTACCCGCCCAGCTGCTTCGCCAAGCTGCCGCAGCTGGTGGAGCGCTCGGGCAACGGCCTGAACGGCGTGGGCTCGATCACCGCGTTCTACACCGTGCTGAGCGAGGGCGACGACCCGCAGGACCCGATCGCCGACGCCGCCCGCGGCATCCTGGACGGCCACATCGTGCTCAGCCGCGAGTTGGCCGAGAGCGGCCACTACCCGGCCATCGACGTGGAGAAGTCCATCTCCCGCGTGATGGGCAATGTCAGCCCGCGTGAGCAGGTGGAACTGGCGCGCCGCGCACGCGGCGTGCTGGCCCGCGTGGGCAAGGCGCGTGACCTGATCCAGCTGGGCGCCTACCAGGCCGGGCACGACGCCGAGCTCGACCAGGCCCTGCAACTGCACCCGGCGTTGGTCACCCTGCTGCAGCAGGACATGCACGACCGCGCCCCGCTGGCGCAAAGCCGCGCCCAGCTGGCGCGCCTGATGGCCAACTGACAGCCCCCACACACACGCCATGAGCCTCCATTCCGTTGCCCTGCTGCAGACCCTGTTGCAGCGGGCCGAGTCCGAGCGTGACACCGCCGCCCTGGCCCTGCGCCAGGCCGAGGCACTGGTGGCGCAGGCCGATGAACAAGGCCGCGCCCTCAACACCTACCGCGGTGAATACGACCAGCGCTGGACCGCACGGTTCCAGGACTCAGGCACCCCTGAGCTGCTGCATTGCCACCGCGGCTTCGGCCAGCGGCTGGACCAGGCCATTGCGCACCAGCAGCTCAACACCCAGCACCTGGGCAACCGGGTGCAGCAGGCGCGCAACCTGCTGCTGGCGCGTGAGCAGCGGGTGGCCGCCGTGCGCAAGCTGATCGACCGGCGCCAGACCGAGCTGCAGGCCATCGCCAGCCGGCGGGACCAGCGCACCACCGATGAAGCTGCCCAACGCGCCGCCAGCGCCCAGCGCGGCCAACACCCGCTGGCCGCGCAGGCCCGCTGAACCCGCACCCGCGTGAAGGACCGTCCATGCTGAGCCCTCTGCCCGCCCTGCTGACCCCTGGCAACATGCCGCTGCCCGAGGCAGCCGCCCCGTCACGCGATGCCAGCGGCGGCAACGCCGACTTCGCCATGCTGATGCAGCGCCAGAGCGACCGCCAGGCCGCGCTGCGCGAGATCGACCAGCAGGTGGCCAGCAAGCCGCGGCCCAGCGAGTCCGCACGCGCAGCAGAGGCCACCGCTGTGCCCAGACCCGCCGCCGAGCGCAGCGCACGGCAAGGCGAGCCCGAGCCCGACCACGCGACACGCGCCGAGACCGCCAAACCCGACAGCCATCCCCAACCGGCCAACGGCAAGCCCGAAGCAGCCCGCACCGGCCAGGAGGACGGCACAGCCCCAGCCGAGCCGCCAACCGCCACGTCCGCCGACGGCGAACCGGCCCATGCGGCCACCGAGCCCCAGGTGGCCCCCCCCCCGCGCCGGGCCGCTGGCGCGTCCGACCAGCAGCCGGCGACCCCGCGCCAGCCCGTGGACCGGGCTGCCAACGACGGCCCGGCCGACGGCGCACCGGCCGATGCCACGGTGCCGGCTGGCGTGGCCAGCACCCCCAGCACCACGCAATGGGCCCGCAGCCGCCTGGCCAGCCGGGCGGCTGCCAGCGGCCTGCCCGACCTGACCGCCCATGCGGCCGGCAACCGGCCGGCGCCCGCAGACCTGTCCGACCCGCCCAGCGATGCACTGGCCACCAACGGCAGCATCAGCACCACCAACCTGGCGGCCAGCCTGGCGCCCACAGCCCTGCCGACACCGCCGCCACCGCTGCCTTGGCCGACGGCGCAGCCGTTGCAGCCCGCAACCACCGCAGCATCCACCACCGGCGACGCAGGGCTCACGGCCGTTGCGGCAACGGTGTCGGCCGGCGCGGTGGCCCTGCCAACTGGCGCCGACCTGCCCGCCGTCACGGTCACGGCCGCAGCGGCCATGCCTGGCGGCATGGGCCCGCTGGTTGCCGATGCGCTGCGCGTGCCGACGGCACCCCATCCGGCCAGCACACTGCCGGATGCCGCCCCCACCCAGGCCACCGGCCCGAACCCTGCAGCGGCCAGCCTGACCCAGGTCACCATGCTGCCGAACGCAGAACCGACCGCCATCACCCCGCCCATACAGGCAGCAACTGCCAATCCGGGCCCCGCAACAGCCGCCCCCGCCAGCACCGCGGCAACCGCATCAACGACTGCAGCGGCGACAGCGGCCACCACCACCGCCGAGTCCACGGCCACGCCGGTCACCAGCATCGCGGCCGCCACCGCCGCCACACCCACCGCCAAGCTGGCCACCAGCGCCGCAGTCACCCCGGCAGCCACCACGGCGGCGACAGCAGCCAGCACGGCAACGAGCAACGCGCGCCTGTCCGGGCGGGCGGTCGGTGAGCTGGCGTCGCGCGGCCGCGAGACCGACCCACGCGCCACCACCCGCAGCATCTCCAGGGCGGCTGACACCCCAGTTGCTGGCATCCCCACGCCAGCCGCGGACGGCAGCACGCCCGCCGCGGCGGCAGCGGCAGCCAGCACGATCACGGTGCAACCCGCTGAGACCACCTCGCCATCGGCCATGCCGCCGGCCGTGCCCGCCGGCCAGCCACCCGCTGCAGCCGCCAGACCCGCGGCAACCGACTCCACCACGGCCCGTGTCGACTTGGGCGCACGCATTGGCGCCGGTGCCACACCGTCGGTCACAGCGTCGGTCGCCGCGCCTGTGGCCATGGCCACAGCCGACCGTGCCAGCGGCGCTGACAACACCAAACGCACGCCAGCCACCAGCCCTGACACAACCCGCCGCGATGAAACGGGCCTGGCGGCTGCCGGCAACCCGGCAGCGCCGGCCCCAGCCGGCGCAGTGCCAGCGCCGCCAGCCGTCACGTCCACCGCTGCGGCAGCCAACGCCGACCGCGCAGCGCAGGCCGTTGCCGGCCCCAACCAGGCCCCGAGCCGCACCGAGGCCGTGGCCGACCTGGCCAGCAGCTTCAACGCCCTGCCGCTGGCAGCGCAGGGCACCACACCGGTGGTCTCCCCCGGCAACAGCGCTGCGGCGCCGGCAGAGGCCCGCGTGCCGGTTCCATTGGACGACCCCGCCTTCGGCGCCGCGCTGGGCACACAGGTCAGCGTGATGGTGCGCGACGGTGTGCAGACCGCCCGCCTGCAGCTCAACCCGCCCGAGATGGGCCCGATCGCGGTGCAGATCGCGCTGGACGGCAGTGCGGCACGGGTGGACTTCCAGGCCGACCTGGCCGGCACACGCGCCGTGATCGAGGCGTCGCTGCCGGCACTGGCTGGCGCGCTGCAGGATGCAGGCTTCACGCTGGCCGGTGGTGGCGTGTTCCAGCAGACGCCGGGCCGCCAGGGCCAGGGCGATCAGCCCGCCAACCCGGGCCAGGCACGCCAGGCCGACGGCAACAGCGCCGCGGGCAACACCTTGCCGGCTGCACCGGGCATGCAACGCACCCAGCGCGGCCTGGTCGATCTGGTGGCCTGAGCCAGCCGCAGGACGACACAACCGGCCGGTCTGCAGAGGCCGGCGGCACCGCGGGCCTGACCCGCTGGGCGCCCCACGCCACCGAACCCCGCGCCCGCCTCGGCGCCGGTGGCGGGCTGTGCGCGCGTGCCGGCCGGCCGGCAAAACACGGCGCTTTGCCCCGCTGTTCAGCGGTTCGGCCGCTGCCAGCCGTCCGAATAATCGCCTGAGAGGAGTGCCATGCCGGCTGACGGCGTGGCGCCCCGCCCTGCCGGCACAGCCGGCATGCCCTGGAGACGCACCATGTCCGCCGCACCCGCAGCCGCCGCCGCAGCCGATGCCACCCCGCCCGCCAAGGGCGGCAAGAAGAAGCTCATCATCATCATCGCCGCCGCGCTGCTGGTGGTGCTGATCGGGGGTGGCGCCGCCTTCTTCCTGCTGAAGAAGAAACCGGCCGAGGGCGACGAAGACGGCGGCGACGGCCAAGCCAAGGCCGAGACCCATGAGCCCGCCGCCAAGCCCAAACCCAAGCACGACCCCAAAAACCCGCCGGTGTTCGTGCCGCTCGACCCGTTCACCGTCAACCTGGCCGACAAGGAGAGCGATCGCTATGCCCAGATCGGCGTCACCCTCGAGATCGGAGACGCCAAGACCGGCGAAGAGCTCAAGCTCTACATGCCAGCCATCCGCAACAACATCCTGATGGTGCTGTCGCACAAGACAGCAGCACAACTGCTCACCCGCGAGGGCAAGGAGAAGTTGGCGAAGTCGATCTTGTATGCATCGGTGCGCCCCCTGGGCTACGAGGTCGAGGAAGAGGAAGAAGAGGAGGCCGCCGCGGCCACCGATGGCACGCCGCCACCGAAGAAGAAAAAGAAGAAAAAGAAGGTGCAAGCGACCCTGCCTGTGACGGCCGTCCACTTCTCGAACTTCATCGTCCAATAAGTGACCGCCCCCCGCAGTCCCTTCGGCGCTCCCCTCCAGCGGGGCGCCCCCAGCGGCCCGGCAGAGCCGCTGACGCGGCGGCCGCTTGACATTGGCGGCGGCGACTGGCGTCGCTGCGTCGGTTGCACTGACCTGGCACACAGCAACCCATGAACCAGCAGATCCTGTCGCAGGACGAGGTCGATGCGCTGTTGCAGGGCATCACCGGCGAGAGCCAGAAGATCGAGTCCGAAGAGGTCAAGACCGAAGGCATCCGCGACTACAACATCGCGAGCCAGGAGCGGATCGTGCGTGGGCGCATGCCCACGATGGAGATCATCGGCGAGCGCTTCGCCCGCAACATCCGCCTGGGGCTGTTCAACCTGATCCGCAAGAGCCCCGAGGTGTCGATCGGTGGCGCCAAGGTCATCAAGTACAGCGCCTTCCTGCGCGAGATCGTGGTGCCCACCAACTTCAACATCGTCAGCGTCAAGCCACTGCGCGGCAGCGGGCTGATCGTCTGCGATCCGTCGCTGGTGTTCGCGGTGATCGACGCGCTGTATGGCGGCAACGGCAAGTACCACACCCGCATCGAGGGGCGTGACTTCTCGGCCACCGAGCAGCGGGTGATCGAGCGCCTGGTCGACGTGATCATCCACGAGTACAAGAAGGCCTGGGCCGGCATCTACCCGGTGGAGCTGGAATACCAGCGCAGCGAGATGCAGCCGCAGTTCTGCAACGTGGCCACGCCCAGCGAGGTGGTGGTGGCCACCAGCTTCACGCTGGAGGTGGGCGACACCACCGGCACCGTGCACTTCTGCATCCCCTACAGCACGCTGGAGCCGATCCGAGACGTGCTGTATTCGGCCATGCAGGGTGACGCCGAACCCGACCGGCGCTGGATCAAGCTGCTGCGCACCCAGATTCAGAGCGCCGACGTGCCGCTGGTGGCCGAACTGGCCACCGCCCGGGTGACGGTGGAACAGGTGCTGGGCTTCAAGCCGGGTGACTTCATCGAGCTGGACCTGCTGCCGATGATCCAGGCCAAGGTGGACGGCGTGCCGGTGTTCGACTGCCACTACGGCACCAGCAGTGGCCGCAACGCCATCAAGATCGACAAAATGTTGACCGGTGCCGACGCGGGCTGGTTGGGAGCAGACCATGAGTGACGACACCGCCGGCATGTCCGAAGAAGACCGCATGGCGGCCGAATGGGCTGCCGCCTTGGACGAGAGCAAGCCCGCCGCCGGCAGCAGGAACGAGACCGCCAGCGAGGTGGCCGACCCGTTCGGCGCGGTGCAGGCCGCGCAGTTCACCAACTTCGCGGCGTCGCCGCCGGGTGCGCTGGCGCCGGGCAACGACCTAAACATGATCCTGGACATCCCGGTGCAGTTGACCGTGGAGCTGGGCCGCACCCGCATCCCGATCAAGCACATCCTGCAGCTGGCCCAGGGCTCGGTCGTGGAGCTGGAAGCGCTGGCCGGCGAGCCGATGGACGTGCTGGTCAATGGTTATCTGATCGCCCAGGGCGAGGTGGTGGTGGTCAACGACAAGTTCGGCATCCGGCTGACCGACATCGTCACACCCAGCGAGCGCATGCGGCGCTTGTCCAGGACCTAGGCCCGACCATGAGCGAAACCGACTTCATCGGACCGGTGGCGGCCTTCGTGCTGATCCTGGCATTGATCCCGGCAGCGCTGTGGCTGCTCAAACGCACGCCGCTGGGCGGCAGCGCCACCGGCACACCGATGCGCCTGGTGGGCGCCCTGCCGCTGTCGCCGAATCAGCGCCTGGTGACGGTGGAAGTGGGCCAGGGTGACGACCGCCGCTGGCTGGTGCTGGGGGTGTCGCCCGCTGGCATCAGCACCCTGCACAGCCTGCCGCCGCAGGCGGAACTGCCCACCGCTGCGCCCGGCAACGGATCGGTGTTTGCGCAACTGCTGCAGCGACAGCAAAAACCCGGAGGCGGCGATGCGCGCTGAACGCCGCAGTTTTTACTGGCGCCAGGTGCGCCGCAGCGGCGCGCTGCTGGCCGTCACGTTGTTGTCGGCAGTTTCGACAACGGCTTTAGCGCAATCTGCCACGGGCGGGCCCGGCCTGCCGTTGCTGGTTGGCCAGGCCAGCGGCGCCACGGCCTATTCGGTGCCGATCCAGACGCTGCTGTTCTTCACCGCGCTGACCTTTCTGCCGGCGGTGGTGCTGATGATGACCGGCTTCACCCGCATCGTCATCGTGCTGAGCCTGCTGCGCCAGGCGCTGGGCACCCAGGCCGCGCC
Source organism: Aquabacterium sp. (assembly GCA_040400895.1). GTDB lineage: Bacteria > Pseudomonadota > Gammaproteobacteria > Burkholderiales > Burkholderiaceae_C > Pseudaquabacterium. The sequence continues at coordinate 24,449 of JBBAPL010000053.1, forward strand.
GCCCAACCAGGTGATCATCGGCCTGAGCCTGTTCCTCACCTTCTTCGTGATGTCGCCGACGCTGGACAAGGTCTACCAGGACGCCTGGCTGCCCTATTCCACCCAGAAGATCGAATTCCCCGAGGCCGTGGAGCGCGCTGGCGCACCGATGCGCGCCTTCATGCTCAAGCAGACGCGGCACAGCGACATGGCGCTGTTTGCCAAGCTGGCCAAGGTGCCGGCCGACGTCAAGGCCGACAAGATGCCGTTCATGGTGATCGTGCCGGCATTCGTGGCCAGTGAGCTGAAAAGCGCCTTCCAGATCGGCTTCATGATCTTCATCCCGTTCCTGATCATCGACATGATCGTGGCCAGCGTGCTGATGAGCCTGGGCATGATGATGCTGAGCCCGGTGCTGGTGAGCTTGCCCTTCAAATTGATGCTGTTCGTGCTGGCTGATGGCTGGAACCTGCTGCTCGGCAGCCTGGCGGCGAGCTTTGCCACCTAACCTTTTGAGCGAACGTTCATGGACAGTCAACAGGCGTTCCACCTCGGCCAGCAAGGGCTGTACATGCTGCTGCTGGTGTCGGCCCCCATCCTGCTGTCGGTGTTGGTGGTCGGCCTGGTCGTCAGCGTGTTCCAGGCGGCCACGCAGATCAACGAGGCCACGCTGAGCTTCGTGCCCAAGGTGGTGGCCGCGGTGGCCGTGATGGCCCTGGCCGGGCCGTGGATGCTGACGATGCTGGTCGAGTACATCCAGCGCACGCTGCTGGCGATTCCATCGGCCGTGGGCTGAGCCTGCGATGGTCAACCTCACCGAGGTCCAGATCCTCGCGTGGATCACGCCGCTGCTGTGGCCCTTCCTGCGGGCGCTGGCGCTGCTGGCCACGCTGCCGGTGTTCAGTCAACGGGCCGTGCCGATGCGGGTGAAGATCGGCCTGGCCGGTTTCATCGCCCTGGCCGCCCAGCCCAGCCTGCCTGCCATGCCGGTGGTGCCACTGGATTCACCGCTGGCCTTCATGATCGTGGCACAGCAGGTGCTGGTGGGCGTGACCATGGGTTTTGCGGTGCGGCTGGTGTTTGCCGCGGTGGAAATGGGCGGCGAACTGATCGGCCTGCAGATGGGCCTGAACTTCGCTGGCTTCTTCGATCCCGCCACCGCCAGCCAGGGCACGGCCAGCAGCCGGCTGTTCGGCACCCTGGTGGCGTTCCTGTTCGTGCTGGGCAATGGCCACCTGATGCTGATCCAGGCCCTGGTGCGCAGCTTCGAGATCTTTCAGGTCGGCGACACGCCGATGGCCTTCCTGCACCAGTTGCAACCCCAGCGCTGGGGCGCCGAGGTCTTCACGCTGGGCCTGTGGATCGCCCTGCCTTTGGTGGGCATGCTGCTGTTCGTCAACCTGGTGCTGGGCGTGGTCTCGCGCGTGGCACCGCAGATCAGCGTGTTCTCGGTAGGCTTTCCGATCACCGTGAGCGTGGGCTTGATCGGCATGCTGCTGACGCTGCCGCTGATGGAGCAGCCGTTCTCCATGGCGCTGCAGCGGTTGGTGGAGCAGTTCCAGTAGGCGGCTGCGGGCTCTTCTCAGATGTAGCTTGCTTTGGACTTCAGCCCTTCAAAGTTTTGCGCGAGGCCGAGGCCGGCGGGCAACTGGCCGACTCCATGTCATTCCGGGCCTCCGGCCCTCCCTTCTCTACTTCCGTCGGCCAGTCACCCACCGTCCTCGTCCAGCGTCCATCTCCGCATGCGGCGTGTGCCTCGGTGGTGGCTGAGCGTCGGGCAGGGCGGGCCTGTTCTGCGTAAGTATTAGGAGGAGGGCCGAAGGCCCGGGGGACATGGAGCAGAACAGGCCCGCCCTGGCCGGCGCGATCGCTCAGATCGGCGAACGCCTGCTTTCAAGAGCAACGACAGCCGACAGCTTTGAGTCCCAAGCCGTCCTCCGCTCCTACCCATCCTGGTCAGCCCTTCAGCCCACCCTGGGTCAGCCCGCCCACCACCCGCTCCTGGAACAGCGCGATCAGCACCGCCATCGGCACGATGGCCACGATCAGCGCGGCCGAGATCACCGGCCATGGGAAGCTGAATTCCCCCTGGTACAGCGCAATACCCACCGGCACGGTGCGCATCTGCGCGCCAGCGTTCAGGCTCAGCGCCAGCAGGAATTCATCCCACGCGTTCACGAAGGCCAGGATGCCGGCTGTGAACACACCGGGGGCGGCCAACGGCACCACGATGCGCACCAGCGCGCCCAACCGGGTGCAGCCGTCGATCATGGCGGCGTTCTCCAGATCACGCGGGATGCTCTGGAAGAAGCTGACCAGCACCAGCGTGCACACCGGCAGGTTCAGCACCGTGTAAGGCAGGATCAGCGCGGTGTAGGTGTTCAGCAGGCCCAGGCTGCGCATGGTCTCGAAGATCGGCACCAGCAGCGTCACCAGCGGGAACATGCTGCTGGCCACGATGCAGGTCAGCGCCGTCTGGCGCCAGCGCAGGTTCAGCCGGGCGATCGCATAGGCCGCCATGGCCGACACCAGCAGCGACAGCACGGTGGAGCCCAGCGCCACCGCCGCGCTGTTGCCCAGGTAACGCAGCAGCGGCTGGTCGGTGAAGGCCTGCAGGTAGTTGGCCAGCGTCAGCCGGTCGGGCCACCACTGCAGCGGCTTGCGCACCAGCTCGGCCTCGCTCTTCAGCGACGTGAGCAGGATCCACAGCGCCGGGAAGAAACCGTTGAGCACCACCGCCGTGGCCGCCAGCACCCGAAGCGCCGGGCCGTGCAGCCAGCCGGCGCCCGGCATGCCGGTGGCGTGGTTGGCGGCGCTCATGCCGCCTGCCGCCCCACCTGGCGCAGGTACACCGCGCTCACCGCCATTGACAGCACGAACAGGCACACCGCAATGGCCGAGCCGTAGCCCATGTCGAGGTAGTCGATGGTGTGGGCATGGATCAGCATGGCCAGCGTCTGCGTGGCCTGGCCGGGGCCGCCGCGGGTCATGGTGTAGGGAATGTCGAAGGTCTGCAGCGCGGTGATGGTGCGGAAGATCAGTGCCACCATGATCGACGGCATCAGCATCGGCAATGTCACCTGCCAGAACTGCTGCCAGGGCGATGCGCCATCGACCTCGGCCGCTTCATACAGCGACTTCGGGATCATCTGCAGCCCGGCCAGCAGGATCAGCGCCATGAACGAACTGGTCTTCCAGATGATGGTCAGGCACACCGCGGCAAAGGCCCAGCCGGGCTTGAGCAGCCACATCGTGGGGTCGCGCCGCTCGGCCAGGCCCAGGCGCTGCAGCACGTCGTTGACGATGCCGTACTCGGTGTGGAAGAACCAGGCAAAGATCAACCCGGCAAACGACAGCGGCAGCGCCCAGGGCAGCAGCAGCGCCAGCCGCACCGGCCAGCGCCGTTTGAACGGCAGGTTGGCCAGCAGCGCCAGGCCCAGCCCCACCAGCAGCGCGCCCGGCACCGTCACCACCGTGATCAGCAGCGTGTTCTTGGTGGCGTTCCAGAAGTCGGGGTCGGTGAAGACCAGGTTGTAGTTCTCCAGCCCGATGAACTTGGGCACCTCGCCGCCCGACAGCCGCAGATCGAACAGGCTGTTCCACAGCAGCCTGCCGATCGGGTAGGCCACGATCAGCGCCAGCAGCGCGAAGGTGGGCGCCAGCAGCAGCGCGCCCAGCAGCCGTTCGCTGGGGTCGCGCAGCCGCTCCAGCAGGCTGGGGCGCGGGGACGGGGTCACGTGGGCTGCGGGCTCAGCGCATCAGGCGGCGCAGGCGCGCGTCGATCTCGTCCACGCCCTCGGTCGGCGTCTTGGTGCGGGCCAGCACCGCGCTGGTGGTGGTGCGCACGATGTCGCTGACCTGGCCGTAATCCTTCGACATCGGCCGGCTCTTGCCGGCCACCACCACCGCGGCGGCATCGTTGAACCAGGGCGCCTGGCGCACCACGTCGGGGTCGGTGTACACCCGCTGGTACGTGGGCAGCAGCGACCCTTCGACCGCCAGGAACTTGCTGGCCTCGGGGCTGGCCAGGTGCTTCACGAGCTTGGCAGCCTCGGCCTTGTGCTTGCTGAAGGCGCTGACCGCCCACTGCCAGCCGCCCACGCAGGTGGCGCTTTTGCCACCGGCCATGGCCGGCAGCGGCAGCACACCCACCTTGCCCTTGACCTGGCTGTCGGCGTCGTCCTTGAAGCGGTCCCAGGCAAAGCCCCAGTTGATGGCGAACACCACCTGGCCGGCCTTGAATTCGTTGACGGTGTCGGGCGTGCGCACCTCGGCCACATTTTTCTT